>NZ_JAPZSY010000099.1 GCF_027532025.1 Inhella sp. | reverse complement strand
GACCCACGCTTGTCGGCAGGCTTGCTGCCCGTGGTCGTTGCCAACCGGTGGAAGCCACCGCCTGCGAGTTGCCGAAAGAATGACTCAATGAATGGCCGATCGTCCTTGCTGCGGCGATGGCTGAAGCTGTTGGGGTCCTGGGGTTTGAGGATGTTCGCCCCAACGACTTCGTGCAGTTGCCGCTCCACCCGTTGGCAGATGTTGGCCAATGCACCGTCAACGCTGAACTCGTCCCAGCAGGCCCCGATGTATCGCTCGTCGTGAGCAGATGGCAAAGCCGCTGAGTCAACGTAGGTTTCCTTGCTCCAATGAATTTCACGGCGATCCCAGCGCGACAAAGCGCTCTTGACCGCCCGAAGTACGTCCTCAGCGCTGCACTCCCATCGGAGACTGAGGTGGTACCCAAGAACGGCACGAGTCGCGACCTCGATGATGACGACGACCCAGATGCGGTGAATCTTTCGAGGCTCGTGCCCCCCGTGTGGGGATGGCACCAAGACCACCATGCGGGCATCGAGCTTGTGTGCATCGCACTCGACCCGCTGAAAAACCTTCAGGTCAGGCCGACGGGTTCCGTCACCGGCGCGAGCCTTCCGCTCTGCTTCATCGCCCCCCAAAAGCTGGCGTTGACGCCGAGGGTTCTCGTCCAGAACCCGGTCGATGTATCGGTAGATGCTGACGCAACCCAGCCTCGCGACATTGAAAGGCCATTCGCCGCGCCCTTCGTATCCCGCCTCTCGCAGTTGCTTCAGAAACCACTGAAAGAGCTCCTGCTTCGGCCGCTTGGTGGACGCAAGCTTGGCTGCTCGGCTTAGGATTTTCTTGTCGAAGCGCGCTTGTAGTTCGGCGCCGCCTGGCGACTCGAACAGCCACTTCATCGCCCCTGCGCTGCCGCCGCCCGTGGCGGTTTTGATGACCGGGGCGTTGATGCGGGTGTAGGGCCCAACTCGGTAGAACGGCAAGGCTCCACGCCAGCCCATCAGGGTTCCGTCGGGGTGTTGTGCAAGGCAGCGGCGGGTGATCAGCCGGTGCACCATGTGCAGTGGAATGCCGGTTTCTCGCTTCAGATCAGCGTCAGAAGCGCCAGCCAGGTACAGGGTCACCGCCTGTCGACGCTTTAGGTAGATCGATCGGCGACTGTCCGAAAGCGCGTCTTGGTCGACTTCCGGCCACTGCTCCAGGTCCACGGCAGCGACGTGGCCTCGCCTCGATCCGATCCTGGCTGAACTTGCCATCCGGGACGCTCCTGCATGCGTCTGAACATGGGCAAAGTTAGTTGATTCGCGCAGTTTTTACCAATTTCACTTGCAAGGCATCGTCAAATTCACTTGCAGCGCTGCTCTGGCTGCCCTGGGAAGACGCCTTCATCCGACGCCCCAAATCATGGGCAAATTCAGTTGCGTAAACGCCGCTGTGGTACATCCCGGCCATGAACCCATTGATCGCTTTGGACGCCGACGGCGTCTTGCTCGACTTCCACCAGGCCTACGCCAGTGCCTGGGAGCGCGCTTTCGGCGCACGCCCGGCGTTGCGTGACCCGAAGGCCTACTGGCCCATCGACCGTTGGGATGTTCAACGGCTGTCGGGGGCCGGCCTGGAGACCCTGCGGGCTTGCTTCGACGAAACATTTTGGAGTTCGGTTCCCGCGCTGCCGGGCGCCCTCGACGCCTGCCAGCGATTGGTGGCTGGAGGCTTTCGCTTGGTCTGCGTGTCCGCCGTCGATTCAAAGTTCGCCGCGGCGCGGGAGACGAATTTGTCGGCGCTGGGCTTTCCCCTGGACGGACTGGTCGCGACGGGCCACACGGCCGTGGACGTCAGCCCCAAAGCGGAGGCCTTGGCTCGGTTGAAGCCCGTCGCCTTCGTGGACGACTACCTGCCTTACCACCGGGGCGTTCATCCTGCCATCCACAAGGCCTTGGTCATGCGGGAGCCGAATGGATCGCCCAACACGGGGCCAGACCTGCAGCACGTCGATTCTCAACACCCGAATCTGGGTGCCTTTGCCGACATGTGGCTGCGCGGAGGGTGAGCCTCAGGAGCGCGCGCGCGGACATGCGCCCACGGAAAGTGCTGATTCGCCATTTGCAGCGCGCCGCCACTCCAAATTGACGCAACATTCGCGGTTGCGCCATCCTGCCCTCTGCCCATTGAGCACGTCCGCGGGATGTTTCTCCACCCCCCACCTCGGGAAGGCAACCCGCATGAGCCCCATCCGCCCCACCCTGCGACTGGCCGCGACCCTGGCCGCCGTGTCACTGAGTTCGATGGCCCTGGCCCAAACGCCGCCGGCCGACGCCCTGTTGGCGCGCAACCTGGCCGCCACGTGCGCCAACTGCCACGGGACGAACGGCCGCGCCCAGGGTGACATGAAGCCCTTGGCCGGCTGGCCCGCAGACGGCATGGTGGCGGTGCTCACGGCCTACAAGACCGGCGCCATGACTGGAACCATCATGCACCAGATCGCCAAGGGGTACACCGACGATCAGATTCGGTTGATTGCCCAGTACTTTGCCGCTCAAACCCCCGCGAAACCCTGAGGAGCCGACGATGACCGAACGACGCAACGCCGGCCGCCGGCAACTCCTCGCCGGTGCCGCCGCCTGGGGCGCCCTGCCCTTGTTGAGCGGCCTGAGCGCCTGCGCCACGCCGGCCCATGGGCCGACGCTGGGCCGTGTGGTGGTGGTGGGTGGGGGCTTTGGCGGCAGCACGGCGGCTCGGTACCTGCGCCTGTGGGGGGGCGCCATCGACGTCACCTTGGTGGAGCGCAACCCGCAGTTCATTTCCTGCCCCATTTCGAACCTCGTCGTCGGAGGGTTCAAGCCCATCGCCGACATCACGCGCGGCTACGACGGGCTGAAGGCGCTGGGCGTGAAGGTGGTGCAAGGCGAAGTGACCGGCCTGGACACTGTTGCCCGCAAGGTGCGGTTGGCGGGCGGCCAGGAATTGCCTTACGACCGCGTGATCGTGTCGCCTGGCGTGGATTTCATGACCGACGCCATCCCTGGCTTGCAAGCCGCCCTCGACAGCGGCGACGTGGCGCACGCGTGGAAAGCCGGTCCGCAGACCCTGTCACTGCGGCGACAGTTGGAAGCCATGCCCGACGGCGGGGTGTATGCGCTGAGCATCCCCAAGGCCCCTTATCGCTGCCCGCCGGGGCCTTACGAGCGTGCCTGCATGGTGGCGGCCTACTTCAAGCAGCACAAGCCCAAGAGCAAGGTGCTGGTGCTGGACGCGAACCCCGAGGTTCAGTCCAAGAAGGCGCTGTTTGAAAAGGCGTTTGCCCAGCATTACGCGGGCATCTTGGAGTACCGCGCCAACTCGGAACTGAAAGAGGTGCACGGCAAGGTGGCCAAGCTGGAGTTCGAGGATGTGAAGGCCGACGTGCTGAACGTGGTGCCGCCCCAGCGGGCGGGCGACATCGCCAAGAACGCGGGGCTGATCACCGTGAATCAGCGGTGGTCGGGCGTCCATTGGCTCACCATGGAGTCCACGGCGGTGCCGGGCGTGCACGTGCTGGGCGACGCGACGTTCTCCGCCCCAGGCATGCCCAAGTCGGGCCACATGGCCAACCAGCACGCCAAGGTGGCGGCGGCGGCCATCATCCAGTTGCTCAAGGGGGAGTCGGTGAACAGCACGCCCGTGGTGATGAATACCTGCTACAGCTTCGTCACCGCCCGCGAGGTCGTTCACGTGGCCTCGGTGCACCAGTACGACGCCGCCGACAAGGTCTTCAAGCCGGTGCCCGGCTCGGGCGGCGTTTCTGCCGCAGCCAGCGAACTCGAAGGGCGCTACGCCCTCAGTTGGGCCACCAACATTTGGAACGACATGCTGGCGGCCAAGGCCTGAAGCAACGCTGGGGGTGGCGCTGGCCAGTCTGGTCTTCGCTCAGGCCAGGGCCGCTTCTTGCGTGCGCGTCGCGCCGCGGTTGTCACGCCAGGTGACGCTGAGTTTGTCGCCCACCTTCCCGCCCTTCAGGTGGAACTGCAGGAAAGGGTTCTTGGCCATGGACGGGCCGAACTGGGCTTGAAGCACGGGGCGTCCATTGAGTCCGATCGCCACCTCCTGGATGAACCAGGCCGGGATGGTGCGTCCCTGGGCGTCTTTGCGTTGTCCCGATTCCATGTCGTGGTGCATCAGGATGCGAATCGTCGTTCGCTCCGGGGTCCACTGCGCGCGGATGCGCATCGTTTCAGCCATGGGGAATGCTTTCTTGATTTCGCCTGGAGCCGGTCCGTCAAGCGGCGCAGCCGCCCAGGGTCACTTTGACGTCGCGTTGGGCGAACAACACTCGGCCGTCGCCCATCACCGCAACGGCCACCACGTTGGACGACTCTGCCATCTTGATGCGGGTGCTGATGTCGGGTTCCATGCCGTCGCCCAGGTCGAACACCGCCACCAAAATGTTGGGGTTCTTTTCGACCAACAGCGCCATTTGCTTCACGCCTGGCAGCCGGGTCGAGAGGGAGACAGGCACCGAAGCCCCGTTTTCCGCAATGTCAGGCGCCGTCAGGGTGATGTCGCCACTGGCCACGGGAGCCGCCCGCCCCAAGGCCTTCATGGCATCGACCACCGAGCGGGCATCGAACGCGCCTGCGTTCCAGGCGGCCAGGGCGGTGTCGGGCAGCAGGCCGGTGGCCGCCAACAGGGCCGCCACCTTCACCGCTTCGGTGGTCATCCATTGGCGTCGGGTCGGCATGCTTGGGGGTCCTTGGTGACGGGGGGCGTGGGTGGCGCTTGGGGGCTGGCGTCGTCGCACACCTCGGGCGTGAGGGCTTTCACGGCCATGAAATGGGTCAGGTGCCAGCGGCCTTGCATTGTCTGAGCGAATTCGGTCTTGAGCAGGCGGTCCATCACCGGCCCTTTCACTTCGCTCATGTGCAGTTGCACACCCGCCTCTTGCAGGCGCCGCTCGATGGCTTCGAGGCTCTCGAGTGCGCTGGCGTCGATGTCATTGATGGCGGAGCACTGCAGCACCACGAATTCCAGCGCGGGGCGTTCGGCCACCGCGGCGTTGATGCGGTCTTCCAGGGTGCGGGAGTTGGCGAAGTACAAACTCTCGTCCACCCGCAAACTCAGCAGCCTGGGGCTGACGCGCACCGCGTGGCGCAGCACGTTGCGGAAGTGCTCGGTGCCTGGCACCCAGCCGACCTCGGCGATGTGGGGGCGGCTGGTTCGGATCAGGTGCAAGGCCAGCGACAGCCCCACCCCCAGCACCAAACCCGTTTCTACGCCCAACAACAAGGTGCCTCCCAGGGTGGCGACCGCTGCCGAGAAGTCCGACTTGGCGTAGCGCCACGTGCGCCTCAACAAGCCGAGATCCACCAGGGACAAGACCGCCACCGTGATGGTGGCTGCCAAAGTGGCCTGCGGCAGGTGAAACAGCGCCGGCGTCAGCAGCAGGCTGGCCAACAGGATGCCGCCGGCGGTGAGCACGCCCGCCAGGGGCGTTTGGGCGCCGGCGTCAAAGTTCACGACCGATCGGGCGAAGCCCCCCGTCACGGGCATGCCGCCTGTGAACGCGGCCGACACATTGCCCGCTCCCAAGGCCAGCAGTTCTTGGTTCGGCTCCACCCGCTGGCGCCGCTTGGCGGCAAGGGTTTGGCCGACCGAGACCGACTCCACAAACCCCACCACGCTGATCAACAGCGCGGGCAAGCACAGCGCCTGCCACAGGGCTGGGTCCCAGCCTGGCAGCGTCAGCGGCGGCAAACCTTGGGGAACGTGACCCACCACCCGAACGCCCTGCTCCGCCGCATCGACCGCCCAGCTCCACACGGCGGTGCCCACCACCGCCACGATCGGCCCGGTCTTGACCGCCGCGTCGGCCCAGCGCGCACCGATGCCAAGGTGCAACAAGGCAGGCTTCAAGCGGCTGCGAATCAGCCCCAGGAACAGCAGGCTGCCCAAGCCCACCAGGCTCGTCAGTCCGTGCCATTGGCCAAGGTGCATCCACAGCGACGGGGCCAAGGTCCACAGCGCGGTGCCGCTGGCCGAGATGCCCAGCAGGGACTTGAGCTGCCCCGCGGCAATCAGCAGCGCGGACGCCGACATGAACGCCCCCACCACCGGGTGGCTGAGGAAGTGCGCCAGCACGCCCAGGCGCAGGGCGCCCATCAAGAGCAGCAGCCCGCCGGACAACAGGGCCAGCGTCAGCGCGGCCGCCACGTACTGAGGCGTGCCGGGAGCGGCCACATCGCCCAGGGCCGTGGCGGTCATCAACGACACCACGGCCACCGGGCCGACGGCCAGCACGCGGCTGCTGCCCAACAAGGCGTAAGCCACCAAAGGCGCCACGCTGGCATACAGCCCGACTTCGGGTGGCAATCCCGCCAGCATGGCGTAGGCCAGGCTCTGGGGGATCAGCATGACCGTGACGATCAGCGCCGCCAGGGCATCGGCGCCCAAGGTGGCGCGGTTGTAGCCCTGCGCCCACAGCCGAGGCGGCCAGCGCTCAAGCATCGCCAGCGCCGGGTGCAGCGGGTGGCGTGGGGGCGCTGGAGCGACGGGAGTAGGCTTGCAAGGCCTCGTAGCCGGCCATCCCCACGAGCATGGCCAGAACGAAAGCCACGGCCTTGGGTTCGCCGGCGGCGGCAACCACCAAGGCCGGCCCGGGACAAAACCCCGCCAAGCCCCAACCGGCGCCGAAAGCCATGGACCCCAGCACCAGTGGGCGGTCGATCTGCTGCGCCGTGGGCAGGCGCATGGCGCCGCCCAGCAAGGCCACGGTGCGGCGTCGCGCCAGCGCGAAAGCGCCCGTGCCCACGGCAATGGCGCCACCCATCACGAAGGCCAGTGAAGGGTCCCACGGGCCCAACACGTCCAAGAAGCCCTGCACCTTGGCGGGGTCGGTCATGCCCGACAACAGCAAGCCCAGGCCAAACAGCAGGCCCACCAAAAAATCGACGATGCGGTGTGTCATGACGCCTCCCTCAAAACGCGTGACGAAGCAGGGCCACCGTGACAAATCCCGCCGCCATGAAGCTCAGCGTCGCCACCAGGGAACGGGGCGACAGGCGCGACAGGCCGCACACCCCGTGTCCACTGGTGCAGCCGGACGCATAGCGCGTTCCGGCGCCCACCAACAAACCCGCCAACACCACCAGGGCCCACCCGGCGTCGATGCGCGGCGCGGCCTGCGCGGGCCACCAAGCCGTGGTCTGGCCCAGGCCCTGCGCCACCCAGGGGGCTGCGGCCACGCCAGCCAACAGCGACAGCCGCCAACCCGTGTCGCCGGCGGTTGGCCTCAACAGCCCTCCCACGATGCCACTGATGCCCAAGATGCGCCCGTTGAGCAGCACGAAGGCGGCCGCCGCCAAGCCCAACAACACGCCGCCGATCCCAGCAGACCAAGGGGTGAAATGGTTCCAATCGATCGTCATGGGATGGCCTCGTTGGGTGTGTCCGTAGGGGTGGGTTGTTGAGCCGAGTCGCTGCAATACAGCCGATGCAAAAGCTGCAAGATGGCCAGCGCCGACGGGTGGGTGAGGCGGTAATGGATGTGCTTGCCATCGCGCCGGGTGCTGACGAGGCTCTGGCGGCGCAGCACCGTGAGTTGCTGCGACAGCGTGGGCTGCGCAATGCCCGTGAGCGCCTCCAAATCGCCGACGCAGCGTTCGCCTTCGGTCATGTGGCACAGCAGCAGCAGCCGGTCCGGGTTAGACAGGGTTTTCAGCATCAGGGCAGCCTGCTCGGCGGCTTGGCTGGGCAGGGAAACGGCGGGTTTCAAAGGGTTGTTGGCCATGAACAGCCTGGGACGCGAGCGACTGGTTGCCAACAGTTTATTGACGAGTAGATTGTCTGTCAATAAACTATCGACCACGAAAGTGAAGCAACCGCACCCCATCGCGGCCCTGACCCGGAGCCATCACCATGACCCCTTCCCCCATCGTTCACGGCCTATTCGATCCCGCCACCTGGACCGTCACCTACGTGGTGCACACCGGCCCCGGCAGCGAGTGCGCCGTCATCGACTCGGTGCTGGATTACGACCCCAAGTCAGGACGCACCAGCCACGAATCGGCCGACCGCGTCATCGCCTACGTGCGCGAGCAAGGCCTGACGGTGCGCTGGATCTTGGAAACGCACGCCCATGCCGATCACCTCTCGGCGGCGCCTTATCTCCGGGCCCAACTGGGAGGGCGCATCGGCATTGGTCGTGACATCACCCGCGTGCAGCAGGTGTTCAAGGGGGTGTTCAACCTGGAGCCCGGCTTCCGCCAAGACGGTTCGCAGTTCGATCGCTTGTTCAGCGAGGGCGACACCGTGCCGCTCGGCCCCTTGAACGGCGAAGTCATCGCCGTGCCCGGGCACACCCCAGCCTGTGTGGCATACCGCTTCGGCGATGCGGTGTTCGTGGGCGACACCCTCTTCATGCCCGACGTGGGCACCGCCCGTTGCGACTTCCCAGGCGGCGATGCGCGGGCCTTGTTCGCGTCCACGCGCAAGCTGCTGAGCCTGCCGCCCGAAACCCGCTTGTTCATGTGCCACGACTACCCACCCGAGGGGCGGGACGTGCGATTCGAAACCACCGTGGCCGAACAGCGTGCCCACAACATCCATGTGCACGATGGCGTCGGCGAGGCCGACTTCGTGGCCATGCGCACCGCCCGGGACGCCACGCTAGCCATGCCCACCCTCATCTTGCCCGCCGTGCAAATCAACATCCGGGCGGGCGCCTTCCCCCCGCCGGACGACAACGGCGTGAGCTACTTACGCATCCCGCTCAACGCGCTGTAGCCGACGCCGCCGCGGGCGCGGGGGGCGTGCTTTGCGGCACCACCACCCCAGGTGCCAACTGCACTTCGTCCGTGGCCTTCACCGCGGTCACGAAGTACCGCGTCTCCCCAAAGCACGAGGTGGGCAAGCCCATCTTCTGCTCGTAATGCAAGGCCACGCGGCGGCCCATCAAGCGGTTGATGTCGGCCGCCACCGCGTCGTCGTGCAAGGTGAAGGCGAACTTCTCCACCGGCGCGCCCGGTGTGCTCACCAGCGCCAGCTCGCCCTCCCAAGTCTTGCAGACGAAGCCCTTGTGCGACAGCTTCTGCACCCAGCCGGCGCGCTCGCCGCTGCTGTAGCTCCAGTTCAGGGCGGCCCAGAAGTACAGCGCGGGCAGCAGCACCAGCACGGCCAAGGCGATCCACAACGCACGGCTCTTCAACATCGCACCCATCCCCGTTTGAAAACGGGCGCGATTATGGGGAGTCGGGCCGGTCCCGCTCGACGCAGGCGAGGTACTCGGATCGGCCCGCCGCCCTCAAGGGCTTGAACAGCACGCGCACCGAGGTCGACGGCCCCTCGTAGGGTTGGCCGTGGCGTTGGCGCACTTCTTCAAAGCCCATGCGCCGCCAGAAGCGTTCGGCCCGGACGTTGCCCACCACCACCCCCAAGCGCATCCAGCGCGCGCCCGAGGTGCGCGCCCGTTGCTCCACCGCCGTGTAGACCTCGGTGGCCAAGCCGGTGCCATGCCAAGCGCTGCCCACCAAAAAGAGGCCAATGTGGCACACGCTCGGGTCGATCAGACCGTCCACCAAGGACACGAAGCCCTGCCACGCACCCGATGCGCGGTCCAGCACCGCCACGGCATGGGCCTGCCGGTGCGCGAACGGCGGCACGTCGGTGATTTCCTCCAGCGCCTCGCCCGGGCGAAAGGGGCGCCCATTGACGATCTGGCTGTAAAGCGGGTTGGCGTCCAGGAAGTCTTGCAAGGCCGGGGCGTCGTCGGCGCCCAAGGGCACCGCCACCCAGCGGTCGTTGCTGACGAAGAATTCACGGCGCAAAAGATCCATGCCGGTATCATGCGCCCCGCTCAGGAGAGCGCCCCGTTGCCCACCGCGGCATTTGGGGGCCGCCGAAGGCGCAGGCCGGGTTCACCCCCGGGCCGAACGCTCAGGCAAAAGGACTGGGCACACGCATGGCCGCACGGACCGAAAGGACCCGAGGCGATGCGTTCCGAGCTGGAGAGAGGCGCGCTTTTGAAGCCGCCCACCGAAGGGGCAAGCCGAACGGGGGTCAACTCCAGCCGGTCAATCTCTCAGGTAAAGCGGACAGCAAGGGCAAGCCGGGGCGCTTCGGGCGTTCCATGGATCGACTTGTCTTTGCCTGAGGGATTCCCCATGACCGCCTCCGCCCCGCTTCTCCAAACCCCATTGCATGCCTTGCACGTCGAACTCGGCGCCAAGATGGTGCCCTTCGGCGGCTACGACATGCCCGTGCAGTACCGCGACGGCATCCTGGCCGAGCACCGCCACACACGCACGCACGCCGGCTTGTTCGACGTCTCCCACATGGGCCAGGTGCGCCTGATTGGCGCCGACGCCGCCCAGATGCTGGAGACCCTGGTGCCGGTCGACATCGTCGACCTCCCGGTGTTCAAGCAGCGCTATGCCTTGTTCACCAACCCGCAAGGCGGCATCCTGGACGACCTGATGGTCTGCCGCCGCCCCGACGACCTGTACGTGGTGGTGAACGCCGGCTGCAAAGAGCAAGACATCGCCCACTTGCAGCAGCACTTGAGCGGCCGCTGCCAAGTTGTCCCCATGCCCGAACGCGCGCTGCTGGCCCTGCAAGGCCCCGCCGCCGTGACCGCCCTGGCCCGCTTGGCCCCTGGCGTCGAAAAGCTGACCTTCATGGAAGGCGGCTTCTTCAAGCTGGACGCCTTCGATGTGTTCCTGACCCGCAGCGGTTACACCGGAGAGGACGGTTACGAGATCAGCATGCACGAGCGCGACGCCATCGCCATCGCCCGCCTGCTGCTGGACCAGCCCGAGGTCAAGCCCATCGGCCTGGGCGCCCGCGACACCCTGCGCCTCGAAGCCGGCCTGTGCCTTTACGGCCACGACATCAACACCACAACCACCCCCGCCGAAGCCGCCCTGACCTGGGCCATCCAAAAGGTGCGCCGCAGCGGTGGCGCCCGCGCCGGCGGCTACCCCGGCTTTGAGGTGATCGACCCGCAACTGCCCGGCGGCAGCGCCCCGGCCGCACGCAAGCGCGTGGGCCTGAGCAGCACCGAGAAGCTGCCCGTGCGCGAAGGCGCCAAGCTTGTGAACGCCGATGGCGCCGAGGTCGGCGTCGTCACCAGCGGCACCCTGGGCCCGACCGTGGGCCACCTGGTGGCCATGGGCTACGTGGCCACGAGCCACGCCGCCCAAGGCACCCCGCTGTTTGCCTTGGTGCGCGACAAGCGCGTGCCGATGACCGTGTCCCCCATGCCCTTCGCGCCGCACCGCTATTTCCGCGGCTGAGCGCGCGGTCGAATTCCCATTTCCACGACATCCAACCAGGAGAACCCCATGAGCACCAAGTACACCCCCGACCACGAATGGGTCCAAGTCCACGGCGACGGCACCGCCACCGTGGGCATCACCGTCCACGCGCAGGACGCGCTGGGCGACGTGGTGTTCGTGGACCTGCCCGAAGTTGGCAAGGCCTACGCCCCCAAGGAAGTGGCCGGCGTGGTCGAAAGCGTGAAGGCCGCGGCCGACGTGTACATGCCCGTCAGCGGCGAAATCACCGAAGTGAACGAAGCCCTGCGCGACGACCCGAGCCTGGCCAACAGCGACCCGCTGGCCAGCGGCTGGTTCTTCAAGGTCAAGCTGTCCAACCCCAGCGAGCTCGACGCGCTGATGGACGGCACCGCCTACGACGAGCTGTTGAAGAACAGCTGATCCGGGGGCCCCCCCCCCCCC
>NZ_JAPZSY010000073.1 GCF_027532025.1 Inhella sp. | reverse complement strand
GACCCCCCCTCACTACACCCTGGGGCGCGGTTCCCCGGCGGGGGGGGGCGCGGGTTGACCCCCCTTTTGCCGCCCCGCGCCCCCCCGCCTAGCCGGGGGGCCGCGCCGCCCGCTTCAAGCACTGACTCCGGCCGGTTGTTTGAGCGCAATGAGCGCAGCGAATGCAGCGAGTTCCGGGCGGGCCGGGCTTGGCGAGCAGCGCAGGGCACCCCCGCCAAAGGCGGGGGCGAAGGCTGCCGGGGCGGGCGCTTTTCCCCCCTTTTGGCAAGACAAAAGGGGGTCGGGGTGCAGGGGCGAAGCGCCCTGCGGGCTCTCACAACGACAGCAACACAACAACAAGAACAACACCCATGACCACCCTCCCCACCCAACTGAAACAAGGCCTCGACACCCTCGGCCTGCCGCTCACGGCCACCCAGCAAACCCAATTGCTGGACTACCTCGCCCTGCTGGCCAAGTGGACCAAGGTCTACAACCTGACCGCCGTGCGCGAGCCCGACAGCATGCTCAAGCTGCACCTGCTGGACAGCCTGGCCGCCCTGCCGCCCCTGCTGCGCCACCTCCAAGGCCAACAGAGCCAACCCACGCGCGTGCTGGACGTCGGCTCCGGCGGCGGCCTGCCCGGTGCGGCCTTTGCCATCGCCGCGCCCGAGCAGCTCAAGATCACCTGCGTCGACACCGTCGAGAAAAAGGCCCGCTTCATCGGCCAGGTCGCGGCCGAGCTCGGCTTGAAGAACCTGCGCGGCGAGCACGCCCGGGTCGAGGCCCTGCAGGCCGAGCCCTTCCCCGTCATCACCAGCCGGGCCTTCGCCTCGCTGGCCGACTTCGTGAGCCTCACCCGCCAGCTGCTGGCGCCCGGTGGCGTGTGGATGGCGCTCAAGGGCCAGCACCCGGCGGACGAGATCGCCGCGCTGCAATCCGCCCACCCGGACGTCGAGGTGTTTCACGTGGAACCACTGGAAGTCCCGGGGGTCGACGCCCAGCGTTGCCTCGTGTGGATGCGCCCGAAACCCGCCGCCCAGCCCTGAGAATCCCCCGATGGCCAAGATCTTCTGCATCGCCAACCAAAAGGGTGGCGTCGGCAAAACCACCACCTGCGTCAACCTCGCCGCCGGCCTGGCCCAAATCGGCCAGCGCGTGCTGCTGGTCGACCTGGACCCGCAGGGCAATGCCACCATGGGCTCTGGCGTGGACAAGCGCAGCCTCGATCCTTCTGTGTACGACGTGCTGCTGGGCAACGCCACCGTGGCCGAAACCCGCCGCCGCAGCGAGCTCGGCGGCTACGACGTGCTGGGCGCCAACCGCGAGTTGGCCGGCGCCGAGGTCGAGCTGGTCGGCCTGGACGGCCGCGAGCGCCGCCTGAAGGACGCGCTGGCCGTGGTCGACGCCGAGTACGACCTCATGCTCGTCGACTGCCCGCCGTCCCTGAGCATGCTCACCCTCAACGGCCTGTGCAGCGCCCACGGCGTGCTGGTGCCCATGCAGTGCGAGTACTACGCGCTCGAGGGCCTGACCGACCTGGTCAACACCATCAAGCAGGTGCACGGCAACCTGAACCGCGACCTCAAGGTCATCGGCTTGCTGCGCGTGATGTTCGACCCCCGCATCACCCTGCAGCAGCAGGTGGCCGACCAACTCAAGGCCCACTTCGGCGACAAGGTGTTCAACACCGTCATCCCCCGCAACGTGCGCCTGGCTGAGGCCCCCAGTTATGGCCAGCCCGGCGTCGTGTTCGACCCGAACGCCAAAGGCGCGCAGGCTTACGTCGAGTGCGCGCGCGAGATGGTCGCGCGAGTGGCGCAGCTCTGATTCAATGCACCCATGGCCAAGCCCTTCGACGCCCTGAACCAACACCGCGAGGCGATTCGTCGCATCGTCACTGCGCACCATGCGCGCAACCCGCGGGTGTTTGGCTCGGTGCTGCGGGCCGAGGACGATGACGACAGCGACTTGGATCTGCTGGTGGACCCCGACGAGCACATGAGCGGTTTCGACCTGGGCGCCATTCGCCACGAGTTGGAAGCCACCTTGGGCATCCCTGTCGACGTGCTCACGCCGCGCGCGTTGCCTGACCGTTGGCGCGCGCGCATCGAAGCCGAGGCCCAGCCGGTATGAACGACGAGGCCCCGGTGGACCGACTGTCCGAGTTGTTGCTGCACATGGTGGACGCCTGCGAGCGCATCGAACGCTGCTACCTGGCAATCATCTGGCGCACGGTCACGGCCGACCTGCCCCCGCTGCGGCAGCAACTCATTGCCTTGCGACAGGCATGAGCCTGCGCCCCCGCGACGCCCCGCCCTCGTTCACCCTGGCGCGCCGCATCGAGGACGCCGGGCTCAACGCCAGTGCGCCGCCGCAGCAGGCCTTTGTCGACGGCTGGCTGCTGCGCTTGTCGCCCGGCAAGGCCAAGCGGGCGCGCTGCATCAACGCCTTGCAGCGAGGACGGCTGCCCCTGGGCGACATGCTGGCCCGCTGCCGCGCGGCCTTCGCCTCGGCGGGCCTGCCGCTGATCGTGCGCATCACCCCCTTCACCGAGCCCCAGGACCTGGACGCGCAACTGGCCGCGCGAGGCTGGCACCGATTTGACGAAACGCGCGTCCTGGCTCGCGTGCACCTGGACGACCTGCCCGAGCCCGCGCTGCAGCCCGGACAGCGCCTGCTGCCGCTGAACCCCAGTGCCTACGCCCAGACCGTGGGCGAGCTGCGTGGCACCTCGGCCGAGGGCAGGGCCGCGCACGCTGAGCGCCTGGCCGCGAGCCCCGTGCCCTACCAAGGCTTCGCCCTGACTGCGCGCGACGGCACCTTGCAGGCCTTGGGGCAATTCGCCTTGGGCGACGATGGCTTGGCTGGTTTGTACGACGTCTTCGTGCCCACGGCCCAGCGCCGCCAGGGCCACGCCCGGCGCCTGTGCCTGAGCCTGCTGCGCGCGGCCGCCGCCCAAGGGGCGCGGCACGCGTACCTGCAGGTCAGCGACGACAACGCCAGCGCCGTGGCGCTGTACGAGCACATCGGGTTCGTGTTTGCCTACCGTTACCACTACCGGAGTGAGGAAACCCATGTCGAATGACGCCCGTGAACAAACCGGCTCCAACGATCAACGCCGAGCAATGGTGATGGGGGCCTTTGCCGCCGCCGCCCTGCCCGTGGCGGCCAGCACCATCGCCACGCCCGACGAGGGCCTGACCGCGGGCGAGATCACCCTCGACGTCAACGGCTTCGCCCTGCCCGTGTACCGCGCCATGCCCGGACGAAGCCAAGGCAAGGGCAAGCGGCCCGTGGTGCTGTTGGTCAGCGAAATCTTTGGCGTGCACGAGCACATCGCCGACGTCGCCCGGCGTTTCGCCCGCGCCGGCTACCTCTGCCTTGCGCCCGAGTTGTTCGTGCGCCAAGGCAACGCCAAGGCCCAGCCCGACATCCCAACCCTCGTGCGCGAGGTGATCAGCAAGGTGCCCGACGCCCAGGTGCTCGCCGACCTCGACGCCTGCGCCGCCTGGGCCACCAAGAACGGCGGCGACCCCAAGAAACTCGCCGTCACCGGCTTTTGCTACGGCGGCCGAACCACCTGGCTGTACGCCGCGCACAACCCAGCGGTGAAGGCCGGCGTGGCTTGGTACGGCAGGTTGGTGGGCACCAGCTCCGCGCTCACGCCTCGCCATCCCATCGACGTGGTCAGCCAGCTCAAAGCCCCGGTGCTGGGCCTGTACGCTGGCGACGACCCGGGCATCCCCAACAACACCGTGGCCCAGATGCAAAACGCGCTGGCCGCCTCGCCCAACCCGGCGGCGCGCCACAGCGACTTCGTGCTCTACCGCAACGCCAAGCACGGCTTCCACGCCGACTACCGGCCGATGTACGACGAGGCTGCGGCCAAGGACGGCTGGGCGCGCTGCTTGGCTTGGTTCAAGCGGCACGGGGTGGCCTGAGCCCGGCCCCTTGGTCATTTTTCCGCCCGCCATGAACCGCCCCGACCTTTACCAGCCCGCACAAGCCCTGCAGGCCTTGCGCGAAGACATCCAGGCCGAGCACACGCTCATCGCCAGCCGCGTCACCTGGTACGTCACCGCCCAGGCCTTCTTGCTCACCGCCTACGCCACCTCGTGGAACGCGCACTTCGGCTGGCCGGTGTTCTTTCACACCGTGATGCCCGTGGCGGCCATCGTGCTGTCGGCGCTCATCCTGGCCTCCATTTACGCCGCCACCTGGGCGCAGGATGTTTACCTGCGCGAACAAGCGGCCTTGCTCGAGCGCCTGCAGTCCGACCCCGAGCTGACGCCGGACGCCGCCGAGCGCTTGGCCCTGTCGGTCTACGAGCGCACCACGGTGGGCCGCCGCACCGACGCCAATGGCCGTGTCGTCGGCGGCCGCATCCACGCCCTCGTTCGCATCGTGCCCTTGGCCCTGCCCTTCGCCTTCTCGGCCTTGTGGGCGTATGCGTTGTGGGCGGCGCCTTGAGGGGGAGGCCCTTCAAGCCACCACCCGCGCGTCCGCTTCAAGCGTCTACTGGTGTGCAGCCGAAGCTGCCCTCAAACCAGAACCGATACGGCATCAGCAGCGGAACTCGGCCTGCACGCGCTTCAAGGCATCGGGGGACAGCTTCGCCATGAGGTCTTTCGGGATGCTGTTTTCCTCCTCGCGCGCCACGGCGAACGAGCCGTCCATCTGTTCTCTCAGGGCCACATAGCCGCAGTAGAGCCCCAGGCCGGAAAAAGCGCCGCTGAAGTCCACAGCGGCGTACACGCCAGCTGGCGCATTGGCGGGGTGGTGGTACCAAGTCACCCGCCGAATCGAACGCCCCTCTCGCGAGCCAGCTTGGCCATAAAAGCGTTCAAGGTTGGCCTTCCATTGTTCGAACGGGACGCTCGACTTCTGGGACGGCGCGAAGTGCGCATAAGCGTCGCCGTAGCGACCCTCGTCCTTCGCCGTGAAGTAGGCCTGAACGTCGCGCAGCACGCGCTCGCGCTGCGCCTCGCTGGGCTGCCAGCCGCGGGCGGCGTTGCTGGCCGCCACCGCGTGTGATGGCGCCGCGGGCTCCGGTACTTGACCTGCGACGCTGGCGGTCCATAGCAACAGGGTCAGGGCCAGGGACAAGTGCCTCATGAGACGGGCTCCAGCGAGATGAAGGGCTTGCCCCACAGTGTCGGTGGAATTTGCTTTTGCCTGCTCACGGCTCGGGCCGGTCCCACACCGCTTGCACCAAGTCCGACACGTCGATGGCCTCGCCAGCGATCGCGACCGCAGCGCGCCACGACGCGGGCTCGGGCGAGGCTTGGGTGGGCCATGGCGCGCCGTCCAGGCTGAGCTTCAAGGTCAGCAAGACCGGCCCGAAGCGCACGGCCGGCGGCAGGGCGCGGGCGGTGCGTTGGCGCAGGGCGGTGGCCAGGGCGTCGGGCAGCGGGGGGCGGAAGTCCAGCCACAGGCGCGACTGTTGGCCCGGGCGCACGCCCAGCACCAGGAAGCCGGCCGAGGGTTGGGGCAGAGCATGGGCCTGGATCGTGTCGAACCAAGCCGCTCGCAGGGTGTTGACGTAGTCGCCATAGGCGTCCACCGAGGGCACGCGCTCGCGCAACTCGGCGTCCGGCTGGAGCAGCAGCACCTCTTGCCGGGTGACCTCGGCCGCTTGCAGGGCCGACGCCGCGCAGGCCCCCGCCAAGGCGAGCCAAGCCGCGCGAAGGCTCAAGGCCCCAGCCCTTCGAGTGCTTTGCACCTTGGGCAGGGTCAAAGCCCCAGCCCTTCGGCTGCTTTGCACCTTGGGCAGGGTCAAAGCCCCAGCCCTTCGGCTGCTTTGCACCTTGGGCAGGGTCAAAGCCCCAGCCCTTCGTCCACCCCGAGGTGGACGTTCATGCTCTGCACCGCGGCGCCGCTGGCGCCTTTGCCCAGGTTGTCCAAGCGGGCCATGACCATGGCGTGGCGCTCGCTGGCGAACACAAAAATGTCCACGCGGTTGGTGTCGTTGCAGGCCTGCACGTCGAAAAAGCCGTCCTTCAGCGCGTCGGCATCGCGCAGCGGCATCACGCGCACGAAGGGCTCGTTGCCGTAGCGCACGGCCAGGGCCGCGTGCAGCAGTTCGGGCGTGGTGCCGGGCTTCAGGTCGGCCAGGTGCAGGGGCACGCTCACCGCCAGACCTTTGTAGAAGGGCCCGACGATGGGTTGGAACAGCGGCGGGCTCGTCAGGCCGGTGTGCGCGGCCATCTCGGGCTGGTGCTTGTGGGTCAGCGTCAGCGCGTAGGGGCGGGGGCTCAGCAGCTTGGCGTCGATGGCCTCACCCTGCGCTTCGTACTGGGCAATCATGCTTTTGCCGCCGCCCGAGTAGCCGGTGATGCTGTTGGCGCTGATGCGCGCGTCCACCGGCACCAGGCCGGCGTCCACCAAGGGGCGCAGCGCCAGGATGAAGGCGCTGGCGTGGCAGCCGGGGTTGGCGATGCGTTTGCTGGCGCGCAGCTTGGCCCGCTGGTCGCTGGCCAGCTCGGGCAGGCCGAAGGCCCAGCCGGCTTGCGTGCGGTGCGCGGTGCTGGCGTCGATGACGCAGGTGTTGGGGTTGTCGATCAGCGCCACGGCCTCCTTGGCCGCGGCATCGGGCAGGCAGAGGAAGGCGACGTCGGCCGCGTTGAGCAGCCGGGCGCGCTCGGCGGTGTCCTTGCGCTTGTCGCTGTCGATGACCAGCAGTTCGATGTCGGCGCGCTGCGCCAGATACTCATGGATGCGCAGGCCCGTGGTGCCTTCGTGACCGTCAACGAACACCTTAGTCGTCATGTCAGTGTTTCCTCATGCAGGGGTCCACCATTCTCCTTCGCCCACCGACCCCACCGTGCTGCTGCTGCCCGGTTGGCAAAACAGCGGCGAGTGGCATTGGCAAACGCTGTGGGAGGCCTACTACGGCGACCGCCGCGTGGACCAGCACGATTGGATGACCCCGCGCCGCGGCGACTGGATGGCCCAACTGGAAGAGGCCGTGCTCGCGCACGCCGCCGGGCCCGAGGCCGCGCGGCCCTTGCTGTTGGCGGCGCACAGCCTGGGGTGCCACTTGGTGGCCGCCTGGGCGGCGCACAGCCAGAACGCCGCCCGCGCTGCTGGCGCGCTGCTGGTGGCCCCGCCCGACACGGAACAAGACGATTGGCCGGGCGTGTTGCCCAGCTGGCGCCAGCCCCTGCGCCAGGCACTGCCCTTCCAGACCCTGGTGCTGAGCAGCACCGACGACCCCTACGACCGCGGCGGCCGCGCGGCGACCCTCGCCGCGGCCTGGGGCGCCACCCACGTGAGCCTGGGCACGCGCGGGCACGTGAACGCCGACAGCGGGCTGGGCCTGTGGCCGCAAGGGCGCGCTTACCTGCGGAGCTTGCTCGATGAGCGATGACGATCCGTCCTACGACCCCGACCCGCTGTGGCGCAACAGCCCGGTCAAGCTCGCCCTGCTGCACCTGGCCTTCTACGGCTTGTACATGGCTTTGGGCGCTCTTCTGGTGGGAGTGGTCACGCGCTCGTGGTTCGGGGCCGGCGTGGGCGCTGCCGTGGCGGGCCTGTTGATACTGTTGGCTGGCACGACGGTGGTGGACGGCTTGTTGGCGCCCATCGAATGGCTGCGCCGTGGCACCTTGGCACCCTCGGAAGGGCGGCACTACAGCTTTGCCGGCCAAGCCCTGCGCATCCACGACGACGGGCGCGAATGCTGGATCGCCGACATCAGCATCCACCGGGCCTTGGGGGTGCCGCGCGATGCGGCCTTCAAGGCGCGTTTTGCCAACCAGTGGCGGGAGTCGGCCGAGCTGGGCCTGAGGGGCCAGGGCCTGTGGGTGCGCGTGAGTGCCCTGCACCAGCACCTGGCCGAGGCTCCCGACCGGATGAACCCGCGCCGCGTGAGGCTGCGCACCTACCTCGATCGCGACGTGATGCAGCCGGCCGCGCGCCGGCGCGAGGCGGCCCGACTCGAGCGGGCCGGAGGCCGCTGAGACAATCCCGACCCATGGTGACCAAACGACCCAAAGGCCTGGGACTCGGCCTCGACGCATTGCTCGGCCCCAAAGTGGTGGACGCGCCCGCGCCTGCCGGGGCGCCCAGCACCTTGAAGGTGGGCCAGTTGCAGGCCGGCAAGTACCAGCCGCGCACGCGCATGGACGAGGGCTCGCTGTACGAGCTGGCCGAGAGCATCAAGTCGCAAGGCGTGATGCAACCGATCCTGGTGCGCCCCATCGGCCAGGACCGCTACGAGATCATTGCCGGCGAGCGCCGCTTCCGCGCGTCGCAACTGGCCGGCCTGAGCGAGGTGCCGGTGCTCGTCAAGGACGTGCCCGACGAAGCCGCGGCGGTGATGGCGCTGATCGAAAACATCCAGCGCGAAGACCTCAACCCGCTGGAAGAGGCGCAAGGCCTGCAGCGTTTGGTGAACGAGTTCGGCCTGACGCACGAGCAGGCCGCGCAGTCGGTCGGCCGCTCGCGCAGCGCCGCCAGCAACCTGCTGCGCCTGCTGCAGCTGGCCGAGCCGGTGCAGGGCCTGCTGATGGCGGGCGATTTGGACATGGGCCACGCCCGCGCCCTGCTCGCGCTGGACAAGGCCGCGCAAATCACCACCGCGCACGAGGTCGTGGCCAAGAAGCTCAGCGTGCGCGACACCGAAAAACTCGTCACCCGCACCGCCGCCGGCCGCCAGCAGCCGCTGCTGCGGGTGAAGAACGAGAAAAGTCGCGACCTGCTGCGCCTGGAAGAAGAGCTCAGCGACCTGCTGGCCGCCGAGGTCGAGATCCGCGTGCTCAAGACCACCAAGCGCGGCCAGAGTGGCGAGCTCGCCATCGCTTTTGGCTCGCTGGATGCATTGCAGGGCGTGATCGAGCGCCTGCGCGGGCCGCAGTGAGCCGGTCTTGACTTGGACCCTGCGCGCGGCCACCCTGGCCGATGCGCTGCCCTTGAGCGTGTTGGCCACCCAGGTGTGGCTGGACACCTACTGTGCCGAGGGCGTGGATGGGTCGCTGGCGCGCGAGGTCCGCCACAGCTGCGGGCCCGAGGCCTTCGAAGCGCGGCTTCGTGAGCCCCAACGCCACCACCTGCTGGCCGAGCGCGCAGGGGGCCGGCTGCAGGCCTTCGTCGAACTGCTGCCCGAGCAAGCTCCGCCTTTGGCGGGCCTGTCCCAGGGGGTCGAGGTGGTGCGCTTGTACGTGCAGCCGTCGGCGCAAGGCCAGGGCCTGGGGGCCCGCATGTTGGGCGCGGCGGCCGACTGGGCACAGGCCCAACACCAAGCCGGCCTGTGGCTCACGGTGTGGAGTGGCAATGCCCGCGCCCGTCGCTTCTATGCCCGCCAAGGCTGGGTCGACCGTGGGCCCACCCTCTTGGGCTTTGAAGGCCGCTCTTACACGAACCACGTGCTGGAGCGCGTTTTGGCACGCGGTTGAAACCCCACAACAACCCCCAACAGAGGGCGTTGTTCCTGTCCACCCCGCCGCTCGTCGGGGCGTTCAATCAAGGCATGCACAGCGGCCCTTGCTTTGGGGCAAGATGAGCCGCAACGGTTTTCAGGAATTCGATTCGACGCAGGGTGCTGTCCAACCCGGTCACCACCCTCGCGCCTTCTTCATGAGGTGAACGCGATGGACGTGATCAGCCACTTTGCCCAGCGCTACGAGCGCACCAAGGTTGAGGAGCTCTCGCTCGAGGAGTACCTGGCCGAATGCAAGCGCAACCCGATGGCCTACGCCAGTGCGGCCGAGCGCATGCTGCAGGCCATCGGCGAGCCGCAGATGATCGACACGCGCAACGACCCGCGCCTGTCGCGCATCTTTCAAAACAAGCTCATCAAGATCTACCCGGCCTTCGCCGAGTTCTACGGCCTGGAAGACGCCATCGAGCAGGTGGTGGCCTACTTCCGCCACGCGGCGCAGGGGCTGGAAGAGAAGAAGCAAATCCTTTACCTGCTGGGCCCCGTGGGCGGCGGCAAAAGCAGCATCGCCGAGCGGCTGAAGCAACTGGTGGAGCAGGTGCCGTTTTATGCCATCAAGGGCAGCCCAGTGAACGAAAGCCCGCTGGGCTTGTTCGACCCGGTGGAAGACGGGCCCATCCTGGAGCGCGAGTACGGCATCCCGCGCCGTTACCTCAACCGCATCATGAGCCCCTGGGCGGTGAAGCGCCTGGAAGAGTACGGCGGCGACATCCGCCAGTTCCGCGTCGTCAAGCGCTACCCCAGCGTGCTCAAGCAAGTGGGCGTGGCCAAGACGGAACCGGGCGACGAGAACAACCAAGACATCTCCAGCCTGGTCGGCAAGGTCGACATCCGCAAGCTCGAAACCTACGCGCAAGACGACCCCGACGCCTACAGCTACAGCGGCGGCCTGTGCCTGGCCAACCAGGGCCTGCTGGAGTTCGTGGAGATGTTCAAGGCGCCCATCAAGGTGCTGCATCCGCTGCTCACCGCCACCCAAGAAGGCAACTTCAAGGGCACCGAAGGCTTCGGCGCCATCCCCTTCGACGGCATCATCCTCGCGCACTCGAACGAGAGCGAGTGGAAGGCCTTCCGCAACAACAAGAACAACGAGGCCTTCCTCGACCGCATCTACATCGTCAAGGTGCCCTACTGCCTGCGCGTCACCGAAGAGATCAAGATCTACGAAAAGCTGATCCGCCACTCCTCGCTGGCCGAGGCGCCCTGCGCCCCGGGCACCTTGAAGATGATGGCGCAGTTCGCCGTGCTCACGCGCTTGAAGGAGCCCGAGAACTCGTCGCTCTTCAGCAAGATGCAGGTCTACGACGGCGAGAACCTCAAGGACACCGACCCCAAGGCCAAGTCCATCCAGGAGTACCGCGACTACGCCGGCGTCGACGAGGGCATGAGCGGCATCAGCACCCGCTTCGCCTACAAGATCATTTCCAAGGTTTTCAACTTCGACACGCAAGAGGTGGCCGCCAACCCGGTGCACCTGATGTACGTGCTCGAGCAGCAGATCGAGCGCGAACAGTTCCCGAAGGAGACCGAAGAAAAGTACATCGGCTTCATCAAGGAGCACTTGGCCCACCGCTATGCCGAATTCATCGGCAAGGAAATCCAGACCGCCTACCTGGAGAGCTACAGCGAGTACGGCCAAAACCTGTTCGACCGTTACGTCACCTACGCCGACTACTGGATTCAGGACAGCGAGTACCGCGACAGCGACACCGGCGAGGTCTTCGACCGCGCCAGCCTCAACGCCGAGCTCGAAAAAATGGAGAAGCCCGCGGGCATTGCCAACCCCAAGGACTTCCGCAACGAGATCGTCAACTTCGTGCTGCGCGCGCGCGCCAACAACGGCGGCAAGAACCCGAGCTGGACCAGCTACGAAAAGCTGCGCGCCGTCATCGAAAAGAAGATGTTCAGCAACACCGAGGACCTGCTGCCCGTCATCAGCTTCAACGCCAAGGCCAGCGCCGAGGACGCCAAGAAGCACGAGAACTTCGTGCAGCGCATGGTCGACAAGGGCTACACCGCCAAACAGGTGCGGTTGCTGTGCGAGTGGTATTTGAGGGTTCGCAAGTCGAGTTGAAGGGAAACCTCGAACGCCCTCCGACATCGAAGGGCGTTCGAGCAGCGCGCGAGGGCTTCGATACCTCAGCCCGAACGGAGATGGAAGGCGTGCGGAAAACGTGCCGTTCGCCCTGAGGTATCGAAGGGCCGCCAGGAGTCACCGCCTTGCTTCAATCGATCATCGACCGCCGCCTGTCGGGCAAGAACAAAAGCATCGGCAACCGCGAGCGCTTCCTGCGCCGGGTCAAGGACCAGGTCAAGGAGGCCGTGCGCCGCGCGGTGGATGGGCGCTCCATCCGCGACATGGCCCAGGGTGAAGAGGTCCGCATCCCCAAGAAAGACCTCAACGAGCCGGTGTTCCGCCACGGCGATGGCGGCGTGCGCGAGGTGGTGCGGCCCGGCAACCGCGAGTACGTCAAGGGCGACCGTGCGGCCAAGCCCCAGCAGGGCGGCGGCCAAGGGGGCGGTGGCCAGGCCAGCGACAGCGGCGAGGGCGAGGACGACTTCGTCTTCACGCTCACGCGCGAAGAGTTCATGGACGTGTTCTTCGAGGACCTGGCCTTGCCGCACCTCGTGCGCACCGAGCTCACCGAACAGCCCGAGTGGAAGACCCACCGCGCTGGGTTCGTGAGCGACGGATCGCCCACCAACCTGCACGTGGTGCGCAGCATGCGCGGGGCTTTAGGCCGGCGCATCGCGCTGGGCCTGGGCAAGCGCCGCACGCTGGCCGAGCTGGAGGCCGAGCTGCCCGGCGCCACCGAGCCGCGCCGCACGGCGCTGCTGGCCGAGATCGCTGAGCTCAAGCGCCGCCTCAACGCCATCCCCTTCCTCGACCCCATCGACCTGCGCTTTCGCAACCGCGTGCGCGTGCCCGTGCCCAGCACCAACGCGGTCATGTTCTGCCTGATGGACGTCAGCGGCAGCATGGACGAGTCGCGCAAAGACCTGGCCAAGCGCTTCTTCATCCTGCTCTACCTGTTCCTCACGCGGCACTACGAAAAGGTGGAGCTCGTCTTCATCCGCCACCACACGCAGGCCAGCGAGGTGGACGAGCAGAACTTCTTCCACGCGACGGAGACCGGCGGCACGGTGGTCAGCAGCGCGCTGCTCTTGATGCACCAAATCCAGCAGGCGCGCTACCCGGCCTCGCAATGGAACATCTACGGCGCGCAGGCCAGCGACGGCGACAACTGGCACCACGACAGCAGCTACTGCCGCGACCTGCTTCGCGACAAGCTGCTGCCGGTGTGCCGCTACTTCGCCTACGTGCAGGTGGCGGAGCCGGAGCAAAACCTGTGGGACGAGTACAGCGCCTTGAGCGAAGAAGTGGGGCCGCACTTTGCGATGCGCAAGGCGTGTCAGGCGTCGGACATCTACCCGGTGTTTCGGGAGTTGTTTCGGAGGGATGGGAGGGTGGCGGCGTGACCCTGTTGCTGCGTACTCGTTACAGCCCACCGTTCGCCCTGAGGTATCGAAGGGCAGCGAGCGGCTCAGTGTTCGGTGCAGCCCGCAGGGGTTTCACGAGACACGAGGCCACCCCATGACCACCGTCGAAAACCGCCGCTTCACCACCGTCGGCCCCAACGCCCACGAATGGGGTGGCCGCCGCACCCCCCAGCCGCTGCAAGAAATGAAGCCGCTGGCCAAGCGCCCGGAACATCCGCTTCCCAGCCCCAGCGACTGGACCTTCGACCTCATCGAGCAGTACCACGACGCCATCCGTGCCACGGCCGAGCGCTACGGCCTGGACACGTACACCAACCAGCTCGAGATCATCACCGCCGAGCAAATGATGGACGCCTACGCCAGCGTGGGCATGCCGGTGAACTACCGGCACTGGAGCTACGGCAAAGAGTTCATCGCGACCGAGCGCAACTACAAGCGCGGGCAGATGGGGCTGGCGTACGAGATCGTCATCAACTCCGACCCCTGCATCAGCTACCTGATGGAGGAGAACACCCTGGCCATGCAGGCCCTGGTGATTGCGCATGCGGCCTACGGGCACAACAGCTTCTTCAAAGGCAACTACCTGTTCCGCATGTGGACGGACGCCTCGTCGATCGTCGACTACCTCGTCTACGCCAAGGGCTACATCGCCAAGTGCGAGCAGGCCCACGGGCTGGATGCGGTGGAGGCCACGCTCGACAGCTGCCACGCGCTGATGAACCACGGCGTCGACCGCTACCGCCGCCCGGCCAAGCTCAGCATGGCCAAGGAGCAAGCGCTGCGCGAAGAGCGCGAGGCCTACTTGCAGCGGCAGCTCAACGACCTGTGGCGCACGGTGCCGCGCAAAGAAAGCGCCGAGGCCGAAGCGCTAGCGCGCCGCTTCCCGGCCGAGCCGCAAGAGAACCTGCTGTACTTCATCGAAAAGCACGCGCCGCTGCTCGAACCCTGGCAGCGCGAGATCGTGCGCATCGTGCGCAAGATCGCCCAGTACTTCTACCCACAGCGCCAGACGCAGGTGATGAACGAGGGCTGGGCCACCTTCTGGCACCACCGCCTGCTGAACCAGATGTACGACGACGGCTTCCTGGCCGACGGGCTGATGATCGAGTGGCTCAGCTCGCACACCAACGTCATCGCTCAACGTCCCATGACGGCGTTGAACCCCTACGCGCTGGGCTTCGCGATGTACACCGACATGAAGCGCATTTGCGAGTCACCCACCGAGGAAGACCGTCGCTGGTTCCCCGACTTGGCCGGCACGCCCTGGCTGCCTGCGCTGCACCACGCCATGCGCAACTTCAAGGATGAGAGCTTCGTCGGCCAATTCCTGAGCCCCCAGGTGATGCGCGACTTCCGGCTGTTCAGCATCCTCGACGACGCGGGCGAGCGCGAGTACCTGATCAGCGCCATCCATGACGACGAGGGCTACCGCCACGTGCGCCGAACCCTGGCGGCCAACTACGACCTGGGCCAGCGCGAGCCCAACATCCAGGTTTGGAACGTGAACCTGCGCGGTGACCGCGCCTTGACCTTGCGCCACACCATGCACCAAGGGCAGCCGCTCGACGGCAAGTCAGCTCAAGAGGTGATCAAGCACGTGGCCAGGCTGTGGGGCTTTGGCGTGCACCTTGAATCGTGCAACGCACGCGACGAACTGGTGCAGCGCTGGACGGTGCCCGCACCCTGAGGCCGGGCGAGGGCGGGGGGCCCTCAGGCGCTGACCAAGCGCTCGCCGCGGGCGTTGGTGAACGAGCCCATGGCGATGCGGATGAAGTCGATTAGCGTCCAGATGCCCAAGCCACCCAGGGTGAGCAGCTGCAAGATGCCGGTGAAGATCTTGCCGACGTAAAAGCGGTGCACGCCCAGGAAGCCGACGAACAGGCACAACAGCAGCGCCGGCAACCAATCGCGGTGGGCGCCCGCGCCAACGACGAAGCCGCCGCTCAGCTTTTGTGGCGCCCCGCAGTGCGGGCAAGTCGGTGCCGAGTCGTGCAGCGACTTGCCGCAGGCGCGGCAAAACACCATGCCCATGGGTCAGAACCGGTTGGGTTCTTTCGACTCTTGGCAGTAGAAAACGAGCAGCACGATGAAGCCCACCAGCGGGATCAGGCCGATCAGGATCCACCAGCCGCTGCGGTCGGTGTCGTGCAGGCGGCGCACGGCCACCGCGATGCTCGGGATCAGCACCGCCAGCGCGAAGATCAAGCCCACGATGGGGATCAGGCTGCCCAGGAAGGTGAACAGGAAGAACCACCAGTACTCGGCCCGCGTCGCGCGGCCGCTGAAGGTGGCGTACTTGCTGAAGCAGGTCTTGATGGCGTCGGTGAAGCCCATCACCGCGCCGGCAGCCGAGGCCAGGGCGGTGCTTTGCACCGCACCGCAATGCGGGCAGGTGGGCGCGGTTTCGTGAATTTCCTTGCCGCAGCCGCGGCAAAAGACCATCGAGGACATGGCTGCTCCAATAGGAGGGTGGGGTGGGGCGCCGAGATGCCCCCACGACGCGAAGGAGTATCCAATCCCGTGAAGGGCGCTTGGCTCCGGAGCGACCCGGGGGCCGTGCGGGTTTCGCTCAGCGTTTGCGGTAAAGCAGGCAGCCGGCCATCATGTCGTGCAGGCACTGCTTGCGGGCCGTGAAGGCGCACATGATGTAGCCGATGAGCAGGATCAAGCCCGAAATGATCTTGCCGAAGTGCCGGCCGGTGGCGCGCCAAAAGCCGATGCGCTGGCCATTCAGGTCGGTCACCACGATGCCCAAGGCCATCTTGCCCGGCGTGGCTTGGTGTGGCGAGCTTTCGAAACCCGCGCTGTAAACCCAGGCCACCAGCACGCCCACCAACGCGCCCCAAGCTTCGATGCCGGCGTCTGAAACCCCCCCCAGTGCGCCCAGCGTCACGCCCAGCACCAAGCCCGCGATGAAGGCCAGGATGTAGGTGATGAGGGCGTCGATCAGGGCGGCACCCACGCGCATCCAAAAGCCCGGGTGCTCGTCACCCACCGCCGTGGCCGCCGACCCCGTGGTGCCGGCGTACACCGCGTGTTGCACGGCCCCGCAGTGCGGGCAGGTCGGAGCGGTTTCGTGGATTTCCTGGCCGCAGCCGCGGCAAAAGACCATTTGGGACATGAGAGGCTTTCAAGACAAGGTGAGCCGGGGCAAGACGGTGCGCCGGCCACCGCAGTATGGGCAGCTTGCCTCGAACTCAGGCCTGGGGATGCCCCCAGGGGCCGCTGCGCTCGGGGCCTCAGGGTCGCCAGGCCTGCCCGTCGGGCGAACGAAGAAAGTCGCCCCAACTGTCGGGGTCGCGGGGCCGCTGCCCTTGTGCCAACCGGGAGGCCGCGTGGCGCGCGGCCACGGGAGCGGCCACGCTGGTGCCGCCCATGCGCACCCAACTGCCGGAGGCGACCCCGCTGGCCACCAGGCCGGGCGCGAAAACGCCCTCGTCGGCGGTGGCCCGCGCGTCGATCGTGCCGCAGGGGCCGGTGACGACGGCGGCATCGGGCGCTTTGGGCTGCGCGGTGTACAGGGCATCGCGACCGTCGCTGGCGCGCACGGCGCCCACCACAAGCGGGCGGCGGCCCGTCGCCAGCCCATTGAGCGACCCCGCCCCGCCCAAGGACAGGCCGATGGCGCCGGCCAGCACGGACTGCACGGGCTCGCGGTCGGTCCAGCGCGGCAGGTCGCCCTGCACGCGGGCTTCCAAGGCCAGGGGCTGGGTGCCCGCATTGCGCAGGCCCAGCACCCAGGCGCCGGCAGGCAAGAGCCCACGCGGCCCCGCCACCGGCGCCAGAGACAGCTGCGCGCGCACCCGGTGTCCTGCTTCCAGCGCCTGGCAGTGCAGGCGGGCGGCCAAGTCGTCGCCGCAGCGCAGGTCGCTTTGCCGGTTCAGGCCGACTTCGCGGCTCGGCACCGGGGCGATCACGCGCAGGCGCAGGTCGGGCGCGGTGCCCTCTGCGCCCTGGGCCCACAACTCCAAGAAGCTGTCGGTCGGGTCGCCCGGTTGCAGGCGCCAGGTGAGCGTGGCCTCGGCCCCCGGGGCCAAGTGGCCGGCGGCGTTGGTGCCCTTGCCAGGGTCGATCAGCCGGTCGCCGCCGCTGTTGCCGGCGGCCAGCACGACGAGCAGGCGGGGGCGACGGCGCATCAGGTCGTCGATGGCACGCTCCAGCGCCGAGCTGCCGTCGTGCGGGCCGGCCAGCAGGCCCAGGCTGATGTTGACCACGATGGGTGCGTGGGGCGCATGGGCATCGGCCAAGGCCAGCACGTAGTGCAAGCCGTCCAGCACCTGGGCCACGGTGGCCGTGCCGGTGGTTTGGCCGATGCGCGAGGGCGGCACCGACACCAGCACCAAGGGCGCGGCCGCGGCCGCGTCGTCGTCCTTCGGTTTGGCGCTGGCGGCCCGAGGCCGGCGGTCGGGCAGGCCGGCCAGGGTGTCGAGCACGTGGGTGGCGTGGTCGGGCTCGCCCAGCGCGTGGGCCAGCAGCAGATCGTGCAGGCCCAGGTCGCGGTACACGCCGAGTTCGCCCAGCGGGTCGTGGCGGGCGCGTTGGCGCAGGGCATCGATGCGCGGGCCGTCGAGCTCGCGGCCGTAGCCAGCGCTGGGTTCGAGCCAGGCATCGTGCATGGCGCCTTCGGCCTGGTCCCAAAAACCGATGAGGCGGGTGCGTTCCGGGCGATCGCGATGGCCAAAGCAGTCGTTGAGCACCGCACCGCCGCGGTCGATGGCGGCGATGACGACCGCAGGCGACCGGCGCGCGCGGCGTGGCCGGCGCACTGGCCCGGCGGGTGCACCGGGCAAGGCCTGCGGCTGCGACATCTCGCTGCCCGGCAGGGCCTGCGAGGCCTCGCCCGCCTGCTCGGCCCGCACCCACAGCACGCCCCAAGCGGTGTCGGGCGGGTTCCAGGGGCTGGCGAAGGCCTGTTGCTGGGGCGCCAGCCGGGCCAACACCGCGTCCCACGCGGCACCGCGGGGGGCCAGCAGGGGCACCCACAGCGGCGAGCGGTTGGGGGGCTGACCGGCCCAGCCGGTGGCCAGGCTCCAGTCGAGGTAGGGGTCGCCCGCTCGGGCGCGAGCGCTGGCCTGCCAGCGCAGGTCGGGGCTCAGGCCCATTCCTGGCGCACCTGTTTCCACAGGGTGCGGTGATCGGGCAGGTCGGGCGCGGGGCCGTCGCCACCCAGGCTGCATTCGGGGCTGAGGTGGGCGTCGCCCTCCAGCAAGGGCAGGCCTTGCGCCGCGGGGCCCCAAGGTTGGGCCCCGAAGCGGCGCACCCGCACCCGGGCACGTTCGCCCACCCCCGCCAACAGGTAGTCGGCCACGGCTTCGCCCAGCAGGCGGCCGGCGATGCTGTCCACGGGGAAGTGCACGCCAGCCACCACGCGGTTTTCGGCGATGCGCAGGGCCATGCGATGCAGCATGGTTCGGCGCGAGGCCGGCCCCTTCGCCATCAGGTGGCTGAGCAAGACCGTCACCAGCGCCGACTCGCCCGCGTGCCCGCTGGGCAGGCTGTGGTGGGCGGGCACGTCGATCATGGGCAGCAGGTGGGGCGCGACCTCGTGCGGGCGGGCGCAGCCCAGCTGCTGCTTGACGCGCATCTGCAGCGCCATGAGCAGCGCCAGCGCGGCGTCGAGGAACTCCAGCGTGCGCGGCATGCGCTGCACGGGCAGCTGGGCCGCGCTGAGCAAGAAGGCCAAGGCCGAGCCCGATTGGGCATGCACCTCCAGCAACCGGGTTTCGCGCAGGGGCAGCAGCTCGTCCACGCGCGCCACCTGCGCGGCGAAGTAGGCGGCTGGCGGGCGGCGGAAGCTCGCCAGGTCGTGCCAGCCGGACCCGCCTTGGCCAGCAGCCCAGAGCGAGACGGTGCTGGTCTCGGTCTTGGCGTCGGGCGTGACACGCAGGCCGCTCAACGATTCGCCCAGCAGCACGGCGGCCCGATGCGCCTCGCCCATGGTGGCCCAGGGGGTGGCCCCCACCTTGGTGCGCGTGGCCTGGCCATCGGCCGGCAGGTTGAGCGTCAGCGCGCCTTGCGCCGCCACAAGGCAGGCGCTGAGCTCGGGGTCAGCGCCGGCGGTGAGGGGGATGTCCTCGGCCGTTCGGCCAATGCCGCCGGTTCGTCCGATGCCACCGGTGCGCCCAATGCCGCCTGTTCGACCGATTCCGCCGGTACGGCCGATGCCGCCCAGGGTATCGACGCCATTGAGGGTGTCCATGTCTTGCCTTTCGGTTGGGGTCGTCTAACGGTGGTCAAGCGGTGGGCAAGCCTGCCAGCGCCAAAGCACGGGCAAAGGTGCTGGCGTGGTCGGTCTCACGCCCCCAGTAGGCGCTTTGGAACTCGCTCACGGTGTAGCCGGGCCATGCCTGCAGCAAGCGGGCGATGGACTCGCCGGCCGGGCCCAGTTGCCCCAGCCGGGCGTGGGCAATGGCCAGGTAGATCAACGTCGGGCCGTGCTGTGCGTTCAAGCGAGCGGCATGTTGGGCGTGCACCAAACCCGCTTCCACTTGGTTGTTCGCCAAGAGGGCGTGGGCACACGCCGAGTCCATGAAGTGGCGCCAGGGGTCCAGAGGCGATAGGGCCAGCGCCAGCTTGGCCGCTTCGCAGGCCTCTTGCGTTTGGCCTTGGTAGGTTTGGTGCAGCGCCTGAAACAGCCAAGCCAGGCCGTTGTTCGGGTTGGCGGCCAGCGCGGCTTGGTGGTGCTCGGCGCTGGCGCTGGCCGGCTGGTCCAGCATGGTTTGCGCATGCCCGGCCAGGGCATGAGCCAGCGAGTTCTGGGGGTCCCGCTCCAGGGCCTGTTCAGCTGAGGCCAGCATATCGGGGGCCACGGCCCGCGTGCTGGCGCCTTGCGCCACGTTCAGCAAGTGCCACTGCGCCAACCACGCCAAGGGCTCGGCATGCTGCGGCAGTTGGGTGTGCAGGTGGTCCAAGATCTTCCGGCTTTGCGTAAAGGCCTCCGGCGACAGCTTGTGCATCAGCTGCGTGGCCGCGTTGAGCAGCTGAAAGTGCTCGACTTTTTCCCAGGGTTGGCGCTTGGTGGCTTGCAGGCTTCGCGCTTGAAGCACGGTGTGGATCTCGTCGCAGGCCTGGGACAGGGGGAAGGTGTCGCCGTAGAGCAAGTCCACCAGTTCGAACTCGGGACGCCCCTGCCACAACGGGGCGCTTTGCCGGCGATCGTGCAGGCTCAGCTGCAGGAAGACGCGATCGTTCAGGCCCAGGCTGCCCTGGCACTGCAGCACGTGATGTGCCTGCAGGTGGGCGAAGGCATCGTCCAGGGCCTGCCGCGAATGCCGCAGGCCCTGGCTGGAGCGGTGCGACACCACGCGCAGTTGAGAGCTGCGCGACAGGGCCTCGATCAGTGCGTTGGCCACCATGTCGGCCACCGCCTGGCTGCGTTCGCTGCGGCCGCTCAAGGCCGGGGTGATCACCGCCAGCGTGGGGCCCAGGTCAGGCAAGGTCGGCAGCGACGGGCGGCCGGGATCGGCGTCCAGCGCGAACAGGCGCAGGGCTTCGTTGGGCGCGTCGCTGGCGCGGCCGCGGTCGCGCAAAGTCAAGGCCCAGGGCTGGCTGAGGCGGTCCACCGCCTCGGCGCTGAGACACACCCCGCCCAGCTCGGCGGCGGCGGCCACGCGTTCGGCCAGCTTCAGCTCATCCTGCCGAGGCGCACAGGGGTCGGCGACGGCGTGCACGCCCAGCCGAAAGACCGCGCCTGGCTCGGGCTCGTGGCGGCCAGCGCTCAAGCGCTGGGCGGCATGCACCAAGTCCTGGGCATCGTGGGCGGTCACGGCCAAGCCCACGCCCGGCAAGGGCATCAGCCGCTCACGCGGGGGCTGTGGCAGGGCGGCGCTGAGCAACTCGGCCGCCTGTCGGCAATGGGCTTCCGCGTGCAGGGGGGTGAGGCTGTGGCGGGCCGACATCTGCGCCACCAGCACGGCAGCCCCAGGGGCTGCAGCCGGGGCGGTGGGGTTCCAGGGGGAATCGGGTTCGGCCATGCAACTCCAGGCGAGAGGGCTCGCGATCGTCAGTCCGCGCGGGCGGCGCGGCGGCATTGTGGGCACAACCCTTCGGCCCTGACAAGGCAAAGCCCGCGAACCCCAGGCAAGTCCCGAGACTTGGGGGGGCGGGCATGCCTTGCGCCCGCCCGCCGGGCCTGCCAGCATCGGGCCTGTCGCCACGCACCTGGATGGAGTGAGCATGCCCCTGCCCTGGATTGCCGCTTGGAAGGCCCTCGCCTTGCGCGTGGCCGAGCGCTTGGCGCGCCCCCGTGGCCCGGAGCCACCCGCGGTGCATCGGGCCAAGGGTGGCCCGGGTGCGGGCGGTGCTGCGCCCCCAGCGCCCAAAGGCAAGCCGGCTGCCCCGCATCGCAGCGGGCGCCGGCACGGTTGATCCGGCAGGGAACTGACCACAAGGTCTTGAACGACCACCCCAACCGCCTGCCGCTCCGACGCCGTGGCCCCGACTTGGCCGAGTTTTGAGCATGGGAGCGTGGCGTCGGCCCTTTGCACAAGCGGGCACTGTCAGTGTGTTGAAAGCACGGACGCAGGCCGGCGAGCAGCAGGTCGCAAGACAGCGCGAACTCGAGACCGAGTGCTGTCGTTCCTCGCGGCTCTGGTTGCAGGCAGCCATCGACCCGGAGCGGCCAATCACCTCGCCAGCAAGTTGTCGCTCACCGTTCGAGATAGGCGGAACGCGGCGGCTGGCACGGTCAGCCGTAGTGGGTCCGCTACTTGGAGGAGTTAGGCCGGCGAGGTAAGGAGCTCAAATTCATGGGTGGACAAACCTGCACGAATGAGGAGCTCATTCAGTAGCCCGGGCAGAAAAGGAAGAAGAACCTCGCCCCATTGGCGAACGTGATTGACTTCGTAGTACTGGCACCAGTTGTCAGTCTCAGCCTCCCAGGAACAGCGCGGCTTAGCCAACCGAGGCTCGGATGCCAAGATGCTCGCTTCAGTGGAGCGTGCGAGGGCAAGGAGCTCGGCCGGGCAGTACTTCAGGACACGGGCGTGCGGACCGGACAGGTACCGAGGATCTATGACGCCGGCGCCGGCGTTGAGAGCGAACATGCCGCCGTGCTCAGCCCCACCAAAGCTGCTGCATTGAATTTCGAAAGCGATGACGGTGCCAAGCCCATCTTTGGAAGGCTTCGCATACGCGCACCGGCCCGAGCTGATCCGCTTGAATCCTGCTCGCTTGCACCAGGGCGAAAACGTAGCCACGAGTGCGCGGTGAACCTCTGCAGCTTTGGCGAACGTGGACATGTTCGGAGGGGGCCTAACGCGTTGTCGGCGGATTGTTAACGGCCACCATATCACTGGCCCTAATCGGCAGTCGCTTCCCAAAGTCAGCTCCTGGCCGACAACAGCCGGTCACCGCCATTCATCAGACGGGACGCCCCACTGCCAAGCGGCCCACACGGCGGGCGGTACAGGGCGGCCCGGCGATCAAGGCTCTGGCCACTGGCGGTCGTGCTTGGCGAGAAGACGTTCAAGGCTTTGCCCCCAAGTTCAAGACTTGGTCATCAGCGCCCTGCGGACGTGTGCGTCAGGTCTTGTGCGCGTGTTTGCCCATGAAGGGCGCATAGAAGGCCTTGATGGTGACCATGTCGGCTTCGATGTCGCCGCTCGGTTGCAGCAAGGGCCCGAGGCCCACGCGTTTGTGCGCGTAGTCCATGTAGGCCAACTGGATGGGCACACCTGCACCGTGGGCGATCCAGTAGAAGCCGGTTTTCCACGTGGTCACCTTGTCCCGCGTGCCCTCGGGCGGGATGATGAGTTGCACCTTGCCCTGGAAGTCGCGCAACGCCTGTGCTGAGTTGGCCACCAGGTTGTTGTTTTGGTGGCGGTGCACCGCGATGCCGCCCAGCCAGCGCATGACCGGGCCGAACGGGAACTTGAAGATGGTGTGTTTGCCCAGCCAGTGCAGGCGCAGGTCGAGCACGAAGGCGGTCATCAGCGTCAGGGGCAAATCCCAGTTGCTGGTGTGCGGTGCGGCGATGAGCACGCATTTGTCTGCCCCGAGGGCGCCTTCCACCCGCCACCCCGCCAACCGCAGGTAGAGGCGCGAGAACGCTCCCAGCAGGGCATTGACCACGGGGGTGGTGAAGATCGTGCGTTGAAGGCGGGCCATGGGCCGGGATTGGAACCGACTGGCATGATCCCGCTGGTGACATTCCACCGAAATTGACCATGGGCAACCGCCTGACCCAGATCGCCACCCGAACCGGCGACGACGGCACCACCGGCCTGAGCGACGGCAGCCGCGTGCCCAAAACCCACCTGCGCGTGGCCGCCATGGGCGATGTGGACGAACTGAACTCCCACCTGGGCGTTCTGCTGGCCGAGCCGTTGCCCGCCGAGGTGCGCGAGCTCTTGGTGGTGGTGCAGCACGAGCTGTTCAACCTGGGCGGCGAGTTGTCCATGCCCGGCTACAGCCTGCTGAAGGACGCCGCCGTGCTGCACCTGGACGAGGCCTTGGATCGGCACAACGCCACGCTGCCGCGCCTCAAAGAGTTCATCTTGCCCGCGGGCACGCGCAGCGCTGCCCTGGCCCACGTGGCCCGCACCGTGGCGCGCCGTGCCGAGCGCGCCGTGGTGGCCTTGGCTGCGCAGGAGGCGGTGAATGCCGCGCCGCGGCAGTACCTGAACCGTCTCTCCGACCTGCTTTTTGTGCTGGCCCGCGTGCTCAACCGCGCCAACCTCGACGGCCTGGGCGGCGACGACGTCTACTGGAAGAGCGAGCGCTTGGCCCGCGGCGAAGGGGACGAGGCGTGAGCGCGGCCCAGGTCCTCGACGCCACCTTCGTGCTCGCCGTCAACGACCTAGGAGTCTGCGCGGCAGAAGCCCAGGCCGGCGTGGGCCCCCGGGCGGCGCCGGCGCGGGGGGGCCCCGCCCCGGCCGCGGGGCGCCACCCACGCGCCCCCACCCCCGCCCCGCCGCCCCCGGCCCCCCCCCGGGGCC
>NZ_JAPZSY010000005.1 GCF_027532025.1 Inhella sp. | reverse complement strand
CCCTTTTTCCGCCTCCCTGGGCACGCGGAGCAAGCCGGCGGCGTGGGGCTGGGCTTGGCCCTGGTGCGGCAAGTGGCGCGTTCCCACGGGGGCAGTGTGCGCTGCGAAGCCCGGGAGGGCGGAGGCAGCGTTTTCGTGATCAGCCTGCCGAGTTGAGGCGGCAGGCGTCGACGCTGGCCTGGCGCTCGACCCAGGTCTGCAGGCCCACCAGCAAGACGGCGGACACGCAGAGCCCGGCCGTGGCCGCCGACCAAAAGCCCACAGCCCCCCATTGGGCCGGGCCAAAGGCCAGCCAGTAACCGCCGCCGATGCCCACGCCCCACAGCGCCAGCACGTAAATGACCATCGGCGCGGTGGCCACGTGGTGGGCACGCAGCACCGAGGCGGAAACCGTCTGCAGCGCGTCCCCCAAGTGAAAGAACCAAATCCAAACCAGCAAGGGCAGGGCGGCCTGCGCGGCCGTGGCATCGTTGGTGTAGAGCGCCACGATGGGCTGACGGGCCAACGCCACCAATCCGCCCAGGGCCGCCGCCAAACCTCCGCACAGCCACAGCACATGCCGTCCCACGGCCTGCGCCTCCTTCACCTGTTGGGCGCCCAAGTGCTGGGCCACCAAGGTGCCGCCAGCGGTGCCCAGGGCCAGGGCCATCATGAACATCATGGCCACCAGGTTGACGGCGATTTGGTGACCGGCGACAGCGGTGGCGCCGAGGCGGGCGATGAAGAAGGCCATGAAGGTGAAGCCTGTCACCTCGACCAAGATGGAGCCGCCCATGGGCAGGCCCAAGCGCAGTTGTTGCCACAGGGCGGCGGCCTTGGGGCGGGTGTCCCACAGGTGAGGCACCTGGAACGGCCGGTAGAAGCGGTCGCCCCGCAGCAAGCCCTGCGCCACAGCGGCCTGCAACACCATCACCAGGGTGGTGGCCCAGGCGCATCCGGCCACGCCCAGTGCCGGGATGGGGCCCCAGCCGAACACCAGAAGCGCATTGAGGGGCACCTTCAGCGCCAAGCCTCCCATCTGCAGCGCCATCACCGCCTTGGGCCGGCTCACCGCGTTGGCAAAGCCCCGGAAGGCGGTGGTCAGCAGGGCAAAGGGCAGGGCCAGCGCCAGCGGTCGGGTGTAGTCGGTCACCCGCTGGGCCAGCGCGGGTTCGAGACGGGCCAAGGCGATGAAGGGCTCGGGCCAGAGCAACAACACACAGCCGGGCAGGGCAACCAGAAGCGCCAACCACTGCGCCTGAACGAACAACTGCCCTGCAGCGGGACGATCGCCCGCGCCAAACAGCCGACCCGCGAGCGGCCCGACGGCCAGCACCACGCCCATGAGCCCCACAAAGATGGTGATGTACGCGGCCGAGCCCACGGCCAGCGCCGCCACATCCTGGGCACCCACGCGGCCCAGCATCAGGGTGTCCACGGTGCTGAAGAGCATGACCGCCAGCTGGCCGATCCACACGGGCCAGGCCAAGGGCAGCAGGCGGCGCACGCTGTCGCCGAAACGCGGGGTCAGGGGGCCGCCCCTTGGCTCAAGTCGAGTTGCTGGCCTTCGGGCGCCTGCGCCCGTTCGGCGTAACGGTTGAAGCGCCAAGCCGTGGCCTCCAGCGTGATGCGGCGCCACACCGCCCGTTTGGCCATGGGGCTGAGCTGGGGCCAGTCGCGCACTTCGTCAAAGGTGCGGCCACAGCCTTTGCACAGCGCGTCGCCTTGGGCCGTGGAGCAAATGGCGATGCACGGCGAATCGGGGGTGGTCGCGTACCAGGCGTGGATGGCGTCGGCCGCCAGCGGCTTCAGACGCCGAAGATCCCACTCGTTTTCATGGTGGTAGACCATGAGCGCGTAGACCTCGGCCAGGGCCCGCACTTCGGGGCAGGCGCTGATGCCATCGGGCGAGGGCGAACGGTGGCGCCACCAGTTGATGGCGGCTTCCAAGTCGGTGATGTGCAAGCCCGGTGCGTCTTCCACCTCAAGCATCTCCTTGGAAGGACAGCACCTCGCGCACCTCGCGCAGGGTCTTGCGGGCGTAGGCGCGGGCGCGCTCGGTGCCCACTTCCACCAGCCAGTGCACCTGCTTGGGCTCCAGCGCCGCGGCGCGCTCGCGCCAAGGTTGCTGTTGGGCCACGATGCGATCGGCCAACACGCCTTTGCAGTCCAGGCAACCGATTTGCGCCGTTCGGCACCCCTGCGCCAGAGGCTGACGTTCGGTCGCATCGCACACCACTTCGTGCAGCGCCCACACAGGGCAGCGGCCCGGGTCGCCGGCGTCGTGGCGGTGCACGCGCTGGGGGTCGGTGGGCATGGCGCGCAGCTTGGCGTGGACGTTGGCCGGGGCCTCGCGCATGGCGATGGCATTGCCGGCGCTCTTGCTCATCTTCTGGCCATCCAGCCCGGTGAGGCGGGGGGCGTCGCTGAAACGCGCCTGGGGCATGGGGAAGATCGCCCGCCCGGCGCGGTGGTTGAAGCGCCGGGCCACTTCCCGCGTCAATTCCAGGTGCGCGGCTTGGTCTTGACCGACTGGCACCCACTCGCCTTTGTGCGCCAGGATGTCGGCCGCCTGCAGCAGGGGGTAGCCCAGCAGCCCATAGCTGGGGTGGTCTTCAGCACGCTCCCGGTAGCCAGGCACCCGCTCCAGCCACGCCACCGGCGTGTGCATGGCCAACAGGGTGAACAGCTCGGCGTGCTCCGGCATCCGGCTTTGAAGGAACAACGTGGCCCGCTCGGGGTCGATGCCCGCGGCCAGCCAGTCCACCACCATCTCGTACACGGCATCGTCGTGGGGCAAGGCTTGCGGGCCCGTCAAGGCGTGCCAATCGGCCACGAAGAAGCGGCAGTCGTGCTCGGCTTGCAATGACACCCAGGTTTTCAAGACACCGTGGTAGTGGCCCAGGTGCAAGGCGCCCGTAGGACGCATGCCGGAAATGACGCGGGGGAGGGGGGCATTCATGGGGGCGTGGATTCTCGCCTCTCTACACTGCGGCCGCATGAAGAACGTCGTGATCTTGATCTCGGGCCGGGGCTCCAACATGGAAGCCATCGTCCACGCCTGCCAGCGCGAGGGTTGGCCCGGCCGGGTGGCGGCCGTCATCGCCAACCGCCCCCAAGCTGCGGGTTTGGGTTTTGCTCAGGCGCAAGGCATCGCCACGGCCGTGGTCGATCACCGGTCTCACCCCAGCCGTGAGTCGTTTGACGCGGAGTTGATGCAGGTCATCGATGCTCACGAACCAGCGCTGGTGGTCCTGGCCGGCTTCATGCGCATCCTCACGCCCGGTTTCACCGCGCATTACGCCGGCCGGTTGCTCAACATCCACCCGTCCTTGCTTCCCGCCTTTCCCGGCCTTCACACCCACGAGCGCGCGCTGGAGGCGGGCTGCCGCTTGGCGGGGGCCACGGTGCACTTCGTAACGGCTGAACTGGACCACGGCCCCATCGTGGCGCAGGCGATGGTGCCAGTCTTGCCCGACGACGACGCCGAGCGCTTGGCGGCTCGTGTCTTGGTCCTGGAGCACCAGATGTACCCCCGCGCTGTTCGCTGGTTCCTCGAAGATCAACTCCGCATTGAGGGCTCCCGCGTTCACCACGTTCAGGGCCACGCCCAACTGTTTGTCTGACATGCACCCTGCCGCTTTGATCGACGCCGCTGGCGAACTGTTGCGTGCCGTGCTCCGCTTGGAGCAGCCGGCCGATACCGTCGTGTCGACCTACTTCCGAGCCCACCGACAGCTCGGCTCGCGGGAGCGCGCGGCCCTCGCGGAGACCACCTATGCCGTGCTGCGTCGGCGCCTGTTGTGGCAGCACTTGGCCCAAAGCGGGCGCGGGCCCATGGACCGTCGTCTGGTACTCCTCGGGTGGGCGGGCGAGCCGCGGGTGCGCGATGCCGCCGCCGATGCCGCAGAGCGGGAATGGCTCGCGGCGGCCAACCACATCGACGTCGCCAGCCTGCCTGCCAAGCTTCGACACAACCTGCCCGACTGGATCGCCGAGCCCCTGCAGCGGCGCCTGGGCGATGACTTTGCGGCACTGGCCGACAGTCTGCTGCAAAGCGCGCCGCTTGACCTGCGGGTCAACGTGTTGCAAACCAAACGCGAGGCCGTGCTGGCCGAGTTGGAGGCTCAGGGTATCGCGGCTCAGCCCACGCCCTACTCCCCCTGGGGCATCCGCTTGGTCGGCAAGCCGGCACTCAACCAATGGCCCTTGTTCAAGAGCGGCGCCATCGAGGTGCAGGACGAGGGCAGTCAACTGCTCGCCCTGTTGTTGGACGCCAAGCGCGGCGAGATGGTGACGGACTTTTGCGCCGGAGCGGGGGGCAAGACCCTGGCTTTGGGTGCGGCCATGCGCAGCACCGGGCGCTTGTACGCCTTTGACGTGTCCGGGCATCGTCTTGAAGCGCTTCGGCCTCGCTTGGCTCGCTCGGGCTTGAGCAACGTCTACCCCGTGCAGATCGCCCACGAGCGCGACGAGCGCGTCAAGCGCCTGGCTGGGAAGATGGACCGCGTGCTGGTCGATGCCCCGTGCTCGGGCCTGGGTACCCTGCGCCGCAACCCCGACATGAAGTGGCGGCAGAGCCCGGCCGCCGTGTCTGAGTTGGTGACCCTGCAGCGCAACATCTTGGCTTCAGCCGCGCGCATGGTGAAGTCGGGGGGGCGCCTTGTGTACGCCACCTGCAGCTTGCTGGAGGCAGAAAACGAAGCCGTGGCCGATGCCTTCGAGGCGCCCGGCTTTCAGCGGCTCGATGCCGCCACGCTGGTCGATCCTGCGCTGGTGGAGAACGGCAACCTGCGCTTGTGGCCGCATCGCCACCAGACGGACGGCTTCTTCGCTGCGGTATGGACCAAAGCGTGAGCTGAGGTGCCCCATGGGCAGGTCGCTTTGCCCAAGCCGCTGGGCAGCCCTCCCGCCACGGAGGGGGTTCACCTAGAATCGCCCGCTTGCTTCACTCTAGAACGCCGAATGACACCGGCGGTTGCGCATGGACTTTTTGAACACGGTGTTGTCGCTGTTGGCCGACTGGGCTGGGAATGGCTTGTTGGGGCTGAGTGGCTGGGCGATGCTCGGCATCACCCTGGTGCTGACCCACCTCACCATCGTCTCGGTCACCTTGTACCTGCACCGTGCGCAGGCGCACCGTTCGCTGGACTTGCACCCGCTGCCAGCGCACTTCTTCCGCTTTTGGTTGTGGCTCACCACCGGCATGGTGACGAAGGAGTGGGTTTCGATCCACCGCAAGCACCACGCCAAGTGCGAGACCGCAGACGATCCGCACAGCCCGGTCACCCACGGCCTTAGCACCGTGCTGCGTCGCGGCGCCGAGCTCTACCGAGCCGAAGCCAAGAACGCCGAAACCATGGCCAAGTTTGGCCATGGCACGCCCAACGACTGGATCGAGCGCAAGGTCTACACCCCGCACTCGGCCCTGGGTGTCTCGTTGTTGTTGGTGGTCCTGCTGGCGCTGTTCGGCGCCTGGGGTGCCACGATGTGGGCGGTCACCATGGTGTGGATCCCCGTGACGGCGGCCGGCATCATCAACGGACTGGGCCATGCCAAGGGCTACCGCAACTTCGAAGCCCCCGATGCCTCGACCAACCTCGTGCCATGGGGCGTGGTCATCGGCGGTGAGGAGCTGCACAACAACCATCACACCTTCCCGACATCGGCCAAGTTCTCGGTCAAGCGCTTTGAGTTTGACCTCGGCTGGGCCTACATCCGGTTGTTGCAGGCGTTCAGGCTGGCGCAGCCGCGCAAGATTCCGCCCCAAATGTTGGAAGGCGAGATCAAGCCTGCCGACCAGCAAACGCTGGAGACCCTCATCGCCAACCGGTACGAGGTCATGGCCCGTTTCGGTCGTGAGATGCGCGCCACCTGCCGTCGGGAGCTCAAGCGCTTGAAGTCTGAAGGCGCCAAGCAAAGCGCGCAGTGGCGGCAGCTCAAGCTGGCCAAGCGTTGGTTGCCGCGCGACGCCGACCGCGTGCCGGCAGAACTGGTGGCCCAACTGCAGGCCGTCCGTGAGGCGATGCCCACCCTGGACACTCTCGTGCAAATGCGTGAAGAGCTCCGCCAACTCTGGACCCGCACCAACGTCTCGGCCGAGCAACTGGTGAAGGACCTGCAGGCTTGGTGCCAGCGCGCCGAAGACAGTGGCATTGCTGAATTGAGGGCCTTCTCGATGCGGCTTCGGGCCTCGCGGTCGATGCCGGCCCTCGCCTGAGTTCGTCCATCGCAACCCGCTGCAAAGGCGCGGGTTAAGTCGCAAAATGGTGGGGTTCCCCTGACGCTTGGAGCCTCACCATGCCGCACCATCGACGCGATCTGTTGACCCTGTGTTTGGCCTGCGCGGCGATGCCGTCGATGGCCGTGACGCCTCAGGTCACGCCACCGCCAGGGCTTGTGAAGGTGACGTTCGAAGGGGATTTGCAGCGCTACGCCGACTTGGGCGAGGACGCTGTCGACCGAGAGCAGGCCGTGGCCGACCTCACAGCCATCTTCGTCGGGCTCAAGAGCCTGCTGCCGGAGGGCCTTTCGCTCGGCGTGGTGGTGACCGACGTGAACTTGGCCGGCGAGTTGGAGTGGACACGCTCCGGCAAGCGGATTCGCGTGATGCGCGATATCGGCTGGCCCATCATCGAGTTTCGTTACGAGCTGAAGCGTGGCCAAGCGGTACTGAAGGCCGGACAGGAGCGACTCAGTGACATGGCCTACCTCAACTCGCCACCCATGGGGGTGGGTTCGGGTCGTCTCGCCCACGAGGAGCGCATGCTGCAACGCTGGGCAAGAGCCTTGGTTGCAGGCTTGTGACCTCGGCTTCGAGGTCGACAGGCCAATGAAAAACCCGCCGGGCTGACGCCGGGCGGGTTGATGGGTGGGTTGGGGTCGAGCCCCTGACCTCACTTCAGCTTCACTTCCTTGTACAGGACGTGCTTGCGGGCCTTGGGGTCGAACTTCATGAATTCCAGCTTCTGGGGCGTGGTCTTCTTGTTCTTGGCCGTGGTGTAGAAGTGGCCGGTGCCCGCCGAGGACTCCAGCTTGATCTTTTCGCGTCCGCCTTTTGCAGCCATGGTGTCGCTCCTTCAGTGATTAAGCTTGACCGCGGGCACGCAAATCGGCCAGAACGGCATCGATGCCCTTCTTGTCGATCAGGCGCAGGGCGGCGTTGCTGATGCGCAAACGAACCCAGCGGTTCTCGCTCTCGACCCAGAAGCGGCGGTACTGCAGGTTGGGCAAGAACCGGCGCTTGGTTTTGTTGTTGGCGTGGGAGACGTTGTTCCCGACCATGGGCTTCTTGCCCGTGACTTCGCAGACGCGTGCCATGACGACACTCCATGTTTTCCGGCGACCCCCGCCCTGATGACAGGGGCGCTGGGGCGGCCTCACCTCGCCAATTGCAACATTGCGCACCATCGTGGGTGCTCGGGTGGCGGTGGCCCGTCACCTGACCGGCGGCGACGAACCGAATTCGTACGCTGCCGTCAAGCAAGCTCGCGAGTATAGCCTGCGAACCTGATCAGTCGCTTTGCTCAAGAAATCGTTGTGCGTCCAAGGCGGCCATGCAGCCTGTGCCGGCGCTGGTGATGGCCTGTCGGTACACGTGGTCTTGCACATCGCCCGCGGCAAAAACGCCGGGCACGTTGGTCATCGTGGCGAAGCCGTCGAGTCCCGAGCGCGTGCGCAGGTAGCCGTCCTTCATCTCCAACTGACCTTGGAAAATGCCCGTGTTGGGGGAGTGCCCGATGGCGATGAAGCAGCCATGCAGCGGGATGTCCGTGGTGGCGCCGGTGTCGGTGTGCTTGATTCGCACGCCGGTCACGCCGCTGGCGTCGCCCAACACTTCGTCCAGCGTGTGGAAGGTGTGCAGCACCACCTTCCCGGCCGCCACCTTGTCCATCAGTTTGTCCACCAAGATGGGTTCGGCCCGGAACTTGTCCCGGCGGTGAATGAGGTGCACGGTGCTGGCGATGTTGCTGAGGTAGAGGGTTTCCTCGACCGCGGTGTTGCCTCCCCCCACCACGCATACCTCACGATCGCGGTAGAAGAAGCCATCGCACGTTGCGCAGGCGCTGACACCCCGGCCGCTGAATGCCGCTTCCGACGGCAAGCCCAGGTACTTGGCCGAGGCGCCGGTCGCAATGATGAGGGCGTCGCAGGTGTACGCCGCACTGTCGCCTTGAAGCTTGAACGGGCGGTGGCTCAGGTCCACGGCGTTGATGTGGTCGAACACAAGTTGCGTTTTGAAACGTTCGGCGTGCTCTTGGAATCGCTGCATCAGCTCGGGGCCTTGGACGCCCATCACGTCGGCCGGCCAGTTGTCCACCTCGGTGGTGGTCATCAATTGACCGCCTTGGGCCATGCCGGTGATCAAGACGGGTTGCAGGTTGGCGCGGGCGGCGTAAATGGCGGCGGTGTAACCGGCCGGGCCCGAGCCCAGGATGATCAGGCGGTGGTGTTGGCTCATGGGGTGGAGTGTGAAGGCAAAGCCTCGAACAGCGAGGGCTCCCAGGGTTGCACCGGGGCTTTCCCTCGAAAGGAGTGAGGAAGAATGCCGATTTTAGGAGGGCGAACTTTGGCCCCTGTCTTGACAACCACTCGAGGAGTTGCCGCCCATGGCCATGTTGTCCAACTTGGATCTGATCCGTCGCGTTCGCCTTTTTTCGATGCTCACCGCCGAGCAGGCTCAGGCGGTGGCCGACAGTGTGACCAAGCGTCGCTTCAAGCGCGGCGAATTGCTGGTTGAGCAGGGCGTTCACAACAACGCGCTGTTCATCTTGCTCAACGGCCGAGCCCGGGTGTTGACCGCCGATCAGCGCGGGCGCGAAGTGATCATGGCAGTGTTGGAAGCGGGCGATTACGTCGGCGAAATGAGCCTGATCGACGGCGAGCCGCCGTCGGCCACCGTGCGCTGCGAGGCACCGTGTGACGTGTTGGTCTTGGGCCGGCATGAGTTTGCGCGTTGCCTGCCCGAGCCGGCCAGCATGGCGTACGGCATCCTCAGGGGCTTGGTGTCCCGGCTGCGCAATGCCGACCGTCAGATCGAGTCGTTGGCGCTGCTGGACGTTTACGGACGCGTGGCCCGAACCTTGATGGACATGGCGGAAGACGACAACGGCCGCAAGATCGTGCGCGGTCGGGTGTCCCGGCAAGACATGGCCAAGGTGGTGGGCGCTTCCCGTGAGATGGTCAGCCGCGTGATGAAGGACTTGGAGGAGCGCGGCCAGATCGAGACGCTGGAGGACGGATCGGTCGTCCTGAAGCACGTCGAGTCGCGCATCGACGACGACGATGCAAGCGAGTGATCGCGCTGGGGCGGGCTGAGACAATCGGCCCATGAGGGCCCATGATCTGACGTACGAGAACCCGCCTTCGGGCGCATCCGGCGGTGCGCGAAGCTGGGTGTTGCCATTGGCCCTGGTGCTGGGGGCGGTGCTCATCGTTTTGCTGACCTTGGCGCTGGGCAGTCACGACGCCAAGGACAGCGCGTTCTCCATCGCCACCGACCGCCACCTCCCGGCGAACCGACTCGGGGCCGTGGGCGCCTGGGTCTCTGATCTTCTTCTGTTCAGCTTCGGCCTGTCGGCCTGGTGGCTGGTTCTGGTGGCGTTGCGCCATTGGGCGGGTGCCTTGGCGTCGTTGTGGCGCGACGGTTCTCGCCCCGTCGGCCCCAGCCAGCCCTGGCGGGTGCCGGTGGGGCTGGTGGTCTTGCTGCTGGCCAGCTGCCTGTTGGAGTGGACCCGCCTGTACGGCTGGGAAACGCGCATGCCAGGCCATGCTGGGGGCGTGTTGGGTTACGAGCTGGGCCCCCGCGCCATGCAGTGGTTGGGCTTTGCGGGTTCGGGCTTGGTGGGCATCGTGCTCCTGGTGTGGGGCTTGGCTTGGGCGCTGGGCTTCTCTTGGCTGCAGCTGGCCGAGCGCATCGGGGCCGCTCTGGAGGCCGCGCGGCATCGTCGGCTTTTGGCCCGCGAGGTGCGAGAAGACGAACGCTTGGGTCAGCAGGCCATGGAGCAGCGCGAGGCCGAGGTCGAGGTGGCCAAGGTGGAGCGCGCGCTGGAGGCCGAGACCCACCAGCCCCGGCACATCGAGCCGCCAGTGCTCAACGTGCCGGTCGAGGTGCCATTGAGCACCCGGGTGGCCGCCGAGCGCCAGCAGCCGCTGTTTCAGGAGCTCAACGACGCCAAGTTGCCGCAGATTGACCTGCTGGATGCGCCGGCGGCGCGTGTGGAGACCGTGACGCCGGAATCGCTGGAGATGACGAGCCGGTTGATCGAGAAGAAGCTCAAGGACTTTGGCGTCGAGGTGCGTGTCGTGGCGGCCTACCCGGGCCCGGTGATCACGCGCTACGAGATCGAGCCGGCCACGGGCGTGAAGGGGTCGCAGGTCGTGAACCTGGCCAAGGACCTCGCGCGCTCATTGAGCCTGGTGTCCATTCGCGTGGTGGAGACGATTCCCGGCAAAAACTACATGGCGTTGGAGTTGCCCAACGCGCGCCGCCAGACCATCCGGTTGTGCGAGGTGTTGGGGTCGCAGGTGTATGCCGATGCGCAGAGCCTGCTGACTATGGGCCTGGGCAAGGACATCGTGGGTGCGCCTGTGGTGGCCGACTTGGCCAAGATGCCCCACTGCTTGGTGGCCGGCACGACCGGTTCGGGCAAGTCGGTGGGCATCAACGCCATGATTTTGAGCCTGCTCTACAAGGCCGAGGCGCGTGATGTTCGTTTGATCCTGATCGACCCCAAGATGCTGGAAATGAGCGTCTACGAGGGCATTCCGCACCTGCTGTGCCCGGTGGTGACGGACATGAAGCAGGCCGCCAACGCGCTGAATTGGTGCGTGGGCGAGATGGAACGCCGCTACAAGCTCATGAGCAAGATGGGTGTGCGCAACCTCGCGGGCTACAACAAGAAAATCGACGAAGCCAAGGGCAAGGAGCAGTCCATCCCCAACCCCTTCAGCCTGACGCCGGAGGCGCCCGAGCCGCTGGACCGCCTGCCGCACATCGTGGTGGTGATCGACGAATTGGCCGACCTGATGATGGTGGTGGGAAAGAAGATCGAGGAACTGATCGCCCGCCTGGCCCAGAAGGCGCGTGCTGCGGGCATTCACTTGATCTTGGCGACCCAGCGTCCCAGCGTGGACGTGATCACCGGGCTGATCAAGGCCAACATTCCGACGCGCCTGTCGTTTCAGGTCAGCAGCAAGATCGACTCGCGAACCATCCTCGACCAAATGGGCGCCGAAGCCTTGCTGGGCATGGGCGACATGCTCTACATGCCCAGCGGCACCGGCCTGCCGGTGCGGGTGCATGGCGCCTACGTGAGCGACGACGAGGTGCACCGCGTGGTGGCGTACCTGAAAGAGCAGGGCGGCGAGCCGAACTACATCGAGGGCATCCTGGAGGGCGGCGTGCTGGAAGGCGAGGGCGGCGAGGCCGGCGCCACCGGTGCGGGCGCCAGCGACGGCGAGAGCGACCCGATGTACGACCAAGCGGTGGCGGTGGTGCTCGAGCATCGCAAGGCCTCCATCAGCTTGGTGCAGCGCCACCTGCGCATCGGCTACAACCGCGCCGCGCGCCTGCTCGAGCAAATGGAGAAGTCGGGCCTGGTGAGCGGCATGGCCACCAACGGCAACCGCGAATTGATCATCCCCAAGCGAGACGAATGAAGCGACGTTGTATATGGACCTTGGCCGCGCTGGTGGCCGCTCCCGCCTGGGCGCAATCGAACGCCTTGGAGCAATTGGCGGCCTTCCAGCGCGAAGTGCAGTCGGGTCGCGTGAGCTTCACCCAGGTGGTGGTGTCGCCCGACGGAAAAAAGCGCCGCAGCACCCAGGGCAGCTTTGAATTTCTGCGCCCCAACCGGTTCCGTTTCGACTACCAGCCGCCCGAGGCGCAGACGCTGATCGGCGACGGCAAGAAGGTGTGGTTGATCGACCCCGAGTTGATGCAGGCCAGCAGCCGGCCCATGAGCCAGGTCGTCAGCGCCACGCCGGTCGCCATCTTGGCGGGAACGTCGCTGGGCGATGCTTTCGTGCTCAAGGCGGACCCCGAAGTCAACGGCGTGGCCTGGGTGGCGGCCACGCCCAAGCAGGCGGACGCCGGCATCCAGCGCTTGCGCATCGGACTCAAGGGCAAGTTGCTGGCCGCGATGGAGATCGTCGACGGGCTCGGCCAGAAGTCCACGCTGAGCTTCGGCCCCTTGGAAGTCAATGTGTCGTTGGCCGCCGATCGCTTTCAGTTCGTGCCTACAGCCGGCATGGACGTGGTGGACGGCGGAGCGCCTTGACCGACGACCTCTTCGGCAGCGCCACCGCGCAGGTGCCGTTGGCAGAGCGCCTGCGGCCCACCACGCTGGACGAGGTCGTGGGTCAAAGCAAGCTGCTGGGGCCGGGCCAGCCGCTGCGGCTGGCGGTGGAGCGCGGGCAGTTGCATTCGATGATCTTGTGGGGGCCGCCGGGCGTGGGCAAGACCACGCTGGCGCGCTTGCTGGTGCAAGCCAGCGCTCTGCCTTTCATCGCGATTTCCGCCGTGCTGGGGGGCGTGAAGGACATCCGCGACGCCGTGGAGCAAGCCAAGCTGCACGGCCGCGCCGCGGTGTTCGTGGACGAAGTGCACCGTTTCAACAAGGCGCAGCAGGACGCGTTCTTGCCGCACGTGGAGTCGGGGTTGTTCGTGTTCATCGGTGCCACCACCGAAAACCCCTCGTTCGAGGTGAATTCGGCCTTGCTGTCGCGCGCCACCGTCCACGTGCTTGAACCCCTGGGCCCGCCGGACTTGGCGCGCTTGTTCGACCGGGGCTGTGCCCTGTTGGGCACGCGCTGGACGGAGGACGCGCGAGATGCGCTCATTGCCTACGCCGATGGCGATGCGCGCCGCATGCTGAATGCGCTGGACAACGTCTCCCGAACCGCGCAGGGTCCGGTCGACACCGATCACTTGCAGCAGGCCTTGGGGGCGCAGCTTCGGCGCTTCGACAAGGGGGGCGATCAGTTTTACGACGCCATGTCGGCCTTGCACAAAAGCGTGCGTGGCAGCGACCCCGACGCCAGCCTGTACTGGTTCGCCCGGCTGTTGGATGGCGGGGCCGACCCCCGCTACCTGGCGCGCCGCCTGGTGCGCATGGCCAGCGAGGACATCGGTCTGGCCGACCCGCGCGCGTTGCGCCTGGCGCTCGACGCGGCCGAAGTCTATGAACGCCTGGGGTCGCCCGAGGGCGAACTGGCCCTGGCGCAGGCGGTGGTGTACTTGGCTGTGGCGGCGAAGAGCAACGCCGCCTACGTGGCCTACAAGGCGGTGCGTGCTTGGGTCGCGAAGGACGCCAGCCGTCCGGTGCCCCTTCACTTGCGCAACGCCCCCACCCAGCTGATGAAGGGCCTGGGCATGGGCGACGGTTACCGTTACGCCCACGACGAGCCCGACGGCTTTGCGGCGGGCGAGCGATACCTTCCCGATGGTGTGCCCGATGACCTTCGCTTCTACGAGCCCACCGACCGTGGTCTGGAAGTCAAGATCGCCGACAAGCTGGCTCGCCTTCGCGAAGCCAACCAGGCGGCGCGACGCGCCCTCACACCGAAAGACTGAACCCGGGCCCCATCACGCGGGCCGACAAGGCCACGGCGGCGGCGTAAGGCAGGGCAGGGGCCAGCGCGCCGGTGCTGATCCACTCACCGGCCTGCAGCGCTGGGGCGGACTGCGCCGTCAACACCCGTTGGAGCGCTGCCAGCGCCCGCAGCGGGCTGCCCATGACCCCGCCGCTGCCGCCCTGGCTGCCCTGCGATCCGACCTGCAGCTCGGCCGACAGGTGGGGCAGGGCGGCGGCGATGGCGTGCGACCACGGCTGGGGCTCGCCGATCCACAGGCCAGCATGCACGCCCCCAGCGGCCACCGAATCGGCCACGCTGCCGCCCCAGGCCGGGTAGGGTCGATCCACGAACTCCAAACCCAAGGCGACGGCTTCGATGCACGGGAGCAGCGCCGCTTCATCGGCGTCTGCCGGCGGCGCTTGGCACAAGCGAAGCACCAACTCCAACTCGACCTTGGGTTCGCGCCAGCCTGCGCCAACTGGCCGTGCCGATTGCCGCCATGTGGTGCTGGCGTACAGCCAGCCCCAACTCGGCGCCTGGATGCCGAGCGTCGCCCAGTTGGCGGTTTGGGTGTGGCCCACTTTGCGGCCGACGGTGGCATCGCCCGCGGCCACGCGTCGTCGGTGGTTGTGGGCGGCCACGTGGTAAGCCTCCGCCAACGTGAGCCCAGGATGTGGCGGCAGCGTGGGCCCACCTTGGCGGGCTTGGTGCAGACCGTCGGCCAGGGCGATCAGTTCGGGGCTCACAGCGGGAAACCCCGGCTGGGCACGACGGCGCGCATGGCGAACGCGGTGCGAACGCGGGCCACATGAGGCAAGGCCGCCAGGTGGTGGCGGTGCAGCCGCTCGTAGTCGGCCAAGTCGGCCACAGCCACGCGCAGCAGGTAGTCGAAGTCGCCACTCATCAAGTGGCACTCCAGCACGTCGGGGCAGGCAGCCACCGCGCGCTCGAAAGCGTCGAGGGCGGCCGTGCCCTGGTTGGACAAGGTGACCTCGATGAACACGGTGGTGGGCCGACCGATGGCGTTCCCACTCAACTCGGCGCGATAGCCGTGGATCACGCCGTCTTCTTCCAGCCGTTGCAGGCGCCGCAGGCAGGCGGAGGGGCTGAGCGACACGCGCTCGGCCAGCTGCGCGTTGCTCAGTCGACCATCGCTTTGCAAAAGGCGCAAGATTGATCGATCGATTCGGTCAAGACTGGCTTTCATGACGCGCAGTATCGACTCCGTTTCGCATGAAGTTGCGCAAACCAAGGGTTAGCCCAGGCACTTCTTGCCATTTGCTGCGGCGCGGCTCGGACGACGATGGGCGGTGTTTCATTCCATCCCGCAACCGGAGAGCCCCATGCGCCTTGGTGTCCCCACCGAAATCAAGAACCACGAATACCGCGTCGGCATGACGCCATCCAGCGTGCGCGAGGCCGTGCACCACGGTCACCAGGTGATGGTGCAAGCCGGCGCTGGCGCTGGCATCGGGTGCGACGACGCCGCCTACCAAGCCGCTGGCGCCCGGATCCTGCCGGACGCGGCGTCGGTGTTTGAGCAGGCCGACATGATCGTCAAGGTCAAAGAGCCGCAGCCCCAAGAGTGCGCCATGCTGCGCCGCGGCCAGTTGCTGTTCACCTACCTGCACTTGGCGCCGGACCCGGAACAAGCGGCCGGGCTCATGAAGAGCGGCTGCACCGCCATTGCCTACGAGACCATCACCGATGCCCGCGGCGGCCTGCCGCTTCTGGCGCCCATGAGCGAAGTGGCCGGCCGCATGGCCGTCCAAGTTGGCGCCGTGGCCCTGCAAAAGGCCAACGGTGGCCTGGGCGTGTTGTTGGGCGGTGTGCCCGGCGTGGCGCCGGCCAAGGTGGCCGTGCTGGGCGGCGGCGTGGTGGGCACCCATGCTGCGCGCATGGCCATGGGCCTGGGCGCCGAGGTGACGGTGCTGGACAAGAGCCTGCCCCGCTTGCGGCAACTGGACGAGGTGTTTGGCGGACGCTTGCGCACCGCCTATGCCAGCCTGGACGCCACCGAAGAGGCGGTGCTGGGGGCCGACCTCGTGGTCGGTGCGGTGCTGGTGCCGGGCGCCTCGGCGCCCAAGCTCGTGCGACGCGCGCACTTGGCGCGCATGAAGCCTGGCAGCGTCATCGTGGACGTGGCCATCGACCAAGGCGGCTGCTTCGAGACCAGCCACGCGACGACCCATGCCGACCCCACTTACGTGGTCGATGGTGTTGTGCATTACTGCGTGGCCAACATGCCGGGTGCCGTGCCGCGCACCAGCACGTTTGCCCTGAACAACGCCACCTTGCCCTTCACGCTGGCGCTGGCCGATTTGGGCTGGCAGGCCGCCTGCCGAGCCGACCCGCATCTGGCGGCGGGTTTGACGGTGCACGAGGGCCAAGTCACCCACGTCGCCGTGGCCCGGGACCTGGGTCTGCCCCATGTGAACGTGCTCTGACGGCCGGGTATTCCCACGGAGAGGGGCGGCGATCGCCCCTCTCATAATCCAACGCGCTTGGCCTTCGGCGCAGCGGTAGGAGTACGGCTTGGAAACCTTCTTTCAGCAGGTCATCAACGGCCTGGTTTTGGGCAGCATGTACGCCCTGGTGGCCTTGGGCTACACGATGGTGTACGGCATCATCAACCTCATCAATTTCGCGCATGGCGAGATCTTGATGATTGGGGCGCTCACGGCGTGGACCGTGATCACCTTCCTCGGTGGCAGTGGCATGCCCGGCTGGTTGTTGATGGCCACGGGTTTGGTTTGCGCCATCGTGGTGTGCTGCGTGGTGAACTTTTCGGTCGAGAAGATCGCGTACCGACCCCTGCGCAATGCGCCCCGCTTGGCCCCCCTCATCACCGCCATGGGCATGAGCCTGCTGCTGCAGACCCTGGCGATGGTGATCTGGAAGCCCAACCCCAAGCCCTTTCCGCAGCTGTTGCCGGTGGAGCCCATCAACCTGGGCGGTCCCGTGATCTCGGTGACCCAGGTGGTGATCTTGGCCACCACCTGCGTGCTGTTGGCTGGGCTGATGTTCCTGGTGAACAAGACGAAGCTGGGTCGCGCCATGCGCGCCACGGCCGAGAACCCTCGGGTGGCGGCGCTCATGGGGGTCAAGCCCGACTTCGTCATCTCAGCCACCTTCGTCATCGGCGCGGCCTTGGCTGCCGTGGCCGGCTTGATGTGGGCCGCGAATTACGGCACCGCGCAGCACAGCATGGGCTTCATGCCCGGCCTCAAGGCCTTTACCGCCGCCGTGTTGGGTGGCATTGGCAATTTGGCCGGTGCCATGGTGGGGGGCGTGCTGTTGGGGCTGATCGAGGCCATCGGGGCCGGTTACTTGGGCCAACTGACCGGCGGTGTCTTGGGCAGCCACTACGCCGACATCTTTGCCTTCGTGGCCCTCATCCTGGTGCTGACGCTGCGGCCTTCGGGCCTGCTGGGCGAACGCGTGGCCGACCGCGCCTGAGGGAGGACGCAGCATGTTTTCATCGATGAGCAATGCCCAACGCATGACCGCCTTTGGGGTGTGCGCGGTGCTGGCCATGGCCCTGCCCCTGTTCGTGCAGGTGATGGACATGGGCAACGGCCCCATCCGCATCATGGCCGTGGCCCTGCTGTATGTGCTGTTGGCCCTGGGGCTGAACGTGGTGGTGGGCTACGCCGGTTTGTTGGACCTGGGCTACGTGGCGTTTTACGCCGTGGGCGCCTACATGTTCGCCTTGCTGGCCAGCCCGCACCTGATGGAGAACTTTGCGAGCTTCGCCACCGCCTTCCCCGACGGCTTGCATTCGCCGCTGTGGGTGGTGTTGCCGATGGCGGCGGCGCTGGCGGCCTTGGCGGGTGTGCTGCTGGGGGCGCCCACCTTGAAGCTGCGCGGCGACTACCTGGCGATCGTCACCTTGGGCTTTGGCGAAATCATTCGCGTGTTCCTGAACAACTTGGAACACCCCGTCAACATCACCAACGGCCCGCGGGGCATCGGCACCATCGACCCCGTCACCCTCTTTGGCTATCCGCTGTCGAGCCGCATCGAATTGGGCGACATCAGCCTGTTTGGCAAGACCTGGGAGTCGGTGTCCATCCCCGGCGTGACGCAGTACTACTGGTTGTTCTTGGTCTTGGTCGTCGTCAGCGTGCTCATCTGCTGGCGCCTAGAAAACAGCCGCATTGGCCGCGCCTGGATGGCCATCCGCGAAGACGAAATCGCCGCCAAGGCCATGGGCTTGAACACGCGCAACCTCAAGTTGCTGGCGTTTGGCATGGGCGCCACCTTCGGCGGCGTGGCTGGGGCCATGTTTGCGGGCTTCCAAGGGTTTGTCAGCCCGGAATCGTTCAGCCTCCAGGAAAGCATCATGATCGTGGCGATGGTGGTGCTGGGTGGGATGGGGCACTTGCCTGGCGTCATCCTCGGCGCCTTGCTGTTGGCCGCCTTGCCCGAGGTGCTGCGCTACGTGGCGGGGGACATCCAGAACCTGACCGGCGGGCGCATCGATGCGTCCATCTTGCGCCAGATGCTGATCGCGCTGGCCATGATCACCATCATGCTGGTGCGGCCCCGCGGCTTGTGGCCCAGCCCCGAGCACGGCAAAGCCGCGCCGGTCAAGGGAGAAGCGGCATGAGCAACGTCGTTCTGAAAGTCCAGGGTGCCTCCAAGCGCTTTGGTGGCGTGCAGGCCTTGAGCGAGGTGGGCATCACCATCGAGCAAGGTCAGGTCTATGGGCTGATCGGGCCCAACGGCGCGGGCAAGACGACGTTCTTCAACGTGATCACTGGCCTGTACGTGCCCGATGGCGGCATCTTCGAGCTGGGCGGACAGCCCTACAAGCCGGCCGCTGTGCACTTGGTGGCCAAGGCGGGTATTGCCCGCACGTTCCAAAACATCCGCTTGTTCCCGGAAATGACTGCGCTCGAAAACGTGATGGTGGGGCGCCACGTGCGGACGGGCTCGGGCGTGCTGGGCGCGATCTTCCGCACGCCGGGATTCAAGGCCGAAGAGCGCGCCATCGAGGCGCGGGCTCGGGAGTTGCTGGACTACGTGGGCATCGGCAAGCACGCCGAGTTCCGCGCCCGCACGCTGAGCTACGGCGACCAGCGCCGGCTCGAGATCGCCCGCGCGCTGGCCACCGACCCCAAGCTGATCGCGTTGGACGAACCGGCCGCCGGCATGAACCAGACCGAGAAGGTGGTGCTGCGCGAGCTGATCGACCGCATCCGCAACGACGGCCGCACCATCTTGCTGATCGAGCACGACGTCAAGCTGGTCATGGGCCTGTGCGACCGGGTGACGGTACTCGACTACGGCAAGCAAATCGCCGAAGGCACGCCGGCCGAGGTGCAGAAGAACGAAAAAGTGATCGAGGCCTACCTGGGCGCCGGTCACGCGGCCCATTGAGGCCGGTTGAGCGAGAGGGATCGGGCATGAATCAGAACCCCGCCGAAGTGCTGCTGCAGGTCAGCGGCCTGAAGGTGTCGTACGGCGGCATCAAGGCCGTCAAGGGCGTCGATTTCGAGGTGCGACGTGGCGAGTTGGTCAGCCTGATCGGGGCCAACGGCGCCGGCAAGACCACGACGCTCAAGGCCGTCACCGGCCTGCAATCCATCGCCGAGGGCGAGGTGCTGTTCAAGGGGCGCTCCATCAAGGGGCAGGGGGCTTGGAACTTGGCCAAGCAGGGCTTGGTGATGGTGCCCGAGGGGCGAGGCACCTTCACGCGCATGACCATCACCGAGAACCTGCAGATGGGGGCCTACATCCGCCGCGACACCGAGGCCATCGCACAGGACATGCAGATGGTCTTTGGCCTGTTCCCCCGCCTGCGCGAACGCAAGGATCAACTGGCCGGCACGATGAGCGGTGGCGAGCAGCAGATGCTGGCCATGGGCCGCGCGCTGATGGCCCGTCCAGAGGTGCTGTTGCTGGACGAGCCTTCGATGGGCCTGTCGCCCATCATGGTCGACAAGATCTTCGAGGTAGTGCACGACATCCATGGCAAGGGCGTCACCGTCTTGCTGGTGGAGCAAAACGCCAGCCGGGCCTTGGCCCTGGCCAATCGGGGCTACGTCATGGAGTCGGGCGCTGTGACGATGACCGGCCGCGGCAGCGATTTGCTCGCCGACCCGAAGGTGCGAGCCGCTTACCTGGGCGAGTGAGCCCTGCGCTCGTCCAAGAAGCCCGGCCCTTGGCCGGGCTTGTTCATTGGGGCTGCAGGACCAGCGTGTGCGCCGGCGGCTCGGCACTCCACAAGGGCAGGTAGCGACCGTCCCGCCACAGCGGCAGCAAGTCGCGGTAGGTGGCACGCCAAGGCAGGCCGGATTGGCCGGTCGACTGCACCATGCGCGATCGAGCGGGGTTGGCGACGTCCATCAGGGTGCGCAGGCTGGGGCCGTGGTCGTCGGTGTACACGTCGCCCGCCCAGTCGGGGTGCAGGTCCACCCTCGACACGTTGACCGTGTAGGTGTCGCCGCCCACCGGCGTGCGCAGCTCGAAGATCGGCCGCAGCGCCGGCACGTGCGAGAAGGGACGGTGCTCGCCCTTGGCCACGTGGGCCTGGCCCCAAGTCCACCGCCCCACGTCGGGGCCGAAGCGCGCTTGCAGTTCGTCCAGCGCGCGCGTCAGGGCCGCGTCGGCTTGGTCGGCACAGGTCTCGGCCTTAGGTGTGCGTCGGTCGTCGCACCAAGCGGCGTCGTTGGCGGCGAGGCGCTCGTGCAAGGCATCTCGGAAGGAGCGAGTGGCGAAGGCGCGCTCGAAGAGCGCAGCGCCCAGGTCGTCTTGGAAAACGCCCAGGGTGAGCTGGCGAGCCCACGCCCAGAAGATCAGGGGGGCGGCGCTGTCGGCTCGCATGGTGCCGTCGAAATCGCGCAGCGCGGCTTGTGCCGCCGGCGCCAAAGCGTGCGCGCTGCGCGCGTTCTTCAGCCAGGGCAGCAGCGGGGCCGCAGCCAGGCTGTGCACGTCGGCCTGCATGGCCGCGAAGCTGTCCAGGCTGTGCTTGGGCGTGGCCTGCAGCAGCTGTTCGATGCGCTGCTGGCGGTAGGGCAAGGCCCACTCGTGCGACAGGTGGTGGGGGTAGTCGTCGGGCACGGTGCGCTGGTTGGCGGTGGCGATCCAGCCGCGAGCGGGGTTCTTGTCGCGCGGCATGGCGTCCAGGGGCAGGTAGCCTTGCCAGTCGTAGCGGGCCTCCCAGCCCGGGGCGGGCGCAAGCCCGTGCAGGTCATGCTGCGGGCCGCGCACGGGCACCAGGGCGGACGCAATGAAGCCCGTGTGGCCGTCGCGGTCGGCCACGAGCATGTTTTGCATGGGGGCCGCGAAACGACGGGCCGCCCCGAAAAACGCGTCCACGCTGCCGGCTTGGTTGAGACCCACGCCGGCGGCGATGGGGTCGCTCTCAGGGTCCAGCGAGGCCCAGCGCATGGCCAGGCCGTAGCGCTTGCCGGTGGCGGCCAGCAGGTCGGCGCCAACGCCAGCATCGGAGATCAAGGGCCCGTGGCGCCCCACGCGCACGCGCAGCACCTCGTCGGGCGCGCCCTTCACGCGGATGCGTTCCTCGTGCACATGGGCCGCGGTCCATCCGGTGGGCGTGCGGATTTCGGTGCGGCCGTTAAGCTCGCGCAGCTCTTCCAGGTACAGGTCCTGTGTGTCCGGTCCGGTGTTGGTGAAGGCCCAGGCGATGCGCTCGTTCTGGCCCAGCACGACGAAGGGCAGGCCGGGCAGGGTGCCGCCGGCCACCTTGAGGCCGGGTGCCTCCAGCCGGGCCAGGTACCAAAGGGCCGGGCTTTGCAAATGCAGGTGGGGGTCGTTGGCCACCAGGGGCGAGCCCGTGGCGCTGCGACTGCCGGCCACCAGCCAGTTGTTGGAGCCCGTGCCTTCCACGCCAGAGCGCGGCGCCTGTTGCTGCAGGGCGGCGGCAACGTGCTCGGCCCTTTGGGGATCCAGCCCCAGTTGGCGGTACAGGGCCGGGTAGTCGGCCGTGTCGGGCAGCCGGTCGCCGGGGTAAGCGGGCATCAGGGTGTGGATGCGCGCCAGGGCGCTGCGCCCGTTCGGGCCCTCGTCAGGCAGCTGCAAGGCCAAGCGAAGCCTCAGCAGTTCATGGTGCCAGTTGCCGCTCAGGTCCCAGCTCATCATCAGGGCCCAAGCCAAGCTGTCGATGGGGGTCCAGTCGTGCAGCGGCAGGTTCAAGATCAGCATCTCGGGCGGGCGGGCCTGCGCGGCACGGCCGGCATTCACGCCGCGGCTGTAGGCCTGCAACAGGGCGATGGAGCGCTGGGAATCGGCATCGGTTTGCCGCTGCAGCCAGGCCCAGCGGGCTTCGGCGGCGCGGCGCACGCCCAGCGCGCGCAGGAAGCGATCGACATCCAGGGCGGTCGCCCCAAAGGCTTCGGCCAACTCGCCGCGTCCGATGCGGCGCTGCGATTCCAGCTGCCAAGCACGGTCCTGCCCGTGCACAAACCCCAGCCCGTAGGCCAGATCGGGCCACGAGCCGGCCTTGACGGTGGGCACGCCATGGGCATCGCGTTCGATGGTGACCGCCGCGGCCAAACCGGACGCAGCGCGCTGGCCGCTTTGTTGCGGCTGCGCCCGCAGCAGGTAGATGGCGAGGGCCACACAGGCCAGCCCCAGCAGGGCCAGCAACAGCCAGCCCAGGCGGCGAATCCAGGTCTTGATCATGGCCGGCAGCGTAGCGGGCGCCACGCCGCCGACCCATGGGGATCGGCCCCACCCGGAGGGCTGGGGCTCAGGCTCGAACCAGCAGGCTTTGGGCCCACGCATCGGCCTCGGCCGCCGGCGTGCGGCCACTGACCTTGATGCGCGCCAGCAACTCGGTGACACGCTCGGCGATGCGGCTGACCTCGGCCATCACCGCCTGTTCCTCGCCCTCGCCGCGGTACTCGCGCGCCACCGAAATGATGCCGCCGGCGTTCACCAAGTAGTCGGGCAAGTAGGCGATGCCACGTTCAGCGAGCAACTGCCCGTCGCTGGGCAAAGCGAGTTGGTTGTTGGCGGCGCCACAGACCAGCTTGGCTTGAAGCGTGGGGATGGTGGCCGCGTTGAGGCTGGCGCCCAGCGCGCAGGGCGCCAGCATGTCGGCCGGGGCGCTCAGGATCTGGTCCACGCCCACCACCGTGGCGCCGAAGCGCTCTTGCGCCTTGGCGGTCTTGGCCGGGTCGATGTCGGCCACCATGAGGCGGGCGCCGGCCTGCTGCAAGAACTCAGCCAGGTGCCAGCCCACCGCGCCCAAGCCCTGGATGGCCACGGTCAGGCCGTGCAGGTCGCTGCGGCCGAGCACGGCTTGCGCGCCGGCCTGGATGGAGACAAACACGCCCCAAGCCGTTTTCGGGCTGGGGTCGCCACCGAAGGCGCCTTCGCGCGGGATGCCGCTGACGTAGGCGGTGTGGCGCTGCACCACGCGCATATCGGCCGTGGTGGTTCCCACGTCTTCGGCGGTGATGTAAGCGCCTTGCAGGCTGTCCACAGCGCGGGCGAAGGCGGCGAACAGGGCCTCGCGGTCGAAGTCGCCCTTGGGCTTGACGATGACCGCCTTGCCGCCGCCGAAGGGCAGGTTGGCCAGTGCGTTCTTGTAGCTCATGCCTTGAGAGAGGCGCTGGGCATCGTGCAGCGCGGCCAGGTCGTTTTCGTAGGCCCAGAAACGGCAACCACCGAAACCGGGGCCGCGGGCGGTGTTGTGGACGGCGATGAGGGTGCGCAGTCCGGTGGCCTCGTCCGAGGCGATGAGCACGCGTTCGTGCGGGGCTTGGTGATGCAGACCGAAAAGAGAGGGCATGGGTAACGCCTTGCGTGGGTTGCGGGTGGCAGGGAAAGACCAGCGCGCCAAGCTTGTGGCCCGGGCGCTGGGGGGCCGCATTGTCAGGGGCCTTGGAAGCCGCCGGCGCGAAGCGTGACCACCAGGGTGTCGCGGTGCCCCACCGACACGCCGTCGGGCTGGATCGGGGTGGTCTCATGGATCACTCGCGCATCGTCCATCAGCAGCAAGCTGCCTGGCTCGGTCAGCGTGAAGCGCAAGCCCCTGGGCCCTTCGGCCTCGAACACGCGCGACTCACCGCCCTTGATGCCGTGGCGTCCCAAGAGCACGACCGCCACGAGGTCCACGCCGTCGCGGTGCGCGCCCTCGGGTGTGGGGCGTCCGATGCCGTCGGTGGTGTCGATGCGAAACGGGTGCGCCTCCGCATACCACGGCTGCGGCGCGCGCAGGGTGCTGGCGGTGCGGCCCAAGCGGCTGAGCAGCGCGCGCCATGCCGGGGCGTCGGCCATGGCGGGTTCGATGGGTTGAAACCAGCGCTCGATGCCGCCGTGCAAAGCGTTGTAGTCCAGGCTCTGCCAATGCGCGCGGTGTGAGGCCTGGGTCAGTTGCGGGCCGTCGATCACCCAGCAACCGTGGCGGCGGCGACGGTAGCGGCCGCCGTCCTTCAGGTGCTGGTCGGGCGGCAGCGAGTCCCAGTGCCGATGCAGGGCCAGCAGCCCGTCCAGAGGCTGGCCCAGCCAAGCGGCGGTGTCCGGGGGGGCGAGCACGGCATAGCCGGCTTGGCGAAGGCTGTCGTCAACACGCGCAGCCGGTGTGAAAGGCGGTTGGAACATCAGGCGCCGTGCTTGTCGGCTTCGCTGGTGAAGGCGTCGGCGAAAAACTGCTCGTCGGGCAGTCCAGCCTCCAACACGAAATCGCGCCGGGCGCTTTCCACCACGATGGGCGCACCGCAGGCGTAAACCTGATGCCCACGCAGGTCGGCGTGGTCTTCCAGCACGGCACGGTGCACAAAGCCCGTCCGGCCCGTCCACCCGTCTTCCGGCAGGGCGTCGCTCACCACGGGCACGTAACGCAGCCAGGGCAGGCGCTGGGTGGCCGCCATCACCCAGTCGTGCAGGTAGAGGTCCTGCGGGCGGCGGCCGCCCCAGTACAGCACGGCGGGGCGTTGGTTGTTTTGCTGCTCCAGCTGTTCGATGAGCGCCTTGATGGGGGCGAACCCCGTGCCGCTGGCCAACAGCACGATCGGTTGCTCGCCTTCGCGCAGAAAGAAGCTGCCGAAGGGGCCTTCGGCACGCAGGATGTCCCGCTCTTTCAAGGCCGAAAAGGCGTGGTCGGTGAACTTGCCGCCCGGCATGTGCCGGATGTGCAACTCGGCCTCGGGCGATTCCCCTGGGGCATTGGCCATGCTGTAGCTGCGCCGCGACCCATCGCGCAGGATGAACTCGAGGTATTGCCCCGGGTGGTAGCGAAAGTTTTGCGTGGCAGGCAGTTGCAGTTTGACGATGAGCACATCGGGCGCGGCCCGGGTCAGGCTGCTGACCCGCACCGGCATTTTCAGCACCGGGTGCACGCCTTCGGCCGGCACGCTGCGGGCCTCGATCGTGCAGTCGGTTTGCGGAATGGCACAGCAGGTGAGCACCCAGCCGGCCGCCTCTTCGTCGGCGCTCAATGCCTTGGCCTGGTGCGCGCCGTGGATGACCCGCCCCTCCAACAGCTTGCTCTTGCAAGAGCCACAGGCGCCATCTTTGCAACCGTAGGGCAGGCCAATGCCCTGATCGATGGCGGCGGCCAGGAGGGTGCCATCGCGGGCGACGGAGAATTGGCGACCAGCAGGCTGAACGGTGATGGTGAGGGACATGACAGCGGTGAACCAGGAAAGAGGCTTCTAGACTGGCCGCCATTGTCCCAGGGAGATGCAATGCGCCTGTTGATCGTGGGGTGTGGCGATGTGGGTCAACGCGTGCTTCGACTCTTGCCGCGCGGGGTGGCGGTGGCCGTGCTCGCGCGCACACCGGCCAAGCTGCGTCACCTTGGCGTGGCGCTGATCCACGGCGACCTGGACGACCCCCGCAGCCTGCGCCGGCTGGCCGGTGGCTTCGATGCCGTGATGCACCTGGCGCCACCACCCACCCAAGGCGACACCGACCCGCGCACCCGAGCCCTGGTGCAAGCCTTGAGCCGCTCGCACACGCCCAGGCGCTTCGTCTACGTTTCCACCACCGGGGTGTACGGCGATTGGGGCGGTGCGCGCATCGACGAGACTGCTGCACGCCGGGCACAAACGCCCCGCGCCCGGCGCCGCGTGGACGCCGAGGACGTGTTGCGCGCCTGGGCCGTGCGCCAGGGCGTGGGCTTGAGCCTGCTGCGCGCGCCGGGCATCTATGCCGCCGACCGCGAAGGCCACCCGCGCGAGCGCTTGCTGGCCGCTCGGGCGGTGTTGCGGCGCGAGGACGACGTGTTCACCAACCACATCCACGCCGACGACTTGGCCCGGGCCTGTTGGCGAGCCCTGCACCTGGGTTGGCCGCTGCGAGCCATCAACGTGGTGGACGACAGCGAGCGCCTGATGGGCGACCACTTCGATGTGGCGGCCGACGCGCTGGGCCTGCCTCGGCCGCCCAGGGTCAGCCGGCAAGAGGCCGAGGCCGTGTTGAGCCCGATGCAAATGAGCTTTCTGAGCGAAAGCCGCCGCATCGGCAATGCGCGCCTGAAGCGCGAACTGCGGATGCGCCTGCGCTACCCCGTTCCCGAGTCGGGGTGGTGAGGTTCACTTCACCTGCAGCCAGTGGGTGAACTCGCCCCCGGACTCACTCTGACCCAGCAGGCGGTGGCCAGTTTGCTTGGCAAAGGCTTGGAAGTCGCGGGTCGAGCCGGGGTCGGTGGCCAAGATGCGCAGCACTTGACCGCTCTGCATGTCGGCCAGCGCCTTCTTCGTCTTCAAAATGGGCATGGGGCAGTTGAAGCCACGCACGTCGATCTCGCGGTCGTGAGGATGCTCGTTCATGGTTTTTCCATCCAAAGCGGTTCATGGCCCCGCGAACGCACGAAGGTGGCCAGCGACTGCCCCGTTCCTTGGGGCCAACAGCGCACTTCTTGCGGAGCGAACAGCTTGTACTCGGCCAACTCGGGGCTGAGAACGATGGGCCCTTGAGCCGCCACGTGGTAGGCCACGATGAGTTGGTTCATCTTTTGAAAGTCCCACACGCCCAGGAGCTTGGGCGGCTGCGTGGCTTGCAACGACGTCTCTTCGGCGACCTCGCGCAAGATGCCTTGCTCGGGCGACTCACCGGCCTCCATGAATCCCGTGACCAAGCCAAAAAAGCGGCCCGGCCACGCGGCGTTGCGGGCCAGCAGCAGGCGGCCGTCCCGATCCGTGCATTCGATCACCGCAGCCAACACCGGCGTGGGGTTGTTCCAGTGGGTGAAGTCGCACGCGGGGCAACGCAGGCGTTCCCGATCCCCGCCGTCCTCCGCGCGCACGATCGGTGCCAACGGGGTCGCACATTCTGGACAAAACTTCATGGGCGACCTTGGTTGTGATCAGGCAGGGAAGACGCCGGTGGACAGATATCGGTCGCCTCGGTCGCACACGATGAAGACGATGGTCGCGTCCCTCACCGTGCGGGCGATGGACAGCGCCACGCAGCAGGCGCCAGCGGCCGAAATGCCGGCGAACAGGCCTTCCTCGCGCGCCAAGCGACGTGCCATCTCCTCGGCCTCGGCTTGGCTGACCAAGACGATCTCATCCACGCCGGTGGGGTCGTAGATTTTGGGCAAGTAAGCCTCTGGCCACTTTCTGATGCCCGGGATGCGACTGCCCTCGGCGGGTTGCGCACCGATGACGCGCACGCTGGGGTTCTGGCTCTTGAGAAAGCGCGATACCCCTGTGATGGAGCCGGTGGTGCCCATGGCACTGACAAAGTGGGTCACCCGGCCTTGCGTGTCGCGCCAGATCTCGGGTCCGGTGGTCTCGAAATGGATGCGCGGGTTGTCGCTGTTGGCGAATTGGTCGAGCACACGCCCCTTGCCTTCCCGAGCCATCTGGTCGGCGAGGTCGCGGGCGTACTCCATGCCACCGCTGCGCGGCGTGAGGATGAGCTCCGCACCGAAGGCTTTCATGGTTTGAGCGCGTTCGATCGACAAGTCCTCGGGCATCACCAACACCATGCGATAGCCCTTGATGGCGGCCGCCATCGCCAGCGCGATGCCGGTGTTGCCGCTGGTGGCTTCGATCAGCGTGTCGCCGGGGCGAATGTCGCCGCGCTCCTCGGCGCGCCGGATCATGCTGATGGCGGGGCGGTCCTTCACCGAGCCGGCCGGGTTGTTGCCTTCGAGCTTGCCCAGGAGCACGTTGCCGCGGTCGGCCAACTCGGGCCCGAGCACGCGAGACAAGCGCACCAAGGGCGTGTTGCCGATGACATCCTCGAGGGTGGGGTAGGGGGGGTGAATGCCGGTCATGGCGACGATTGTGCCGCCCCGCCGCAAGGACCCGTGAGCTTGTGGCAGAATCGCGGCCCTCCGAGCAAGGCACTGCCTTGCCGACGTTTCCCCGGCACACGGGGTCGCGTCCAGCAACCTGCCCAGGTGGCGAAATCGGTAGACGCAGGGGACTCAAAATCCCCCGCCGCAAGGTGTGCCGGTTCGAGTCCGGCCCTGGGCACCAACGGTTGAACAGCCCTCCAGGCTTGGGGCCTGACTGCGCGCATACACTCGCTCGCGCCGTCCATTCCAACGCCCTGCATGCACCCCCTGCCACCCGTCACCAAGGCCTTGATGCTGGCCTGCATCGGCTTCTTTTGCCTCGGCATCTTGGCGCCCGACATCAAGGGTTGGTTGGCGCTGTGGCCCCTGCAGTCCGGCTATTTCATGCCTTGGCAATTGCTGACCTATGCGCTCATGCACGGCGACTTCGGCCACCTGTTTTTCAACATGCTCGGTCTGTACATGTTCGGGGCGCAGGTGGAGCAGTACCTGGGTCAGCGTCGCTATGGGCTGCTGGTCGCGGTCAGCGTGTTGACGGCAGCCCTGGTGCAACTGGTGGTCACCTTCGCCACACAAAGCCTGTGGCCGACGGTCGGCATTTCAGGCGGCGTTTTTGGACTGCTCTTGGTGATGGGGCTGGTTTTCGGGGAGCAGGTGGTGATGCCTTTGATTCCGCCCATCCCGATGAAGATGAAGGTGCTGGTGACGCTGTACGGCGGCATCGAGTTGCTGCTGGGCGTGACCGGTCGCACGGGCGTGGCGCACTTTGCCCACTTGGGCGGCATGCTGGGCGCTTACCTCTTGATGCTGTATTGGCGGCGCCCCAACAAACGCCCGCCGCACCTGCGGCGGGTGCACTGAGTCAAAGGCTCAGGCTGCGCAGGTAGTTGCGAAAGCCCGGGCCCAGCGCTGGGTGCGCCAGGGCCAACTCCACGTTGGCTTCCAAGAAGCCTTCTTTGCTGCCGCAGTCGTAGCGGCGGCCTTCGTAGCGATACGCGAACACCTTTTCGCGCCGCAGCAGGCCGGCGATGCCGTCGGTGAGTTGGATCTCCCCGCCCACGCCCCGAGGCTGGTTCGCGATCTCTCGCAACACACCAGGGGTGAGGATGTAGCGGCCGGCCACGCCGAGCCGACTGGGCGCCACGTCGGGGGCTGGCTTTTCGACGATGCGGCTCACGTCCACCAGGCGCTCGTTCACGTCTTGGCCCGCCACGATGCCGTAGCGACGGGTGTGTTCGGCGGGCACTTCTTGCACGGCCAGGATGCTGGCCTGCCACTCGGCGAACTGCTCGGTCATCTGCTGCAGCACCGGTGTGTCGCCCACCATCAGGTCGTCGGCCAGCAGCACGGCGAAGGGGTCGTTGCCGATGAGGCGCTGGGCGCACAGCACGGCATGGCCCAAGCCCAGGGCTTGGGCTTGGCGCACGTAGATGCACTCCATGTCGTCGGGTTTGACGGAGCGCACGACCTCCAGCAATTCGCGCTTGTTGGCCTGCTCCAGCGCGACCTCCAACTCGAAGGTCATGTCGAAGTGGTCTTCGATGGGGCGCTTGTGGCGTCCCGTCACGAAGATCATTTCACGCACGCCCGCGGCGTAGGCCTCTTCCACGGCGTACTGGATGAGGGGCTTGTCCACCACGGGCAGCATCTCTTTGGGCTGCGCTTTGGTGGCTGGCAAGAAGCGGGTGCCCAGTCCGGCAACCGGGAACACGGCCTTGGTGACGGTGGCTTTCATGGGGTCACCCCAGACGCGCCGCCATGGCGCGCTGTTGCGTGAGTTGCTGTTCGAAGTCGGCGACGCGTTGGCGCTCTTGCGCCACGACCGCCGCCGGTGCGCGGGCCACGAAGCTCTCGTTGCCCAACTTGGCGTTCGCCTTGGCGATCTCGCCTTCCAAGCGGGCGATCTCTTTGGCCACGCGCGCGCGTTCGGCCTCCAGGTCGATTTGCACCTCCAGCGCCAGCTTGGCGCTGCCCAGCACCAGCACCGGGGCCATCTGCGTGGCGCCGGCGAAGGCGTCGGCGTCGAGCAGGCGGACCTCGCTGAGCTTGGCCAAGGCCTTGAGGACCGGGGCCGCCTCGGCGAGGAAGCCGTCGTCCCCCTGGACCAACAAGGGCACGCGCTCGGCCGGGCTGAGCTTCATCTCGCCGCGCAGGCTGCGGCACACGCCAACCGCCTCTTTCAAGCGGGCCACCCAGGCGTCGGCCGCCGGGTCGATGCGCTCCGGCTGGGCCACGGGGTAGGGCGCTTGGGTCAGGTAGGCCACCGTCTTGCGGCCGGCCACTGGTGCCACCGTTTGCCACAAGGCCTCGGTGATGAAGGGCGTGATCGGGTGCAGCAAGCGCAGCACGGTTTCCAGCACGCGGATCAGCGTGCGGCGCGTGCCCCGGGCGGCGGCCAGGTCGCCCGCGGCCTTGGCCTCCTGCAGCTGGACCTTGGCGATCTCCAGGTACCAGTCGCAGTACTCGTCCCACACGAAGCTGTAAACGGCGTTGGCGGCCAGGTCCAGCCGGTAATCAGCGAAGCCTTGGGCCACGGCGGCTTCCACGCGCTGCAGCTCGCTGGCGATCCACCGGTCGGCCTGGCTGAAGCGGTTGTGCCCAGGCGGGCAGCTGCCTTCGACCAAGCCGCAGTCTTCGCCCTCGGTGTTCATCAGCACAAAGCGCGTGGCGTTCCACAGCTTGTTGCAGAAGTTGCGGTAGCCCTCGCAGCGCTTGCTGTCGAAGTTGACGCTGCGGCCCAGCGTGGCCATGGCCGCGAAGGTGAAGCGCAGCGCATCGGCGCCGTAGCCGGGAATGCCCTCGGGGAATTCCTTCTCGGTGGCGGTGCGGACCTTGGGCGCGGTCTCGGGCTTGCGCAGGCCTTGCGTGCGCTTGTCCAGCAGCGGGGCCAGGGCGATGCCGTCGATCAGGTCGACCGGGTCCAGCACGTTGCCTTCCGACTTGCTCATCTTTTTGCCCTGGGCGTCGAGCACCAGGCCGTGGATGTAGACGTGACGGAACGGCACTTTGCCCGTGAAGTGTTTCGTCATCATGATCATCCGGGCGACCCAGAAGAAGATGATGTCGTAGCCGGTGACCAGCACCGAGCTGGGCAGGAACAGGTCTTGTTCGATGGTCTTGGCCGGCCAGCCCAGGGTGGAGAAGGGCACCAGGGCCGAGCTGTACCAGGTGTCGAGCACGTCCTCGTCGCGGCGCAAGGTCTTGCCCGGGGCTTGCGCTTGGGCCTCGGCCTCGTTGCGGGCCACGTAGACCTGGCCGTCATCGTCGTACCACGCCGGGATTTGGTGGCCCCACCAGAGCTGGCGCGAGATGCACCAGTCCTGCAGGTTCTTCATCCACTGGTTGTAGGTGTTGACCCAGTTTTCGGGGACGAACTTGACCTCGCCCGAGGCCACGGCCTCGATGGCGCCGTCGGCGATGCTCTTGCCGCTCTTGCCGGGCTTGGTGGTGGCCACGAACCACTGGTCGGTCAGCATGGGCTCGATGACCTGGCCCGTGCGCGCGCAGCGAGGCACCATGAGCTTGTGCTTCTTGACCTCGACCAGCAGGCCTTGGGCTTCCAGGTCGGCCACGATTTGCTTGCGCGCCTTGAAGCGGTCCAGGCCGCGGTAGGCCTCAGGGATGTCGTCGGCCTCGGCGGCGCTGACCTTGGCGTCCAGGTCGAAGATGGTCAGCATGGGCAGGCCGTGGCGCACGCCTACCTGGTAGTCGTTGGTGTCGTGCGCCGGCGTGACCTTGACCACGCCGGTGCCGAAGGCCTTGTCCACGTAGGCGTCGGCGATCACCGGCACCAAGCGGCCCGTCAGCGGCAGCTTGACCTGCTTGCCGATCAAGTGGCTGTAGCGCTCGTCTTCGGGGTGCACCATCACCGCGGTGTCGCCCAGCATGGTTTCCGGGCGCGTGGTGGCCACAACCAGCGACTCGGTGGACCCGTCCACCGGGTAGCGGATGTGCCAGAGGTGGCCGTCTTCCTCTTCGCTTTCCACCTCGAGGTCGGACACGGCGGACTTGAGGACCGGGTCCCAGCTCACGAGGCGCTTGCCGCGGTAGATCAGGCCTTCCTCGTACAGGCGCACGAAGGTTTCGGTCACGACGGTCGAGAGCTTCTCGTCCATCGTGAAGTACTCGTGGTCCCAGCTCACGCTGTCGCCCATGCGGCGCATCTGCTGCGTGATGGTGTTGCCGCTCTCTTGCTTCCAGTCCCACACGCGGGCGACGAAGTTCTTGCGGCCCAGGTCGTGGCGGCTGACGCCTTGCCCCTGCAACTGGCGCTCGACCACGATTTGCGTGGCGATGCCCGCGTGGTCGGTGCCCGGCACCCACAGGGTGTTGTGCCCCCGCATGCGGTGGTAGCGGGTCAGCGTGTCCATGATGGTCTGGTTGAACGCGTGCCCCATGTGCAGCGTACCCGTGACGTTGGGCGGCGGCAGCTGGATGCAGAACGAGGGCTTGCTGGCGTCCAGCGTGGGGGCGTAGAGGCCTTCGCGCTCCCACAGCGGGCCCCAGTGGGCCTCCAAGGCGGCGGGTTCGAAGGATTTGGCGAGTTCGGTCATGGCAGGCAGCGTCAGGGCGCGCCCCAAACAGGGGCTGAGCGCGAGAAGCGGCGATTCTAGGGAGCGCCCTGGGGCCCGATCAGCGAGCGAACACCAAGCAGGTGGTGCTCGCGTGGGCGTACAAGACACCGTCGGGGCCCACCAAATCGGCCTCGGCGGTGGCCATCTGTCGACCGCGATGGCGCACTTGCGCGATGGCGCGCACGCGCAGCGGCTTCTCGGCCTTCAGCGCCTTCACGAGATTGACCTTGAGTTCCAAGGTCGTGTAGCTCTCATTGGCCTGCATGGTGCTGTGCACCGCACAGCCCAGCGCTGAGTCGAGCAAGGTGGCGTACCAGCCGCCGTGCACCGTGCCCAAGGGGTTGTAGTGGTGGAACAGCGGCTCGCCTTGAAACACCGCCCGCCCTTCGGCCACGTCGACCAGGATGAAGTCCATCGTGTGCGCGATGGGCGGCGCCGGCAGGCGGCCTGCCAACATGGCCTCAAGCACCTCCAGCCCCGTTTGTCCCGCGACTTGTTCTGGCAAGGCCACGCCACCCATGCTGGGTTGGGCGTGGGCACGGTGGCGTTGGCGGACGGCTTCCTCGTCCGCCAACCATTGCAGCAAGGGGTCGGCCAGGGTGTCGGTGCTGGGGGTGGGCATGTCAGGCGTCCAGGGTGACGATCACGGGGGCGTGGTCGCTGGGGCGTTCGTTCTTGCGCGGGGTTTTGTCGATCTCGCAGGCCGTGACCACGCCACGCAAAGTCTCGCTGACGAGGATGTGATCGATGCGCAGACCCTGGTTCTTGCGGAAGGCGAGGTTGCGGTAGTCCCACCAGCTCCAACTCTTGGGCGCTTGCTCGAACAGTCGGAAGGCGTCCACCAGCCCCAAGCCGAGCAGGGCTTGGAACTGAGCGCGCTCGGCATCGGTGCAGTGGATCTGGCCCGCCCATGCCTGGGGGTCGTGGACGTCTCGATCCTCGGGGGCGATGTTGAAGTCGCCCATCAGCACCAAACGCGGGTGCTGGGCCATTTCGCTGGCCACGAAGGCGCGCAGGGCCTCCAGCCATGCCATCTTGTAGACAAACTTGTCGCTGTCGGGGGCTTGGCCATTCGGGAAATAAGCGCCGATGACGCGCAGGCCCTGCACCGAGCCCGTGATGACGCGAGCCTGGTCGTCGTTGAAGCCAGGGATGTTCATCACGACGTCGTCGTGCGGCTCGCGGCTGAGCAGGGCCACGCCGTTGTAGGTCTTCTGGCCGAAAAAGCTGACCGCGTAGCCAGCGGCTTCCAGGTCGGCCAGCGGAAATTTGTCGTCGGTGAGCTTGGTCTCTTGCAGCACCAGGGCGTCAACCGGCTGGGCCTGCAGCCAGTCCAGGACTTGGGGCAGGCGCACGGCCAGCGAATTGACGTTCCAGGTGGCGAGTTTCAAGGCGGCTTCCGGCATGTGGGCCCAAGATCAAGCCCTGAATTTTGCCCGCTCGTACCGTCGCAACAGCGCTTTCTCGGCCTCCAGCAGCAGCAACACGGCCAGGCCCACAGCGCCGATCAAGACGGTCCACGTCAGCGGCAGGCCCTCGGTCTGAAAGAGCCTTTGCAAGGGCGGGGCCCAAGTGAAGAGGGCTTGCAGCAGCAGCACGCCAGCCACCGCCGCCAACACACGGGGGGTGCCCCGAACACCCCGCCACGTGAAGGCGGGAGCCTTGAGGTAGCGAACGCTGAACAGGTAAGCCACTTCCATGCAAACCAAGGTGTTGACAGCCAGAGTGCGGGCTGCCTCTGTGCTGGCACCCTGCCGCAAGGCCCATTCGTACGTCCCGAAAATGCCCAGCAGGAACAGGGTCGAGACGAGGGCGATGCGCCAAACCAGGAAGGTCGACAGCAGGGCCTGTTTCGGGGGGCGCGGTGGGCGCCGCATGACATCGTTCTCGGTGGGCTCAAAGGCCAGCACCATGGCCAAGGCCACAGAGCTGACCATGTTCACCCACAGCACCTGGGCGGGCAAGATGGGAAGCGCCACGCCCAGCAGCACCGCCACCAAGAGCGTGAGCGACTCGCCGCCGTTGACGGGCAGCAGAAAAGTCACCGTTTTGCGCAGGTTGTCGTAGGCCGTGCGGCCCTCTTCGACGGCGTGCGCGATGGAGGCAAAGTTGTCATCGGCCAGCACCACAGCGCCGCTCTGACGCGCGGCATCGGTACCTTTGCGTCCCATGGCCACGCCGACGTCGGCCTGTTTGAGCGCTGGGGCGTCGTTCACGCCATCGCCTGTCATGGCCACCACCTCGCCGCCGGCCTGCAGGGCCCGAACCAAGCGCAGCTTGTGCTCGGGGCTGGCGCGAGCAAAAACCCGGGCTTGGCGCAGCAGCACTTGCAAGTCAGCATCGTCCAAGCGATCGAGATCCGGCCCGGAAACGACAGCAGCATCGTCGTCGGTCGCGTCGGGGCCCAGCAGACACAGGGACTTGGCGATGGCGCGCGCGGTCACGGCATGGTCGCCCGTGATCATCACCACGCGGATGCCGGCCGCTTGGCAGCGTGCCACGGCTGTGCGGGCCTCGTCGCGAGACGGATCGATGATGCCCACGATGCCGAGCAAGGTCAGCCCCTGATCGATGTCGGCGTGTTGCAAGTCGCTGCGCTCATGGGGCCAAGCGAGCTCGGCCAGGGCCAGCACGCGACGCCCGTCTCGGGCCTGAGCCTCCACCGCCGCTTGCCACCTTTGTGACTCCAGCGGCTCGGGGCCATGCGCAGTGGCCTGCCAGTGACACATGGCCAACACACGCTCAGGCGCTCCTTTGACGAACACCCGCCCCTCTCGCGCTTGGTGCAGCGTGGCCATGAATCGGTGCTCCGACTCGAACGGGATGACGTCTCGTCGGGGTTGTTCCAGGTTCAGGGCAGTCGAGCTGAGGCCAGCCTTCAGCGCCAGGGTGAGCAGGGCGCCTTCGGTGGGATCGCCAGCCAGCACCCAGCCGTCGTCCGTGTCATGCAGGCTGGCGTCGTTGCACAAGGCGCCGGCCTCAACCAAGCGCCGCAGCACCGGGTGTTGATGAGCCAGGGTATTGGGGTCCAGCGCCCGCCCGGCCATGCGCAAGGCCCCTTGAGGTGCATAGCCGGCACCGTCTACCTCGATGGAGCCGGCCGCCGTCACCACCCCTTGTACGGTCATTTCGTTGCGGGTGAGGGTTCCGGTCTTGTCGGAGCAGATGACCGTGACCGAGCCCAGGGTCTCTACGGCCGGCAGCCGCCGGACGACGGCGTGTCGGCGGGCCATGCGCTGCACCCCGATGGCCAGGGTGATGGTCAGGATGGCTGGCAATCCCTCGGGGATGGCGGCCACCGCCAATCCGATGGCGGCCAGGAAAGCATCGGGCGTGGACAGGCCGCGCACGCTGGTGCCAAACGCGAACAGCAAGGCGGCGGTGGTCAGGATGATCAGGGTGAGGCGACGACCGAAGGCGTCCATCTGCTGCAGCAGCGGCGTGGTGCCGGGCCCTACGGTGGCGAGCAAATGACCGATGCGCCCGATCTCGGTGTGCTCGCCGGTGGCCACCACCACGCCCTTGGCTTGCCCTTGGATGACCAGGGTGCCGGCGTGGGCCAAACAGCTGCGGTCTCCGATGGCAGCCCCAGCGTCCACGGCCTCGGTGTGCTTGTCGACCGGACCCGATTCGCCCGTGAGGGCCGATTCGTCCACGCGCAGGTTCCTGGCATGCAGCAGCCGAAGGTCCGCGGGCACGCGGTCGCCGGAAGTCAGGAGCACGACGTCGCCCGGCACCAGTTCGGACGCATCCACGTCGTGCTGATGGCCGTCTCGCAGCACCACGGCATGGGGTGCCAGCATGTGGTGGATGGCCTGCAGGGCACGCTCGGCCTTGCCCTCTTGCGCGAAGCCGATCACCGCGTTGAGCAACACAACGGCGGCGATGACCGCGCTGTCCAGCGTGTGCCCCATCAGCGCCGTGATGGCCGCTGCGGCGATCAACACCATCAGCAGCAGGTTGTTGAACTGGCGCGCAAGGCGCCGCCAAGCGCTGGGCGCAGGGGCCTCGGGCATTCGGTTGGGGCCGTGCTGCTCCAGTCGGTGTCGCGCAAGAACGCCGGACAGGCCGTGGAGATGGCTGTCCAGCGCCTTCAGCGCTTGGGTGCTTGAGCGCGCGTGCCAGTCGCGGGTTGTGGGTGGCGCTATGGGCGGGCTGGGTGGTTGGGGCAGCGCCATCGTGACCTCACCAACTCACGCGCTGGCCGGGCTCTGGAGCCTCGGCCTTCCAGCCCAGCTCTTGTTGCAGCGTGCTGGCGAAGCCCTGGGCCGTGCTGGTTTCACCATGAACGACGAAGGTGCGGGCGGGCGCTTGCTCGAACCCGCGCAACCAGCCGAGCAGCGCGTCGCGATCGGCGTGGGCGGACAGGCCCCCGATGGTGTGGATGCTGGCTCGCACGCGGTGGTCTTCGCCCAGCAGGCGCACCCGCTTGGCGCCGTCCACCAGACGCCGGCCCAGGGTGCCCTCGGCCTGGTAGCCAATGATCACGATGGCACTGGCCGGACGGTCCAGGTGGTGGCGCAAGTGATGCTGGATGCGGCCGGCGTCGCACATGCCACTGGCCGACACGATGATGGCCCCGGCCTTGATGCGATTCAGGGCCATGGATTCGTCCACCGATTGGGTGAAGCGCAGGTCCAGCCAGCGGGACAGGCCTTGGCCACCGTCCAGCAACTGGCGGGCGGCATCGTCCAGCAACTCGCGGTGTTTCCAGGTGATCGCCGTCACCTTGTTGGCCATGGGCGAATCGACAAACACCTGCAAGCGCGGCAGGCGGTGCTCGCGCACCAGTTCGGCCAGCAGTTGCAGCAGCTCTTGGGTCCGCCCCAGCGCGAAGGCCGGGATGATGACGTTGCCTTTGCGGCGCTGCAGGGTGTCGGTGATGACCTCGGTGAGTTCGTCCACGGTCTCGTCCATCGGGCGGTGCAGGCGGTTGCCGTAGGTGGACTCGACAAGCAGCACGTCGGCGTGCCGGATGGGGGTGGGGTCGCGCACGATCGGCCGGTGCGGCTGGCCCAGGTCGCCGCTGAACACCAAGGTGCGGGTGCGGCGCCCCTCGGTGAGGCTCAACTCGAGGATGGCCGAGCCCAGGATGTGGCCAGCATCGCGCAGGGTGCACCGCAAGCGGGGATGGGGCTGGAAGGGCTCGTCGTAGGCGTGGCCTTCCAGCTGTTGCAAGCTGGCTTGGGCCTGGGCCACGGTGTAAAGCAGGGGCAAGGCGCGGCGCTCTTGCCGTCGCTGGGCCCGGGCCCAGGTGGTTTCCTGGATGTAGGCGGAGTCCAGCAGCATCACCTCCAGCAAGTCGGCCGTGGCGTGGGTGGTGTGGATAGGACCCTTGAACCCCAGGGCGCACAGCCGGGGCAGCAGGCCGCTGTGGTCGATGTGGCCGTGGGTGAGCAAGACGAAGTCGAGCTCGCGGGGGTCGAAAGGCCAGGCCTGCAGGTTCTGTTGATGGGCCTCGCGCCCGCCTTGGAACATGCCGCAATCGACCAAGAAACGCAGCTCGTTGCTTTCCACCAAGAAGCACGAGCCGGTGACTTGGCGCGCGGCGCCGATGAAGGTGATGTGCATGTCAATCTCCCTGGCAACAAGCGTGAGCGCAGTGTCGGTGTCGATGCGACAACGGCGGGTGCCTCAGGATTGTCGACACGCCCGTGTCGCGCTGGTTGGCATCCCTCAAGCCCCCGGTATGCTGGCCGCATGACTGTCCATCTCCCATCCACCGTCAGCATGCTGGTCGGAATGTTGCTGCTGACGGCGTGCTCCAGCACGGCCAGCACCGTTGGCGATGCCGCCACCACCCCCCTGCGCGACCTCAACGTCGTCAAAGCGGATGTGCCTCCGGTGCTGCTGAAGGCGCAGCAGGCCCCCTACGCCCTGCCCGAGGACCGCCGCTGCGAGGCCCTTCGACAAGCCGTGCAGGAGCTCAACGAGGTTTTGGGGCCTGACTGGGATGCACCGCCAGCCGATCCGGCCAGCACGGCCGACAAGGGGCAAGCCGAGGTGGGCAAAGCGCTGCAGCGCGCGGCGGAAGGGGCGGTTCCCTTCCGCGGGTGGGTGCGCAAGCTCAGCGGGGCCGAGCGCCAAGAGCGGCGCGTCGCCCGTGCCATCGAGGCGGGCGAGGCGCGGCGTGCGTTCTTGCGGGGCCTGTCAGTGGGGCAAGCGTGCTGACCTTCCCGCTACAAGCTCACCTGCCCTTCGCCAGCCGCTTGGTGCTGGGGTGCATGGGTTTCGGGGGCGGCTGGAACCAGGATTCGTTGGCGGCAGCCGACATCGACCGCGCCGCGGCGGCCTTGGATGCAGCGCTGGAGGCCGGCATCACGGTGCTAGACCACGCCGACATCTACACCTTCGGCAAGGCCGAGCAGGCGTTTGGCGCGCTGTTCCGGCGCCAACCCTCGTTGCGCGAGCGGGTGGTGTTGCAAAGCAAGTGCGGCATTCGGTTTGCCGATGCGTCGGCCCCCAAGCGCTACGACCTGTCGGGCGCGCACATCGAGCGCAGCGTGGAGTCGAGCTTGGCCCGCTTGCACACGGACCGACTGGACCTCTTGTTGCTCCACCGGCCCGACCCGCTGATGCATCCGGCCGAGGTGGCCGAGGTCTGCCAGCGCTTGCACCAGGCCGGCAAGGTGCGTTTCTTTGGCGTTTCCAACATGCATGCAGCGCAAATGCAAGGGTTGAGCCAGCACCTCGGGCTGCCGCTGGTGGCCAACCAACTGGAGATGAGCCTGCTGCGGTTGGACTGGCTGGAGGCAGACGTCACCTTCAACGACCCACAAGGCGCTGCCTCCCCGGGCGCCGCGGCATGGCCGGGCACCTTGGCGCATTGCCAAGGCGCCGGCATCCAGTTGCAGGCCTGGGGCGCGCTGGCGCAGGGCCGCTTCAGCGGCCGCGCCTCGGCGGACGCCACGCCCGCGCAAGCTCGCGCCGCGGCCCTGGTGTCGGCCATCGCCCAACGAGAGGGCGTGGCGCCAGAGGCCGTGCCGCTGGCTTGGCTGATGCGCCACCCGGCCCAGATCCAGCCGGTCATCGGGACGGCGGACCCGGCTCGCATCCGCGCCTGCGCCCAGGCCGCGGGTTGGACGCTGAGCCGCGAAGACTGGTATGCGCTTTTCGAGGCGGCCCGTGGCCGCGAATTGCCCTGAACCTGCCCTGAACCTGCCCTGAACCTGCCAAGGAGCCCGCCATGTCGTCCGGCAAGATCCTCGTCGCCCAAGGCGGTGGCCCCACCGCCGTCATCAACCAAAGCCTGGCCGGCGTGGTGCTCGAAGCCCGCCGACACCACGGCATCCAGCGCGTTTACGGCGCCCGGCATGGGGTGCGGGGCATCGTCAACGAAGACTTCGTCGACTTGACGCAGGAAACCAGCCACAACATCGAGCTGGTGGCCGGCACGCCCGCGGCCGCGCTGGGTAGCACGCGCGACAAGCCCGATCTGGCCTACTGCCGTGAGATGTTCAAGGTGCTGCGCGCGCACCAGATCGAGCACTTTTTCAACATCGGTGGCAACGACTCGTCGGACACCGTGCGCATCGTGGCCGAGGAAGCCCGAGCCGCCGGCTACCCGCTGCGCTGCATCCACATTCCCAAGACCATCGACAACGACCTGGTGCTGAACGACCACACGCCGGGTTTCCCCAGCGCCGCGCGCTTCGTGGCCCAGGCCTTTGCTGGCGCCAACCTGGACAACGCCGCCCTGCCCGGTGTGTACGTGGGCGTGGTGATGGGGCGGCACGCCGGCTTCCTCACGGCCGCCAGCGCCCTGGGCAAGAAGTTCCCCGACGACGGCCCGCACCTCATCTACCTGCCCGAACGCGTGTTCGACATCGAGCGCTTCTTGCTGGACGTGAAAGCGACGATGGAGCGCTACGGCCGCTGCGTGGTGGCGGTGAGCGAGGGCATCCACGACGCCAGCGGCACGCCCATGCTCGTCAAGCTGGCCAAGGACTTGGAGCGCGACGCGCACGGCAACGTGCAGCTCAGCGGCACCGGCGCGCTGGCCGACCTGCTGTGCGAGGAGATCAAGGCCAAGCTGAAGATCAAGCGCGTGCGCGGCGACACCTTTGGCTACCTGCAACGCAGCTTCGTGGGCTGCGTCAGCGACGTCGACCAGCGCGAGGCCCGCGAAGTGGGAGAGAAGGCCGTGCAGTTCGCCATGTGGGGCGACCGCGATGGCTCCGTGGCCATCAAGCGCACGGGCTTTTATTCGGCCGACTACGAGCTGCTGCCCTTGGAGGCCGTGGCCGGCAAGACGCGCACCATGGAGGACGAGTTCATCGCTGCCTGCGGCACCGACGTGACCGACGCCTTTCGCCTGTACTTGAGGCCGCTGCTGGGCTCGGGCATGCCCGACGCCTTCCGCCTGCGGCCCAATGCCGTGCCGAAGGTGTTGAACCCTGAGCCGTCAAGGTAAGGCCGACCGCCTCAAGTTGGCGGAAGACCGACCGATATACGGGTGTCGTCCGTCGAAAGGTTCGCCATGTCCTCCATCGCCTCCGTCAGCGCCAGCACGGTCAACAGCGCGTCTTCGGCCGTCAGCGGCACCGTTCAGGGCGCTGCCGCGCTGATGGTTCTGCGCAAGTCCCTGGACATGCAAGCGGCGGGCGCTGTTCAGTTGATCCAGGCCTTGCCCTCGCCGCCGCCCCTGGCTACCTCGGGCACGTTGGGTACCCAGTTGAACGAAGTCGCCTGATCGGCGTCTTCCTGACTCACGCCGCGCGGTGGGTGTCGCCCTCGGTGGCCACCCAAGACCGGATGCGGTAGCGCAGCCCCGTCCGGCTGGTTTGCCAGACCTCGGGCCCGTTGACCCGCCACCCTGGGCCCAGCGGAGGGAAGTGGGTGTCGGCCTGCGGATACACCTCGTCCACTTCGGTCAGCACGATCTGGCTGGCGTGAGGCAGCGCCAAGCGCCACAGCTCGGCGCCGCCGATGACCCACAACACGGGCTCCGCGGCACACAAGGCCAGGGCGTCGCTCAGGGAGCGCGCTGTTTCAGCGCCGGGCACGGCGTCGCCCCGCGTCATCACCAGGTTGCGCCGGCCCGGCAGGGGACGGAAGCGCTCGGGCAGGCTCTCCCAGGTCTTGCGGCCCATCAGCACCGGCTGGCCCAGGGTGGTCGCCTTGAAGTGGGCCAGGTCCTCAGGCAGGTGCCACAGAAGGGCGTTGCCCGCGCCCACCTCGCGCTGGCGGCCCATGGCCGCGATGAGACGAAGCTCGGTCATACGGCCACCGGTGCTTTGATCAAGGGGTGGTGCTGGTAGTCCACCAGCTCGAAGTCGTCGAGTTCGTAATCGAACAAGCTGGCGGGGCGGCGCTTGATGCGCAGCGTGGGGAAGGGGTAGGGCGTACGGGCCAGTTGGGTTTCTACCTGCTCGGTGTGGTTGCTGTAGAGGTGGCAGTCGCCACCCGTCCAAATGAAGTCGCCCACGTCCAGGTCGCACTGCTGGGCCAGCATGTGGGTCAGCAGCGCGTAGCTGGCGATGTTGAAGGGCACGCCCAAAAAGATGTCGGCGCTGCGCTGGTACAGCTGGCAGCTGAGCTTGCCGTCGGCCACGTAGAACTGGAACAGCGCGTGGCAGGGCATCAGGGCCATCTGCGGCAACTCGGCCACGTTCCAGGCGCTGACGATCAGGCGGCGGCTGTCGGGGTTGGCTTTGATTTGCTGGATCAGGTCGCTGATCTGGTCGATGTGACCGCCGCCTGGTGTGGGCCAGCTGCGCCATTGCACGCCGTACACGGGGCCGAGCTCGCCGTCTTCGCGCGCCCACTCGTCCCAGATGGTGCAGCCGCGCTCTTGCAGCCACTTCACGTTGCTGTCGCCGCGCAGGAACCACAGCAACTCCAGCACGATGCTCTTCCAGTGCACCTTCTTGGTGGTGACCAGCGGAAAGCCCTCGTTCAGCGGGAATCGCATTTGGTAGCCGAACACCGACTTGGTGCCGGTGCCGGTGCGGTCGCCCTTGGGCACGCCGGTGGTGTGCACGTAGCGCATGAAGTCTTCGAAGGTGGTGCGGGTGAGACGGGTCATCAGAAACCACCAAACAAGGTGTCGAGGGCGTTGGAAATCACGGTGGCCTGCGCGCGCAGGCTCACCACCGGTTGGCGCAGCAGCTGCACAGGCAAGGCGCCGATGGCGGCGGTGTCGAGCACCACGGCGGTGTCGCCGATCAGGAAGATGGGGTTCAGGCCGCGTGCCGGCTTGCCGAACAGGCCTTCAGCGCGCAGCGGCGCCATCACGCGCGTGCCCAGTCCGCTGATGTAGTCGTTTTGCAGGTCCAGCAGGAAGGGCGTGACAGCACGCTCGCCGGGCTCGGGGTTGGGGTAGACGTCGTAACGCGCCACTCACAGCCCCTTGGCGAAGCTGCGGTACTGCGCCAAGGGCAGGCCTTCGCGTTCGATGCGCGCGTTGTAGTCGGCAATCGCCTCGCGGTTGTCCTCGTTCCAGCGTTGCCAATAGCGGCGCTGCACCTCGGCGGCCAGCAACTCGTCCACGGTGGCCGAGATGTTCATGCCGAGTTCTTTGGCGGTGTCCAGCACCTTGGCGTTGAGGGTCAGGTTGGTAGCGCGCTTGGGGCCGTCGTCGAATCGGAGCATGGCAAACCTCCAGCAAACATGCGCATGGATTATGTGGGTTGCTGCCGAGTTGGGGGAATCCCGGGGCTGTATTGGAGTCGACTACATTCGTAAATGCAATTTTGTTTACAAGCGTAGTCAAACCATGATCAGCGACGCCGAAGCGCAAGTGATGGAGGTGCTGTGGCAGGAGCAGCCCTTGTCGGCCGACGAGGTGGCCGACCGGCTGGCCCAACGCCCCGACGCGCCCGATTGGCAACTCAGCACCGTCAAGACTTTGCTGGGCCGCCTGATGGGCAAGCAGGCCGTGGCGGCCGACAAAGACGGCCGGCGCTTTTTGTACCGACCGCTGCTGCAGCGCGCCGACTGGGTGGCGCAGCAATCGGGCAGCCTGCTGGACCGCCTGTTTGGCGGGCAATTGGCGCCGCTGGTGGTGCAGTTTTCGAGCCAGCGCAAGCTGACGCCGGAGGACCGCGCGGCCTTGGAGAAGCTGCTGAGGGAGCAGGGCGATGACTGAGCTACTGCTTCTGCTTCTACTGAACGGCCTGGTCCTGGGCACGCTGCTGCTGAGCGCGGCCCTGCTGCTGGTGGCCCTGCTGCGCTGGCCCTTGCGCCGCCTGGCAGGCGCGCAGGCGCAGTACCAGCTCTGGCTGCTCGTGCCGGCCGTGCTGCTTGCCGCCGGTCTGGCGGCCCTGCAGCCGCAGCGGCCGCTGCGCTGGCAGATCGATCTGCCCGAGGCCGACTGGTCGGCGCCGCTGACGGCGGTGGTCGAACCGGTCGCCGCCGCCGCACCACTGGCCGAGCCCTCGGTGCCGCTGCTGCCGCTCCTGCTGCTGGGCGCCTGGCTGCTCGGCGCCCTGGTCTGCGCAGCCGTCTGGAGCCAGGGCCAGCGCCGTCTGCTGCGCGCGCCTCGCCTGGCCGCGGGGGGCAGCGCCGCCCTGGTCGGCGCCTGGCGCCCGCGCCTGCGTCTGCCGACCGACTTCCGCAGCCGCTTCCCGGCGCCTGAGAGGCGCCTGATCCTGCTGCACGAGCGCCTGCACGCCGAGCGCGGCGACACGCGCTGGCTGCTGCTCGCGCTCAGCCTGCTGGCGCTGCAATGGTTCAACCCCCTGGCCTGGTGGGCGCTGCGCCGTCTGCGTGCCGACATGGAATTGGCCTGCGATGCGGCCCTGCTGCGCCGCCATCCCGGGCAATTGAAGAGGTACCGCCAGGCCCTGCTGCGCGCCGAAGGCTTCGCGGCGCGTTTGCCCCTGAGCGCCACCCCCTGCTCCTCCCATCCCCTGTTTGAAAGGCTGAGCATGCTGCCCTTGCATTCCCTGCAGACCCCGCGCCGCTGGTGCGTTACCGCGCTGATCGCCGTGTCGGCCGGTTTTGCCTATGCGGCCAAGCCGGCCGTGACGCCTGCCGTGCCCGCCGTGTCCACCCTGCAGGTCGCCGCCGCGCCGGCAGCTCCCAGCGCTGCCACGCCGGTGCTGCCGGCCGCGGCACCCAAGCCGGCGCCGGCAAGGCCCAGCCCCAAAGCGAAGGCGCCGCCCGCCGTGCCGGCTTTGACGGCGCTAACACCGCCCGCAGACGCAGCGCCGCCGCCATCCCAGCCCTTGCTGCGCACCGACGTGAAGCTAACGATCGGCGGTCAGGCCCTGGAAGAAGTCGTGTTGCTGGAGGCCTTTGACAAGAGCAGCAAGCGCCGCTTCACGATGCCCAACGGTCAGGAGCTGGAGCTGGAACTGCGCGGCCTGCCTGCCGACGAGACGCGCTTCCCCAAGGATTCCATCCAGATGACGATTGGCGTGGTCAATTTGAGCACCGGCGAGGTGCTGGCCAAGCCGCGGCTGGTGACAGGTAACGGAATTGAAGCCAGTGTCGAGCGCAGCGTGGCGCGCAAGGATGGACAGCCCGACCAGGATGCCATCCGCATCGATCTGTTGGCGCGCAAGGTGCACAGCGCCGAGCCCGACGCCGAGGCGGCGCGCGCCAGCCTGATGCGCGACATCGAGGCCGGCCGCGCGCCGGCCCCCTTCAAGCGCTGAACTGCAAGGCCGCCAGCTGCGCGTAAGCCCCGCCCCGGGCCACCAGCTCGGCGTGCGTGCCCACCTCCACCACGCGGCCGTGCTCCAACACCACGATGCGGTCGGCGTGCTGCACGGTGGCCAGGCGGTGGGCGATCACCAGGGTGCTGCGGCCGCGCATCGCGGCGTCCAAGGCCTGCTGCACAAGGCGCTCGCTTTCGGCATCCAGCGCGCTGGTGGCCTCGTCCAGCAGCAGCAGCGGTGGGTTCTTCAGCATGGCGCGGGCGATGGCGATGCGCTGGCGCTGGCCGCCTGAGAGCCGCACGCCGCGCTCGCCCAGGAAGGTGTTGTAGCCCTCGGGCAAGGCGGTGATGAAGTCGTGGGCGTGGGCGGCCTGGGCGGCGGCGATGACCTCGGCTTCGGTCGCATCGGGCCGGCCGTAGCGGATGTTTTCCAGGGCGTTGGTGCTGAACAAGACGCTTTCCTGCGGCACAAAGCCGATGCGCGCTCGCAGGTCCTGCAGGCTCAGCGCAGCGATGGGCAGGCCATCCAGTTCGATGGCGCCGGACTCGGGCTCGTAAAAGCGCTGCAGCAGCTGGAAAACGGTGGTCTTGCCCGCACCACTGCTGCCCACCAGGGCCACGGTTTCCCCGGGAGCCAGGTCCAAACAGAAGTCCGCCAAAGCCAGCGTGTTCGGGCGCGAGGGGTAGCGGAAGTTCACCCCCCGCACGCGCAGCGTGGCGCCCGCCCCTGCGGGTGGTGGTGTTTGGGGGTGCGTGGCCTCGGCCACAGGCGACTGGCTTTCCAAGAGCTCCACCAGGCGCTCCGTGGCGCCGGCCGCGCGCAGCAGGTCGCCCCAGACCTCGGCCAGCACGGCCACGCTGCCCAGCAGCAGCACCACGTACACCACGGTTTGGGCCAGGTGCCCGGCGCTGATGGTGCCGGCCAGCACAGCCTGCGTGCCCTGGTAAAGCCCCCACAGCATGGCGGCAAAGTTGGCCACGATGACGAAGGCGATGAGCAGGCCGCGCACCTTGGCCCGGCGTTTGGCGGTGTCGAAGGCAGCCTCGGTGGCTTGACTGAAGCGAGCCGCCTCGCGGGCCTCTTGCGTGTAGCTCTGGACCACCGGGATGGCGTTGAGCACTTCGCCGGCGATGGCCGAGGCATCGGCCACCTTATCCTGGCTGTCGCGACTCAAGGACCGTACGCGCCGGCTCCAAATCAGCGTCGGGGCCAGCACCAGGGCCAGCACGCCCAGGACTTGACCCATCACCACCGGGTTGGTGGCGATCAGCATCACCAGGGCACCCAGGGCCATCAGCGCGTTGCGCAGCCCCATGCTCAAAGACGACCCGACCACGGTTTGCACCAGGGTGGTGTCGGTGGTCAGGCGGCTGAGCACTTCCCCTGTGCGGGTGGTCTCGAAGAAGCCTGGACTGTGACCGATCACGCGGGCATAAACGGCGCTGCGCACATCGGCCGTGATGCGCTCACCCAGCCACGTGACCATGTAATAGCGGCTGGCGCTGAGCACCCCCATGGCCACCCCAACGCCCATCAGCAGCCCGAAGTGGTGGCGCAAGGCCATCAACTGGTCTTCGCGGTTCTGGGGCAGCAGTCCGGCGTCGATCAGGCGGCCCAGCACGGCAGGGAACAGCAGCGTGGTCAGGGCGGCCAGCACCAGGAAGACGCCGGCCATGGCGATGCGCCCCCGGTAAGGGCGCAGGAAGGGCAACAAACCGCGCAAAGCACGCGGGCTTTGGGCTTTGGGGCGTTCGGAGGACAAGGATGCAGCAGAGGAGGCCATGGGGCGCATGTTGCCGCAGCCGAGGCCGTCGCCCTGAAAGCCACGGGGGCAGACCGCGCGGAGACCCGCCCGGTGGGGCCGATCACTCCTTGGCGAAACGGAGCACCTGCCCACCCTGGCGCAACACCAGCGCCGGGGCCGGGCCTTCGGCGCCCTCGAATTCGATCTCCAGCGGCGTGACCCGGGCGAAAAACACCCTGGGCGCCTTGGCAAACAGGGCGAATTCGCCCTGGCCCGTGGCTTGTGCCAACAGCTCGGCGCCTCGCGCGCGCACCGTGAGCTTGAAACGTGGGTTGAGCGCATACACGCCCGCCAAGGCGGCCAGGGCTTCGGGCGCGATGGTCACAGCGGGCTGCTGCAGGGCGGCGACTTGGGCTTGCTTTTCGGCGGCCACATCGCGCAGGGGCTGGCTGGGGTTGAGCAGGTGCCGCGCCAAGTCGTTCACCACCACCATGGCATTGGCCAGCGCCAGCGCGCCACGGCGCTCTATGAGGTTCAGCCACAAAGAGGACGAAAACCCGTAAGTGCCGCCATCGTGCGTGGCCAGGTTCAGGCTGGGCACCAGCATCCACCCCAAGCCCATGCGGGCGTTGGGCGCGGGGCCCAGGTCGCTGTGCACCTGCAGCGCTAGAGAGAACGCCGCAAGCAGCGGGTGCTCAAAGCCCCCCAAGGCGGCTTGGCCGTAGCGGGCCAACTCCGCCGCGCTGGCACGCACCGCGCCCGCACCTGCCAGCGCCAAGAAATGCCAACCGGGCACGGGTTGACCCAACGGGTTGTGACCCTGGGTTGCTTCGGCCGCCGCCGCACTCGGCGTGGCCACCTCCATGCCTTGCAGGCCCAAGGGGTTGAACAAGCGCTGCCGGAACCAATCGGCCACGCTCAGTTGCGCTTGGCGTGCCAGCACCCAGGCCAGCAGGCCATAGCCAAAGTTGCTGTACTCCCACTGCGCGTCGCGCGCCCGTGTGGGCTGGTACTGGCGCACCGCCTTCAGCAGTGCAGCGGAGTCGTAATGCGCGTAAGGGTCGGCCGGGTTGGGCACGGCCGTGGGGTCGAGGTTGCCTGGCAGCCTTGGCAAGCCGCTGCGGTGCGTGGCCAGGTCGACGAGGCGGATCGGCGCATCGGCGCTGTCGCGCAAGCGCAGCCCGTCCGGCAACAGGCTTTCGACGGTTTGATCCAAGGCGACCTCGCCACGCAGCACGGCATCGGCGAGCAGCACACCCACCATGGTCTTGGTGATCGACCCGATCTCGAAGCGGTGTCGCGCCGGGTCGATGGCTTCGCCCCCCAGGCGGATCAGGCCGGCGGCGGCCAAATCCATGGCAGTGGCGTCAAAGCGGGCCACTGCCAGTCCCATGCCCTCGAGGCGCACGCGCTGCTGCAGCAGGCGGGTGATGTCTTCCGTCGACACGGCGGCCACCACGGCGGAAAGGTGCATGCAGGGAAGCAATGCGCCGGCTTGCACCAGGCGGCGACGGGAGAGGGCGGTGCGGTTCATGACGACTCCGAATCGGGCGACGGGTTCTGCGCAGGGGCTTGGGTCGGCGCTGGGCGTGCCTTGGGGGCGCCGAGCTTGATGCCGCGCTTGGCCAAAGCCTCGCGCAGCAGCACCTCCGCCTGGGCGTTGGCGCTGCGCAGCTCCTGCGCCGCGAGGCGTTCGACCTCGGCCCACAGCGCGGGGTCCACGCGCAGGGCAAAGGCTTTTTTTTCGGGGCTGGCCATGGCTTCGCCTTAGTGCGTCTCGCCAGGTCGACGAGGGCGACGAGGAACCGTCGGGGCGACTGGCTCTTTGGGCGGCGCGGGAAACATCGCCAAGGCACGCCAGATCCACGCCGCAAACGCCAGCCCCAGCAGAGCGGCGCACCCCAACCAAACCTCGATCGGCACTTGCGGCCCACTGGGCTGGCTTTGGAAGAGAACGTAGAGGTGCATCCCTGCCATGAGCGTCAGCACCTGCAAACCCAGCCCGCTGACGTGGGTGGCCATGCGTTCGACGGAATCGTGGCGCCGGTCGGGGTGCATCCAGTAGGCCTTGTGCGGCAGGTTCAGCAGGTCGGGAGAGGTGTGACCGATCCATGCGATGAAGCGATGGCTGCAAAGCCATGTCTGTGCCAAGACGAACACCATGATGCCCATATAGAGCGCGCGCGGTGCTTCTTTCCCTGGGTCACCCACCATGGGAGGCAGCAAGGGGTAGCTCAGCAGAAGGCCGAGCATCGCCAGTGCCCAGCCCAAACTGAAGGCGCGCCGCATGTCAGGTGTACAGCGTGCCCGTGTTCACCACCGGCTGCGTCTCGCGGTCGGAGCACAGCACCACCAAGAGGTTGCTCACCATCGCGGCCTTGCGCTCGTCGTCCAGGGTGACGATCTCGCGCTCGCTCAAGCCCTTCAGCGCGGCCTCCACCATGCTCACCGCGCCCTGGACGATCTTGGCCCGTGCACTGATGATGGCCTCGGCCTGCTGGCGGCGCAGCATCACCTGGGCGATTTCCGGCGCGTAGGCCAGGTGGCTGATCTTGGCGTCCAGCACGTCCACGCCGGCGTCGCCAAAGCGGGCTTGCAACTCTTGCTTCAGGGCCTCGGCCACGGCCTCTTGGCCGCCACGCAGGGTGATGGCGCCGGCATCGATGTCCTCGCCCTCGTCGTAGGCGTAGCAGGTGGCCAGGTGGCGAATGGCGGCTTCGGCCTGCACGCGCACGTAGGCCTCGTAGTCGTCCACCTGGAACATGGCCTGCGCCGAATCGCGCACGCGCCACACCACCACTGCGCTGATTTCGATGGGGTTGCCGCGCTGGTCGTTGACCTTTAGCACCGGGGCGTTCAGGTTGCGGTCGCGCAGCGAGATCTTCTTCTTGATGGCCAGCGGGTTGGCCCAGCGCAGGCCAGCATTGCGGTCGCTGCCGGTGTAGGCGCCGAACAGGGTGAGCACGGCCGCCTGGTTGGGGTGCAGCATGTACAGGCCGGCCAGGGCAATGATCCCCAGGATCAGCGCCGGGATGGCCACCAGCGGGGCGCCGCCGCGCAGGCTGACGACGGCCAGGCCCAGCAGCGCCAAACCGACCACGATCATCAGGTAGCCGTCGGCCGACCAGGCGCGCTTCTCTTGCAGGGCGGGCTTGTTGTTGGGGCTCGCGGGGGTGCTCATTGGGGTCTCCAAGTTGGCATCAAAGTGATATCACTTTAGCGCCGCTTAGGCGTTGAGCACAAGCGGTTTCTGTTCGCTTCGGTCCTGTGCCGGTTCAGTTGGGCGCACGGCGCTGGCATCATGGCCGCCATCGCGGCGCCAGGCCCTGGAGGACTTGTCACGGTGCGCCGCTTTTGTCGGATTTATGGTGCTGGATGAATGACCAGCTGACCGGGAGAATTTCCCGTATGAATCAAGCGCATGAGCGCCTTGGTCTTGGCCGAGTTAGGGCACACGCATCGATGGTAGGCGGCAGCGTCCGTCTCCCTACAACTTGTTGAACTAAACCGCTGACGCGGTGACCGGCGCACACCGTTGGTCACCGCGTTTTGCATGGCGTCTGTGCAGCCGAGCACTTGCGCGAAGCGTCGGTGAGGTCAAGCCTTCAGCCTGGGGAATGTTCCCCGGCCTGAAGGA
>NZ_JAPZSY010000098.1 GCF_027532025.1 Inhella sp. | reverse complement strand
GATCATGATGAACTCGTAGCCTTCCTTGTTGAGCTTGGCGACTTCGACGTGCACCTTGGTCACCAGCGGGCAGGTGGCGTCAAAAATCTGGAAGCCGCGCCGCTCGGCTTCTTTCTGGATGGCCTGGCTCACGCCGTGGGCGCTGAAGACCAGCGTGGCGCCCGGGGGCACGTCGTCGAGTTCTTCAATGAAGATCGCGCCCTTGTCCTTGAGGTCATTGACGACGTAGGTGTTGTGCACGATCTCGTGGCGAACATAAATCGGCCGGCCGAATTTCGTCAAGGCACGCTCGACGATTTCAATCGCGCGGTCTACGCCGGCGCAGAAACCGCGGGGCTCGGCCAGCAGTATTTCCTGGGGCATCAATTTGGATTCAGTCATAACACCCCAATCACTTGCACTTCAAACACCACAGGCTGGCCCGCCAGCGGGTGGTTGAAGTCGAACTGCACCGCGTCGCCGCCTTCCTTGATCTGCTGCACCGCGCCCGCGTACTGGCCCATGCCGTCCGGCGTGGGGAACTGCACCACATCGCCGACCTTGTATTGCTCGTCCGGATCGCCCAGTTCATTGAGCAGCTTGCGCGCAACCCACTGCACCAGCTCCGGGTTGCGCTCGCCAAAGGCCTCGCCGGCGGGCAGCTCGAACGTGGTGCGCGTGCCTTCGGCCAGGCCCAGCAGGCGCTGCTCGATGGCCGGCGACAGTTCGCCCGTGCCCAGGCTCAGCGTGGCGGGTTTGCCGTCAAAGGTGTTGATGATGTCGGCGCCCGGTTTTCCATCCACAGCGGGGCCTGCCATGCGGTAGTGCAGGGTCAGGAAGGAGCCCTGCTGGACAAGCGGGGCGGCAGAGAGTTCCACGGTGGACATAGGGCTTTCGGGGGCGGCCGGGCGGCAGGCCTGTTGGTAAAACGGGTAAAGAGCCTCTATTGTAGAAAGTACCGCCTGGCCGGGCCAACAACGGGGCAAAACCCCGGTTTTCCGGGTTTTTAACGCAGGGGGCGGGCCCGCCCTCACGGATACA
>NZ_JAPZSY010000012.1 GCF_027532025.1 Inhella sp. | reverse complement strand
ACCATTTGTCAACCCCATTTCCAGGCTGAGTGGTGCGCTGCCAACAAATCAGTCGGTCGCTTGGCTGGTGGTTACATGCGGTTTCTTTGTCCGGCTTCGGTCGATTCGACGGGCTGTGGTTTCGCGATATTTTTTACTGTCATTCTCCTGGCCTGCACCCTTCACCCTGCAATGGAACAGCTTTGGCCGTTTCGCTGCCGTGGCGCCATGCAGCGCTCAGACTCTTTCGGTTGGCAGCACGATGGGCGTCTCGACGCCGTCGCGTCGCTCCACCTTCGTGAATGGGGGCAGGCCGGCCAGCATGTGGCGGCCGAAGGCGGTGCCGCTCAGGCGGCTGTCGTAGCAAACGAGCGTGGCGTGGTCGGTCTCGCTGCGGATGCCGCGGCCCAGCCACTGCGCCAGGCGCACGGCGGTGGCGGGCACCACCGACTCGACGAAGGGGCTGCGCCCTTGGGCCTGCAGCCACTCGGCGCGGGCCTCGGCCACGGGGTCGTCGGGGCTGGCGAAGGGCAGCTTGGGCACGAAGACCCACTCGCACAGCTCGCCGGGCAGGTCCAGGCCCTCGCCGAAGCTTTGCAGGCCCACCAGGATGGAGCGCTCGCCGCGCGCCACGGCCGCGCGGTGCTCGCGCAGCAGCCAGTCTCGCGGGCCCTCGCCTTGCACGCGCAGTTGCTCGCGCACGTGCGCCGGTGCGGCGGCCACGATGGCGTTGAGCTGCACCCAGCTGCTGCACAGCACCAGCGCGCCGCGTTGCACCTGCTTCCAGTCTTGCAACACTAGGCGCGCCACCTCGGCGGTGTGCTCTTGCGCCGCCTTGGGGCTGGCGCGGGTGGGCACGACGACAAGCTTGCCCTGGGTCGCGTGGTCGAAGGGGCTGCTGACCTCGCGCGTGAGCACGAGGGGCTTGCCGCTCAGGCCGGTCTCGCGCAGGAAGTGGTCGAAGCGGCCCAGGGCCTTGAGCGTGGCCGAGGTGACGACCACGGCGCGCATGGCGGGCCACAGGTGGCGGCGCAGCACGCTGCTGGCCAGCAAGGGGCAGGCCCGGGCGGTGACGCGCAGGTGCGCGCCGCCCAAACTGAAGTCCAGCCATTTGGCCACCGGGGGCTCGCCGTCGTCGGGTTCACTGAGTGTGAGCTGGGCGGTTTCCAGCACGTCGGCCAGGCGCTTGAAGGGCGGGCCGATCTCGGCCACCTGCAGCGCGATGAGCGGGCCCAGGGTGTCGTCGGCGGCGCGCTCGGCCTTGAGGAAGGCGGAGAACTCGGTGGCCTTGTCGTGCAGGCGCTGCGCACAGTCGCGCACCGCCTGCCAGGGGCCGACGAGGGCGGCGGGCAGCAGGCCGTGTTCGAAGCGAACGCGCGCGGGGGCCTGGGGGCCGCGACCCACTGGAGCTTGGTCTTGCAGCTCGCTCACCGCGCCCCAGCCGGCTTCGGCCATCACGGCACGCATCAGCTCGTCCAGGGCCTGGCTCAGGGGCGAGCCGCAGCCGTCGAAGCCGCCGGGGTAGCGCAGCAGCTGCGCGGCGTGCACCAGGGCCTTTTCCAGGCGCTGCAGCCAGCGGCGGTCGCTGAGCGTGGCCTCGCAGGCGAAGTGGGCCAGCGCGGTCTCGGCCAGGTGGTGGCCCTCGTCGAACACGAAGATGGCGCGGTCGCCGCTGGGCAGGCTGCTGGCGTCGCTGCGCAGGCTGGCCAGCACCAGGTCGTGGTTGGCCACCAGCACGTCGGCCTTGGCCGCGGCGCGCTTGGCGTCGAAGTAGGGGCAGTGGTGGAACTTGGGGCACTGGCGGCTGGTGCAGCTCATGCGATCGGCCGCGATGGCGTGCCACTGCACCAGGTCGTCAGGCCCCAGGCTGTCGCGCTCGCCGTCCCACTGGCCGGTGTCCCAGCGCTGGCGCAGCACCTGCCAGCGCTCGATCGGCAGGGTCGTCATAGGCTCGGGCTCGGCGGTTTCATCGCCGGGCGGGGCCAGGTCGGCCAGCCCCACTTGCTCGCCGGTGCAGGCCTGCTCCAGCTTCACCGGGCACAGGTAGCGGCCGCGGCCCTTGAGCAGGGCCACGGTGGGCGCCACCTCCAGCGCGTCGCCCAGCTCGGGCAGGTCCTTGCCGATGACCTGCTCTTGCAGCGCCACGGTGGAGGTGCTGACGACGACCTTGACGCCCGCGCGGCGCGCCAGGGTGATGGCGGCGGCGAGGTAGGCGCGCGTCTTGCCCACGCCGGTGCCGGCCTCGATCACGGCCACGCGCGTGGGGGCCTCGGGCTCGAAGGCGGCCTCGGCCAGGGCGTCGCCGATGGCGAGCAGCATTTCGCGCTGCCCGGCGCGCGGGGTGGCGCCGGGGACGGTGGCGATCAGGGTGTCGTACAGCGCGTCGAGGTCGCGGTGCAGGTCGGCGGGGGATGCAGGCATGGACGCCCTATTGTCCGAGGCGGGGCGGACGACCACCGCGGCGCCGCTTCGTCGTCAATGTTCAGCGCGCTTGCACGATCGCCCTGCCTACACTGCCGCGCCTCGCATCCAGCCCTGCTCCCCGTGTCCCGTCTTTGTCCGCTGTTGCTTTGCCTTGGCCCCGCGCTGGCCGCCGCCCAAGGCGCGGCCGTGTCGGCCGCCGACGACGCCTTTGGCACCAGCGTCGGCCGCGAAAGCATCGGCCTGTACTCGGCCGGCAGCGTGCGCGGCTTCTCGCCCACGGCGGCGGGCAACGTACGCATCGAAGGCCTGTACTTCGACCAGGTGTGGAACCTGCCGCAGCGCCTGCGCGGCGCCCAGGCCATCCGCGTGGGCCTGAGCGCCCAGGGCCAAGCCTTCCCCGCGCCCACCGGCGTGGTGGACGTGCGCCTGCGCCGCCCGGGCGAGCGCGCCAGCGTGGACCTGGCCGTGGGCGGCGACGCTTGGGGCGGTCGTTACCTGGAGCTGGACGGCAGCCGGCCGCTGGGCGCGGGCTGGTCGGTGCAAGGCGGCGTGCAGGCCACGCACACCGAGTACGGCAACGGCACCGACGCCAACAACACCACCGCCGCGCTGGCCCTGCGCTGGCGGCCCGACACCCACACCGACGCCACGGTGTTCTGGGCCCGCACCGACACCACGCACGACCAGATCGGCCCCCTGCTGCAACCCGGCTACGCCGGCCTGCCGCCCTTCAGCCCGCCTCGCCAGTTCCAAGGCCCCAGCTGGGCCGCTTACCAAGGCGTGGGCTTGAACCGCGGCCTGCTGTTGCGCCATGCGCTCGATCCCGCTTGGACCCTGCGCCTGGGCCTGTTCCATTCCGAGTTCGACGACCGCGCCAGCTTCGCCAACCTGATGCTGGACCTGCAGCCCGACGGCACGGGCCTGCGCCGCGTGATCAAAGACCCGCCGTCCAAGGTTGCGTCCGACAGCGGTGAGCTGCGCCTGACCCGCCATTGGGCGGACGGCGACTGGCAGCACCGCTTGACCCTGCAGGCCAGCGGCCGCTCGCGCACCCGCTTGGTGGGCGGCTCGCAAAGCCTGGACTACGGCCGCATGGCCATCGACGCGCCCTTCGAGCCCGCGCAGCCCAGCTGGGTGTTTGGCGAACGCACGCACGACCGCGTGCTGCAGCACAGCGGCGGCTTGGCCTATGGCCTGCAGTGGGCGCGCCAGGTCGAGGCCAGCGTGGCCCTGCAGCGCAGCGACTACCGCAAGACGGTGCAAAGCCCCTCCGCATCGGGCACCCCGCGCGCCGCCACCGCCAGCCAGCCCTGGCTGCCCATGGCCAACGGGGCCTGGCACCTGAGCCCCACGCTGGCGGTCTACGCCGGCTTCACCCAAGGCCTGGAAGAAAGCGGCGTGGCCCCGGCCAACGCCAGCAACCGCAACCAGGCCATGCCCGCGCTGCAAACCACGCAGCGCGACGCCGGCCTGCGCTGGCAGGCCACGCCGGTCCTCAAGCTGGTGGCCGGCGTGTTCGACGTGCGCAAGCCCTACTACAACCTCGACGCCGCCAACCTCTTCACCGAGCTGGGCGAGGTGCGCCACCGCGGCGTGGAGCTGTCGCTCAGTGGCGCCCTTTCCCCGGAATGGCAGCTGGTCACCGGCGCCGTGCTGATGCGCCCCCGCGTCAGCGGCGAGGCTGTGCGCTTAGGCCGGGTGGGCGAGCGCCCCGTGGGCCAAGCCGAACGCAGCGGTCGCCTGAACCTGGTGTGGCGCCCCGCCGCGCTGGGCGGCGCCGCCTTCGACCTGGGCCTGGCCCACACCGGCCCCATCACCGCCACGCGCGACAACCGCGTGAACCTGCCGGCGCTGACCGAGCTCGACCTGGGCGCCCGCTGGTCCTTCCAGCTGGGCCCCCAAGCCTTCACGGCCCGCGTGCTGATGACCAACGCGCTGAACCACCGCAGCTTCGAGCTGCGCGGCAGCGGGCTCTACGTCGAGCGCCCGGGGCGCCTGCTTCAGGCGAGCCTCAGCGCGGCGCTCTGACCCACTCCGGGGGCAGCACGAAGTCCGGGTGGGTCAACTCGGTCAGCACATGGTCGCGCCACGCGCCGTCGATGAACAGGTAATCCCGCGCCAGTCCCACCTCTCGAAAGCCCAGGCGCTGTAGCACGGCGGCGCTGCGGGCGTTCTCGGGCCGGACCGCGGCTTGCAGGCGATGCAGGTTCAAGGGACCAAAGGCTTCGCCGACGACGGCCTGTAGGGCCTCGTGCATTAGGCCAGCGCCTTGGCTGGCGGCGTCCAGCGCGTAGCCGAGCGAAGCCCCTTGGTGCGGGCCGCGCGCCACGTTGCTGAGCGAGGCCGAGCCGATCACAACCTGGGGCGCGTCGTGCCGCGTCAAGAACCAGCGGTAGGCACTGCCATTGGCCTGCGCCAGCGCCTGGCTGGCCAGCAGGTCGCGCTGGTGCGCGACGGTGTGCAGGCCCGCCGGGCGGGGGGGGTCCCAGGGGGCGAAATGGGCGCTGTTGCGGCGCAGGAAGTCGGCCACCGCCTCGGCCAACTCGGCGTGCGGCGGGCGCAGCAGCAGGCGAGCGGTGCGCAGCGCGTGCATCAGGTCGGCGCGGACCAAAGCGCCGGCGGGACGAGCGCGATCAGCGCCTCCTCCTGCGCCGCGCTCACGCACTCTTTGGGCAAGGCGATGGCGCCGCGGTCGGTGTGGAGCAGCCAACCCGATGGCAAGGCCTGCACGCGGCGAAATCGCGACCAGGGCGCATGGAGCGCACCCATCCTTGCGCTGTTGCGCGTCACGCCTTCGGCATCCAGATGGAAGATGCAACGCCCGACGCGGAATCGCTTGACCGCCCACACGACGGTCACGACCAACTGCCAAAACGCGAGCGACACGGCCCGCTCCCACCGGTTCACCGGCCGGCCGACCTTGGCGCTGACCTCTGCCATCGCATCGACCCAGCGCTCCGTCGTCAAGGACCGGTAGGCGTGCAGGCTGTAGTCCACCTGGATGGTCAACGGTGCTTGCATGAAATCTCAGCCTTCCAACAAAGCGGCCACCCGCTGCCGCAGGCCCTCCGGGCTGACCTGCTGGGGCGGCACGGGCTCGCCCACCACCACTTCCACCCGGCTGAAAAGGCCCCGGCGGAAGGGCCTGCTCATGGCGGTTCCGCCCTCGGCGCGGCTGAAGAATGAGCCCCACAGGTTCTTCAGCGCCATGGGCACCACGGGCACGGGGTCGGTCTCCAAGATCTTCATCAACCCGGCCTTGAAGGGCTGCAGCGTGCCGTCGCGGGTGATGCCGCCCTCGGGGAAGATGGCCAGCACGTCGCCCTCGCGCAGCACCTGCGAGGCGGCTTCGAAGGCCTTGGCGTAGGCCACGGGGTCTTCCTTCTGCGAGGCCACGGGGATGGCCTTGACCAGCTTGAACAGCCAGCCCAGCACGGGAACACGGAAGATGCGGTGGTCCATGATGAAGCGCACCGGGCGCGGGCTCACGGCCATGAGCAGCACGGCGTCGATGAAGCTGACGTGGTTGCACACCAGCAGCACCGGGCCCTCGGTGGGGATGTGCTGCTCGCCCTTCAAGCGCAGTCGGTAAATGGTGTGGCTGAGCACGAAGGCGATGAAGCGCAGCAGGTACTCGGGCACCACCAGAAAGATGTAGGCGCCGACCACCGCGTTGGCGATGCCGATGGCCAGAAACAGCTGCGGCACCGTGAAGCCGCTGGACAGCATGGCGCCGGCGATGACGCTGGCGGCGATCATGAACAGCGCGTTGAGGATGTTGTTGGCCGCGATGATCCGCGCGCGGTGCGTGGGTTGTGCGCGCAGCTGAATCAGCGCGTACATGGGCACGCTGTACAGGCCGGCACTCAGGGCGATCAAGGCCAGGTCCAGCATCACGCGGGCATGGCCCGGCGCGGCGACGAACTCGCGCAGGGTGAAGGCCGCGCCGGTGTGCACCGGCAGCGCCGTGCAGGCGAAGTAGAGGTCCACGGAGAACACCGTCATGCCCAGGCAGCCCAGGGGCACGAGGCCGATTTCGACCATGCGGCGGCTGAGCGTTTCGCACAGCAGCGAGCCGATGGCGATGCCCACCGAGAACACCACCAGCAGCAGCGAGGCCACTTGCTCGTTGCCGTGCACCACGTCCTTGGCGATGGCGGGGAAGTTGCCCAAGAAAACAGCGCCCACGAACCACATCCACGAAATGCCCAGCAGCGATCGGAACACGACCAGGCTTTCGCGGGCGATCTGCAGGTTGCGCCAGGTCTCGGTGAAGGGGTTCCAGTTGATGCGCAGGCTGGGGTCGCTGGCCGGTGTTTCGGGCAGGGCCTGGGCCGTCAGGCGACCCAAGATGGCGAAGACCAGGCAGCCCCAGGCGACGTACTGCGCGCCGACCTCGGGGATGGCGATGAGCACGCCCCCCAGGATGTTGCCCAGCAAGATGGACACGAAGGTGCCCATCTCCACCATGCCGTTGCCGCCGGTCAGCTCGTCGGGGCGCAGGTGCTCCGGCAGGTAGGCGTACTTCACCGGGCCGAACAGGGTGCTGTGCAGGCCGAGCAAGAAGATGCAGCCCAGCATCACCGGCACGGCCTTGGCGTACAGGCCGTAGGTGCCGATGACCATGATGGCCACCTCGAAGCTCTTGATGCCGTGCATCAGCGCGCGCTTGTCGAACTTGTCGGCCAGCTGGCCCGAGGTGGCGCTGAACAGCACGAAGGGCAGGATGAAGACCGCGCCGATCACCAAGCCGGCCATGGCCGGCGGCAGCCAACTCACCGACAGCTGGTAGGTCACCAGCACCGTGAAGGCGAACTTGAACAGGTTGTCGTTGGCAGCGCCCAGGAACTGCGTCCAAAAGAAGGGCGCGAAGCGCCGCTGGGTCATCAACGCAAACTGGCTGGGGTGTTCTTGGCTCACGGTCCGGCTCCCGGGTTCGGCGGGCGATTGTCGTCAGCGCACGGTGCGCTCTGGGGTGCCCAGGCCGCTGCGCGACACCCAGGCAAACACCGAGTCGGCGGTGACGGTGTCGATGCGGTCGCTGAAGCGCAGGTGGCTGGGGTGGTCGTCGAAGGCGACGTTGGCTTGGGTCATGCGGCCGCCCAGGCGCGTCAGGGCGCCGATGCGCAGCCGCGTGGGCTCGTAGCCCTGCAGGCGCAACCAGGCTTGGGCGCGCTCGCGGTCCACGGCCTCGGGCGCCATGGCGCCGGCCAGGGTCTCGGTCAGCCATTGGTTGCTTTGTTGGTAGCGCGTGCCCCAGGCGTAGCTCACCACGCTGTAGCGGCGCTCGTGCCAGCGGGCCAGCCGAGTGTTGTCCTCCAGCACGGGGCGCAGGCGCTGTGCCACGTCAGGCCGCAGCACGGCGTAGGCAGCTTCAAAGCGGTGCGGACTGTCCAGGAAAAAGTCGCCCAGGCCTTGGCGGTACAGGCCGGCGCGGTCGCTGCCGCAGTGGTTCAGCTTGTGCACCACGCGCCAGGTGCCGGGCGCGTCGCCTTCAGGCGGCTTCACGCGGTAGGCAAAGGCCAGGTGCGACCAGCGCAGCCGGTACGGGCTCAAGTCTTGGCCGGCCCGCGCCAACAGCACCACTTCGGCGCCGCTGGCGTCCAGCGCGCGGGCGGTGCGCTCGCCCAGGCCCAGACCCTGGGTCACCGCGTGCACGGTGGGCGGGCGCTCGTCGCAAGGGCGACCGGCGTGCGCCGTGGCCAGGGCGAATGCGGCCGCCACGGCGGCGGTGGTGCGGCGCAGCGCGGCGCTCATCGGGCGATGGGCTCGTTGTAGAGCAAGGCCTCGCCGATGGCGCTCGGGATGAAGGCGATGGCCTGACCCGCCACCGACAGCACCGTGCCCGTGGACACCACGGTGACCACCACCGCCGTGCCCACCGACAACAAGGCCGACTGCGCCACTTGGCCCGCGAAGCGGATGCTGGCGCGCGCACCGTCGCTGGCGCGCTCCACCACCCACACCGTGCCAGTGGCGCTGGCCTGCACGCTCACCACGGTGAGGACCACGCCGCCGCTGAGGATGGCCACCGGCGCAGCCACCGACACGGCCACCGGCAGGGCGGACAAGGCGCTGACTTCCGACAACTCGCTGTGGGCGTGGGCGGACTGCGCCACCAAGATCAGGGTCGCCGCCAAGGCGGCGGAAGCCAACGAGATCGACATGCGTTTCATGCTCATCACTCCTTCAAGGATCAGGCGCGCTCGGCCAACAGGGCTTCGTGCGCATCGCGCAGGGTCTTGGCCAGGGTGAAGGCGGAAGAGATCAGGAACAGCCAAGACACCAGCAAGAAAGCGGCATACGGGGGGGCGATGGTCAGTTGCGCCAAGCCCCAGCCGGTCAGCCCCATGGCGCAGCCGAAGCCGCCCCACACCACCAAACCCCAGGCCGGGGTTTCGGGCAGGCCGGCATGGCGGTCGCGCACGTACTTGGCCAGCGCGAACACGGCGCACAGACAGAACACATAGGCCATCACCATGAAGGCGCGCTCGATGGGCGCCACAGGCAGATAGGCCAGACCCGAGCCGCACAACACGACGGCGACGCCGAAGGAGATCCAAACCTGCACTTGCCAGGCCTTGGTGTCGTGGCGGGCATGCGGCTTCGAAGGGTGGGGGTTCATGGGAGAACAAGCGCTCCGGAAGTTGAGGTGGCCGGATGGTGTCGGCGCTGCGCCTGTGGGTCAAAGCCTTTGGGCGGCGTGCTGCGTGCTGAAGCGCTGGGTATCGCGCAACGAGACCGAGCCCGGTCCCCCTCACCTTGCGAAGGGCATGCGCCGTGCCTAGCATCGGCAGCACTCTTGGAGGACTCGTCATGCTTGCTGCCACTCGCCTCACTGTCGCTCTGGGGTTGGCCGTCGCCCTCACGGCGGCCCACGCCGCCAAGGATGGCGAACGCCGGGCCGGCGATGTGCTCAGCTTGGCCCTGCCGGTGGGCGTGCTGGCCGCAGAAGCGTGGCGCGGCGATGGCGAAGGTGCGTGGCAGCTGGTTCAAACCTTTGCCTTGAGCGCCGGGATCACCGAGGTGCTGAAGAAAAACACGGGTGTGACGCGGCCTGACGGCAGCGACGACAAGTCCTTCCCCAGTGGGCATGCGGCGCGAGCGTTCTCGGCCGCTGCCTATGTGCACCAGCGCCACGGCTGGGACACCGCTTGGCCCCTGTACGCGGTGGCCACCTACGTCGGCCACACGCGGGTGCAGACCCGCCGGCACCGCTGGAGCGAAGTCGCCGTGGCGGCCGGGCTGTCGTACGGCATCGCCCGCTGGCGGGTCACGCCGGTGGGCACGACGGTGGCGGTGTCGCCGCAGAGCGATGGCGGCCTGATGCTGTCCTTGCACATGCCCCTGTGAACCCCACGGCCCGAGCGGGCTTGGCGTGGCGATACTTCGCCGCATGTCGAGCACCCGTGACCTGATCGCCGCACTGAAGGCCGAGCTGAAGCTGGCCGGCATCACTTACGCCGAATTGGCGCGGCACCTGGACCTGGCCGAAAGCAGCGTCAAGCGCATGTTCGCCACCGAGGGCGACCTGCCGCTGTCGCGCATCGACGAGGTGCTGCGCGTGCTGAAGATGGACTTCGCCGACCTGGCCCGCCGCGTGGCCGACGCCCAGCCCCTGCGCCGCGAGCTGTCGGAAGAGCAAGAGCAGGCCGTGGTGAAGAACCCCAAGCTGCTCTTGATGGCGATTTGCTGCCTGTCGCAATGGCCCTTCGAGCAGGTGATCAGCACCTACGACTTCGACGAAGCCGAGGCCATCGGCCACCTGGCCCACCTCGACCGGCTGGGTTTCATCGAGTTGCGGCCGCTGAATCGCTATCGCCTGCTGGTGGCCAAGACCTTCCGCTGGCGCCCGGGCGGCCCGGTGATGCGCTTCTTCCGCGAGCACGCCGTGGGCGACTACTTCAACAGCGACTTCGACGGCGAGGGCGAACGCCTGATGGTGGTGCACGGCCAGATCGGCCACAACCTGATCACGGCCTTCAACGAACGCCTGGAGCGCGTGACGCAAGACTTCGCCCAGCAGCACCTGGCCGACCAGCGCCTTCCGCCCGAGCAGCGCCGGCCGTACACGCTGGTGATCGCCGTGCGCTCGTGGCTGTTCGGGCCGTTTGCGGCGCTGCGGCGGGATGCCGCGGCACCGGCGCGGGCCGAACCTGCGGTACCGCAGGAGCCGCCATCTCCGCTGCCGCGTTAGCGCGCCAAGGCGCCGCTCAGGGCATCTTGCAGCTGTCGCGGGCGATCTGAACCGGGATCGCCACCAGCGCGAACAAGCCCGCGGCGCCTTGCTCCTTGCCGAAACAGTCGGGCTTGGCCGCACGCGCGATGGAGGCACCCAGGCGCTCTTGCTGGCTGACGGGTTCGGGGTTCAGTCGCTGCCCCGATCGCTCCGCCTGCTGCCAGACCGGGTGGCGAGCGGCGGCCATGGCGCGCTGCACATCCTGAGGCGACACCCGAAGTGGCCCGCTGGCGACGTCCGCGGGCGCCGTGGCCTCGGACGGCGTGTCGGCCGGAGCGGGCGAGACAGGATCGCCCGCCGGATGGACCGAGGCCGCCAACGGCTGCGGCAGCACCGGCGACCGGGGCAGCGGGCGAGCGACCGCCGGTGCGGGATTGCCCGCCGTGCTGCGCGGAAGCGGCACGGCGAGCACGGCCATCGTGGCGAAGGCGCGGGGCGCATCGGCAGGCGGCGGTCCGACGAACGACAGCGCCCAGGCCAAGCCCAGCGGAGGCAGCACGGCCAAGAGTGCGGCGATCGGCCTGCTGGCCGCCCCGCCTGAACGCCAGCGGGACCTCACGCCCAACCGCTGCGACCCGGGTTGATCACCCCCGCCGGGTCGAACTGCGCCTTCAGCCGCGCCAGCACCGGGGCCAGCACGGCCGAGGGCGGCTCGAAGACCGGGCCAGCCTTGTCCATCGCTGCGTACAGCGTGGCCTGACCGCCGGCACGGCGGGCCAGGTCGCGGATGCGGCCGCCTTCCAGCGGGGTGACGAGCCAGCGCAGGGCGCCGCCCCACTCGATGAGCTGCTCGCCGGGCACCTTGAGCATGGGCGCGGTGGGCGGCACCGACAGGCGCCAGATGGCCACGCCGCTGCCCGCCTGGATGGCGCGCACGGCGCCGGCGAAGAACTCGTCGGTTTGGTGGCGCAGGCCGGCCCAAAAGGCATCGGCCGCGTCGGCGGGCAGAAGCTCGCCGCCCAGGCGCTGGCGGGCGCTGGCCACGGCGGCTTCGTTGCCAGCCAAGCGCAGCAGCAGGCCGCCATCCCACCAGGCGCTGGCGCTCAAGGGAAAACCTTGGGCGGCGGCGCGGTTCATGGCGTGCAGGGCGTCGTCGGCCGCGGCGTGGAAGTGCAGCGTGGCCCGGGCCTGCGGCAATGGCGCCACTTGGAGGGTGGCCTCGGCGATCAGGCCCAGCGTGCCCATCGCGCCCACCATCAGGCGGCTCACGTCAAAGCCGGCCACGTTCTTCATCAACGTGCCGCCGAACTTCAGCACTTGGCCTTGGCCGTCGATGAGCGTGAGGCCCAACAGGTGGTCGCGCACCGCGCCTCTGTAAGGGCGCGCGGGGCCGCTCAGGCCGGTGGCGATGAGGCCGCCCACGGTGCCCTCGTTGCCAAAACGCGGCGGCTCGCAGGCCAGGTGCTGGCCGTGCTGGGCGAGCAGGTGCTCCAGATCGCGCAGCGGCGTGGCGGCACCGACGGTGACGTGAAGCTCCGAAGGCTCGAAGGCCCGCACGCCCACCAGTTCGGGCTCTTGCCCCAGGGGCCAAAGTGCGCCTTGCGGCACGCCGCCATAGAAGCGCTTGCTGCCGTGGCCGAGCAACTCCAGCGGCTGGCGGCGGGCGCTGGCTTCGCGCAGGCGCTCGGCGATGGTGCGCATCAAAAGCGCTCCAGCTCGGGGTGCGGCAGCACGCCGCCGCGCACCCACAACTGGCCTCCTTCCGCGCAGCGGTTCAGCAGCGGGATGGCCTTACCCGGGTTCAGGTGACCGCTCGGGTCCCAGGCGGCCTTGACGCCGTGGAAGGCCTTCAGCTCTTCGGCGCTGAACTGCACGCACATGGAGCCGAGCTTTTCCACGCCCACGCCGTGTTCGCCGGTGATGGTGCCGCCCATGGCCACGGCCGTGGCCAAGATGGCGGCGCCGAAGCCCTCGGCCCGGCGGACCTGATCGGGGTCATGGCCATCGAACAAGATCAGCGGGTGCAGGTTGCCGTCGCCGGCGTGGAAGACGTTGGCGCAGCGCAGGCCCCAGTCGCCTTGCATGGCCTCGATGCGCTGCAGCATCTCGGCCAGGCGGCGGCGGGGGATGGAGGCGTCCATGCACAGGTAGTCGGGGCTCAGGCGCCCGCTGGCGGGGAAGGCGTTCTTGCGGCCGCTCCAGAAGCGCAGGCGCTCGGCCTCGTCGCGGCTGACCTCGATGCGGGTGGCACCGCAGCGCTCGAGCACGGCGCGCATCTGCGCCAGCTCGGCCTCCACGCTGGCGGGCTCGCCATCGCTTTCGCACAGCAGGAGGGCGGCGGCATTCAGGTCGTAACCAGCGTGCACGAAGGCCTCGACGGCCGCGGTCATGGGCTTGTCCATCATCTCCAGGCCGGCGGGCGTCAGGCCGGCGGCGATGAGCGCGGCCACGGCCTCGCCGGCCTTCGTCACCTCGTCGAAGCTGGCCAGCAGGCAGCGCGCCAGCGCGGGCTTCGGGGTCAGGCGCACCAGCACCTCGGTCACCACCATCAGCAGGCCCTCGCTGCCGATGGCCAGGGCCAGCAGGTCGGGGCCGGCGGTGTCGATGGCGCCGGCCATGCTGCCCAGCTCGAGGGGTTCGCCCGCGGCGGTGTAGCCTTTCAAGCCGATGACGTTGTGCAGCGTGAGCCCGTACTTCAGGCAGTGCACGCCACCGGCGTTCTCGCTGACGTTGCCACCGATGGTGCAGGCGATTTGGCTGCTGGGGTCGGGCGCGTAGTACAGGCCGTGCACGGCGGCCGCCTCGCTGATGGCGAGGTTGCGCACGCCGCACTGCACGCGTGCGGTGCGGGCCAGCGGGTCGATGGCCAGCACGCGGTTGAACTTGCTCAGGCCCAGGCTCAGGCCCGTGGCGTGCGGCATGGCGCCGCCCGACAGGCCGGTGCCGGCGCCTCGCGGCACGATGGGCACGCCCAGGGCGTGCGCGGCCTTCAGCACCGCCACGAGTTCGTCTTCACTCGCGGGCAGGGCCACCGCCAGTGGGCGCGCGCGCATGGCGGTGAATCCGTCACACTCAAAAGGGGCGAGCTGCGCGTCGCGCCAGAGCAGGCTTTCGGCCGGCAGCACGGGTTTGAGCGCCGCCAGCAGGGCGCGCTGGCGCTCGGCGCGTTCGGTGCTCCGCCCGTCGATCGCGGCCGCCAGGCTCATCCGCGCCGCGTGCTGCTGGTGCTGCGTTTGCGCGGGGCCGCCGGGTCCGCGGGCGTGCGGGGGGTGAGGCTCTTGGCCACGGCCTGCGGCACGCTGGCCGCCTTGCGCAGGGTGTCGCCCGCGGCATCGATGCTTTGCTTGACGAGGCTTTGCGCCAAGCCCTTGGCGGCGTCGGTGGCGCTGTCTTTCATGGCGTTGGCGGCCACTTGGCTGAACTGCTGCGTGAGTGCCCCCCACCATTGCATCGGGTCCACGCCCAATGCGGCCTTCTCTTGAGGGTCCACCTTGTCGGCGGCCGCAGCCGCCACCTTGCTGGCGCCCTTGAGGGCAGCCCCTGCAGCCTTTTTGGCCACTTTTTTGCCGGCCTTCACCGCGCCTGGTGGCACGCCAGGTACGCCGGGGACGCCGCTGAGGTCGGGCACCTTCAGCGCCTCCTTGAGTTCGGCCAGCGGCACGTTCATGGTCTTGAGGGTGGACAGCGTCATGCGCTGCACCTCCAGGGCCTGGATGGTGGCGGCCAGCATGCGGGCGTTTTGTTCCAACCAGAACTGCACGGTGCGCAGCTCTTCGATGCGCTTGCCCAATTCCTCGGGGTTGAGCGTGGGCGCCACCCACTGACCGATGGCACCGACTCCGGGCAGGTTTTGACCGGCGTTCTTCATCAGGCCTTGCAGGAACTCGAAACCGGGCACCAATTTGCTGAACGAAGCGTCGCTCATGGGGTCTCCTGGGCGGGTGGTCAAGGCCCCATCCTACGGGGCTCAGGCGTGTTGCGGGAGCTGAGCAGCGGCACGCCTGGGCATCCAGCGTTGAAGCACGTCGTAGTCGCTCAAAGGCAGCCCCGGCGGGCGCGGGTAGGCGTCCAGCCGCCAGACGCGGGCATCGCGCACCGCGGCCAGGGATTCGCCGAAGTGCTGGTGGAACAGCTGGCGGTAGCTGCCATCGGCCAGCGCCGTTCGCAGGCCACGCAGCAGCCGGGCGGCCAGCTCGGGGCGGCGGTGGCTGACGAAATAACAGTCGTCCAGCGGGTAGAACAGCAGCACCCCGGGCACCAGCGAAAACTCCTGATCCGGCCCGGTGAAGCGGGGCACCTCGGAGGGGGCCTCGTTCAGCCCACGGCTCAAAAAGTCAATGCGTCCGTTGCGCAGCCCCTCGTAAAGCAGGGCGGTGGTGCGCTCGGTGGCCACCCGAAAGCCCAGCTGGCGCATCACCGGCAAGTCGCCCCATTCGGTGCCGTAGCCCAAGCGGTAGCGCCTCTGCAGCGCGGCCAGATCGGGCAAGCGTGCGAATTCATCCACCCGGTCGCTGCGCACCACCAGTTGGCGTACCCCGAGCAAACCGCGCCGGATGGGGAAGTCCACGCGCCGCACGTGAAACTTGGCGTACAGGCCGGGGTCGACGGCGGGCAGCGGGGCCAGATCGGCGTGGCCGTCGTGGAGTTCGCGCACTTGGCGGGGCCACGTCTGGGTGGAGAGGATCTCCAGCGGCGTCGTGATGCCGACTTTTTGCAGGGCCAAGGCGGCCAGGTCGCCTTGGAAGTAGGGGTACTCGCCCACGCGAAACGGCGGGCCCGGCATGCGCAGCGCCGCTTCTGGACGCGCTGCTTGGGCAGAACCCGACGCCCACGCCAGACCCCACGGGGCGGTGGCGATGAAGCGTCGGCGTTCCAGCATCAGAGCAGGGCCAACAGGCCCACCACGCCCAGGCCCAGGGCCGCCAAAGCATCGCCGGCGATCAAGCCACCGCCCAGCAGCGACGTGGCGCTCATGTCGCTGGGCAGCGTGTCGTCGCGCTGGCGTCGTTGGGCGAAGGTGTTGACCACGGAGGAAACGATACCGCCGATGCCAAACCACAGGGAAGTGGGCAGATTCACGAAACCGCCAAAACTGAAGGCGTAGGGGCTGGGCAGCACCAGGGCATCGACGCAAAAGTCGGTGGCGAAACCCGCCCGGCCCGAGGCCACCCAGCGCTGGTAGGCGGCCGCACGCTTGAGCAGCTTGCGCGCCAACTCCATCGCGAAACCCACCACCAAGCCCAACACGATGGCTTGGGTTTGGTGCGGGTTGGGCTCGGCCAGCCCCCGCAGCACGCCCACGAACTTGTAGGTCATGGCCGACGACCACTGCGCGGGCTGCTGGTCGGCGCTCATCAGGGTCTGGTCCAGCTTGAGCACCGGGTAGGCCGACATGAACAGCTCGGCGATGCCCACCGCCAGCAGGGCCCCGAGGAAGATGCCCCCCACCTGGAAGCGGAACTGCAGCGTGCGATTGCTGCCCAGGCGCCAGCCGGTGCTGCGGTCTTGTTGCATGTCGCACCCGATGCTGGTGGCCACCAGCAGCACGGTGGCCGCCATCAGGCCGACCATGGGGTCGGTCAGGCCGGCCAGCGCGAAAACGATGACGCTGACCACGAAGGCCGAGCTGATGGGGTTGCTGTCGCTGATGCCCACCGAAATGCCATTGCCCATCACCAGCACGGCGGTCATGGCCAAGCCCATCACCATGAAGAGCAGGGGCACGTCGAAGAACTGCGTGCCGCAGACCACCACGGCCACGGCGCTGGCGGCCACGAAGGCCAGCAAGCGCGGCACGCTGTGGCGCGGGCCACGGGTTTCGTCCGTCGGCGGCAGCGGGTTGGGGTCGATGCCGCGCAGGCGCTGCACGGCTTGCCAGAGGATGAGCGCGATGTCGATGAAGGTGGCGCCCAGGATCAGGCCCAGCGCAATCAGGAAGGCGATCTTGCGAAACGGCTCGCCTTCTTGCAGCCAGCCGATGTCGACGAAGGTGGGCGTCAGCGCCCAAAACAGCAGGCCCGAGGTGATGGCCGGGATGGTGATGCGTGCGCCCACGATGAGCCCGGCGCCGAAGGTGGCCACGCTCATCTCGATGGCGCCCAGCACCGCAACCTTGACCGAGGCCACGCCCAGCCCCAGGCCGGCAGCCATGCCACCGAACAGCCGGCCCACCGAGCGCCTGAGCAGCACCGGGTCGGTCAGTGCTCGGATGATGTTGGCCACGGCCAGACCTGAGGGGTAGGTGAGCTTCATGCGCTCCACCAGCACCGGCGTGTACAGCATGCCGATGCCGCAGCCCAGCAGGCCGATGGCCAGCATGTAGGTCACCAACTGCCAGTGCGGCACCGGCGGCAAACCCAGCCACACGCGGGCCTGCAGCAGCGAGCTCATGGCCATCATGCCGGCCACGCTGGCGGCCATGGTCTGCATGTAGTTGGCGCCGTGGCGCCCGGCCGCACCGTAGCCCAGGGTGACGATGGAGCCCAGGATGCCCGCCATCACCTGGGCATTCACATAGAAGCCCACGGCAAAGTTCATGTAACTGGCGGCCAGGCCACCCAACGGCCCCAGCACGAGCATGCCCACCGCCACCAGCAGGCCGTAATAGCCGGGGGAGCCGATGGGGGGCAGCCAAGCCCAGCGGCGGTCGTCGGTGGGGTCGAGGGCGGGGGTAGACATGCGGGGCAGGGCGGCCGAGACCGCAGCTTGGACAACCCGCAACATTAAGGCCAAGTTTGCTCGCCGGGGCCGCCCCGGCTTGGCGCATGGCCGGGGAAAACCCGAGGTTCGATAATCGCGGGTTACGCCCGAAAGCCTGCCATGTCCTCCGACCTCTCTCGCATCGACAGCGAAGTGCGCCGCCGTCGCACCTTCGCCATCATCAGCCACCCCGACGCGGGCAAGACCACGCTGACGGAAAAGCTGCTGCTGTTCTCGGGCGCGATCCAAATCGCCGGCTCGGTCAAGGCCCGCAAGGCCGCGCGCCACGCCACCTCCGACTGGATGGAGATCGAGAAGCAGCGCGGCATTTCGGTGGCCTCGTCGGTGATGCAGATGGAGTACCGCGACTGCGTCATCAACCTGCTGGACACCCCGGGCCACCAGGACTTCAGCGAAGACACCTACCGCGTGCTGACGGCCGTGGACGCGGCACTGATGGTCATCGACGCCGCCAACGGCGTCGAGCCGCAAACCCGCCGCCTGCTGCAGGTTTGCCGCGCTCGCAACACGCCCATCCTCACCTTCGTCAACAAGATGGACCGCGAGGTGAAAGACCCGCTGGCCCTGATGGACGAGCTGGAGCAAGAACTCGGCATGGCCATTTGCCCCTTCACCTGGCCGGTGGGCATGGGCAAGCAGTTCGGCGGCGTGATGGACCTGCGCGCCCGCACCATGCGCGTGTTCGCCCCGGGCGAGGACCGCGCCGGCGGCGACGAAGAGCTGATCACCGACCTGGACAACCCCGCGCACGAAAGCCGCTTCGGCATGGCTTGGGGCCAGGCGCAGGGCGAGCTGGAGCTGGTGCGCGAAGCGGCCACGCCCTTCGACCATGCTGAGTTCCTCGCCGGCCACCAAACGCCGATGTTCTTCGGCTCGGCCATCAACAACTTCGGCGTGCGCGAGGTGCTGGACGCCCTGGTGGAATTGGCCCCGCCCCCGGGCCCGCGCGCCGCGCTGCAGCGCGTGGTGGAGCCCACTGAAAAGAAGTTCAGCGGCGTGGTGTTCAAGATCCAGGCCAACATGGACCCGGCGCACCGCGACCGCATCGCTTTCGTGCGCGTGGCCAGCGGCCACTTCGAGCGCGGCATGCGCCTGAAGGTGACGCGCACGGGCAAGGACTTCCGCCCCAACACCGTGGTGTCCTTCCTGTCGCAGCGCCGCGAGCTGCTGGAAGAGGCCTTCGGCGGCGACATCATCGGCATCCCCAACCACGGTGTGCTGCACCTGGGCGACACACTGACCGAAGGCGAGCCGCTGCAGTTCACCGGCCTGCCCTTCTTCGCGCCGGAAATGTTCCGCAACGTGGAAGTGGCCGACCCGCTCAAGACCAAGCAGCTGCGCGCCGGCCTGCAACAGCTGGGCGAAGAAGGCGCCATCCAGGTCTTCCGCCCCATGGCGGGCAGCGTGCTGATGCTGGGCGCCGTGGGCCAGCTGCAGTTCGAGGTGGTGGCCCACCGCCTGGAGCACGAGTACGGCGTCAAGGCCCGCATCCAGCCCTGCCGCTTCCAGGTGGCGCGCTGGGTCACGGCCGACGACGAGAACGAGTTGAAGAAGTTCATCGCCGCCAACGACCACCGCATGGCCCTGGACGCCGTGGACGCGCCGACCATCTTGGTGGAGTACGCGCCCGAGTTGCGCGCCATCCAAGAGAACTGGCCCAAGATCCACTTCCACGCGCTGCGCGAGCACGCGGGGCTGGTGTTCCAGAAGCGCCTGGACGGCTGATGCCCGCCTTGTACGAAGCGGCCGATTACCAACCGCTTCTGCTCCAGAAGTTCGAGCAGGTTCGCGAAAGCCTGCTCGCTCATTGGCCGATGGCCCGGATCGAGCACATCGGTGCATCCAGCCTGCCTGGCGCCCTGTCCAAAGGCGACTTGGATGTGCTGATGCTCGTCGCGCTGAAGGACCTCGAAACGGTGCGCCTTGTCTTGGTCGACGACGGCTACACAGAAAAGACCGGCACCCTGCGCACCCCCATGCTGTGCATGCTGGAGGCCCATGACCATGCCGTGCAACTGGTCGCTGCAGGGTCGAGCCACGAACACGTCTTTTTGACCTTCCGTGATCGGCTGCGCGGCGATGCCACGCGGGTCGCTCAATACAACGCCCTCAAGCGTCAGCACGCAGGGGCCAGCGACGACGACTACCGAGCGGCCAAGGCAGGTTTCATCGAGCAGGTCTTGCGCTGACCATCGTGTGCTGATGCACCCTGTGCTGCAGAGCAGGTGCTGCGTCGCAAGGGGCAGGCGCCCAGAGGGGATGGAGCGCACCATTCGCTCACCTCAACAGGCACTCCAAGGAGCCCACCATGTTCGCCGACGACCTCGACCGCCTCTCCGCCCTGCACAGCAATGGCAAGCTGAGCGACGAGGAATTCAGCCGCGCCAAGGCCCGCGTGCTGGACGGGCAAGACCCCGGTCCCGCAGCCCATGCAGCCGCCGCCATGAACGGCCTGCGCCGCAGCCGCAGCAACCGCTGGATCGGCGGCGTGTGCGGCGGCCTGGCCCGGGTCACTGGCCTGGAGGCCTGGGGCTGGCGCCTGCTGTTCGTGCTGGGCCTGTTCCTCAGTGGCTGCAGCTTGTTGGTCTACGCGCTGCTGTGGATCTTCGTGCCCAACGAGTGAGGGCGTGACGTCCGTCGTCAGGGTGCCATTCAGGCGCCCTGACAGTCCGCGCAGCGGCCGTAAAGGGTGAGCTCGTGGTCTTCCACGCTGAAACCCGCCGGGGCCAGCTTGGACAGGTTGCCCGGGCAGGCGTGCACGTCGAACACGCGCTGGCACTGACGGCACTGAAAGTGATGGTGGTGCGAATGCCCTTTGCGCTCGTACCGCGGGTTCTCACCGGGCAGCTGGACGACCTTGAGCTCGTCCGCCTCCACCAAGCTCTTGAGGTTTCGGTAGACCGTTGCCAACCCGAGGGCCGGCACCTCCTGCTGCGCCAGTTCCAGGACTTCCTGAGCGAGCAACGGTCGGGCAGCGGCATCGACGGCCGATCGGATGGCGGTTCGTTGGCGGGTCGATCGTTCCATGGGGCGCATTGTGCGCAGTTGGTCCGGCATGGTCTTTGTTGAGAAAAGAATCTCAATTACACTTTAATGCGAATGCATTGTCATTTGCATCAAAAGCCACCATGCCCACGCGTCCGCTCCTTCCCGTCACCGTGCTGTCCGGCTTCCTGGGCGCCGGCAAGACCACGCTCCTGAACCACGTTCTGGCCAATCGCCAGGGTCTGCGCGTGGCCGTGATCGTCAATGACATGAGCGAGGTGAACATCGACGCCTCGTTGGTGGCCCAAAGCGCCGACAAAGCCGGCGCCGCCTTGTCGCGCACCGAAGAGCGCATGGTCGAAATGAGCAACGGCTGCATTTGCTGCACCTTGCGTGAAGACCTGCTGCTGGAAGTGCGCAAGCTCGCAGCCGAAGGTCGCTTCGACTACTTGCTGATCGAAAGCACCGGCATCGGCGAGCCCATGCCCGTGGCCGCCACCTTCGACTTCACCGACGAGCACGGTGACTCGCTCAACGATGTGGCGCAGATCGACACCCTGGTGACGGTGGTCGACGGTCACAACCTGCTGGCCGACTTCAAAAGCCAAGACCTGCTGGCCCAACGCGGCCAAGTGGCGGCCGACGAAGACACGCGCTCTTTGGCCACCCTGCTGACCGAGCAGATCGAGTTCGCCAATGTCATCGTGCTCAACAAGCTGGATCTCATCACGCCGGCGCAGCGCGAGGAGGTGCTGGGCCTGATCAAGGCCCTGAACCCCGGCGCCGAGGTCGTGGAAACCACCCACGGCCAAGTGCCCCTGGATCGCATCCTGGGCACGGGCTTGTTCAATCTGGACGAAGCCAGCGAGCAGGCCGGTTGGGCGCGCGCCCTGGAGGGCGATCGCCTGCCGGAGACCGAGGCCTACGGCATCGAAAGCTTTGTGCTCAGCAGCCGGGAACCGCTGCACCCCCAGCGCTTTGCCGACTTCATGCAGCAGTTGCTGCCCGGCCTGCTGCGCGCCAAAGGCTACGTGTGGCTGGCAAGCCGCCCCGATTGGGTGGTGGCCTACAGCCGCGCCGGCAACGTGGCCACGCACGAGGCCATGGGACGGTGGTGGGCCGCAGCGCCGAAGGAGCGCTGGCCCGCGAAGGGCACGCCAGAGCGCGCCGGCATCGAGCGCAACTGGCGCGAGCCCCACGGCGACCGCCTGAACGAAATCGTCTTCATCGGAAGGCCTTCGCAAGGCTTTGACCGAAGCTTGATTGAGCAGGCCTTCAAGGCCATGCACTTGAACTTCACCGAATCCCGCAAGGGACGCGCCCACTGGGCCACCCTGCCCGACCCCTTCCCCCACTGGGAAGTCACCCCCGCGTCGGCCGAGGCTTGAAAACGCCTGCCGTCTCACCTTCACCTTGAACTGACTCCATGAAACGCACCCTGATCGCCCTGGCGCTGAGCGCCACGCTCCCCTTGGTCTACGCCCAAAGCACCCCCAGCAAGTCGACGAGCAAGGGCTGGGAGTTCGGCGCGGTGCTCGACCTCACCCACACCACCCGCCCCTTGGCGCTGGGCATGCGCGACCAAGGCCTGCAACTCGGCCACAGCGACCTGACCGCTTCAGGCCCGGTGGGCAACTGGCTGCGCGGGCACGTGGGCGCGGTCTTCGAAACCCACGACGGCAAACTCGAAAAAGCCATCGAAGAGGCCTACCTGGAAACCACGGCGCTGCCATATGGCCTGCAGGCCCGCGTGGGTCGCTTCGCCTCGCAAATCGGTCACCTGAACCAGCAGCACATGCATGCCGACGACTTCACCGAGCGTCCGCTGCTGTACCGCGCCTTCTTCGGCGGCCACTGGAACGACGATGGCGTGCGCGTCAATCTGACCCTGCCAACCTCTTTCTACTGGATGGTGGGCGGCGAAGCGTTCAAGGGCAAGAAGCTCGTGGCTGAGACCTGGGACAGCGTGAAGAACCCTGGCGTGGCCACCTTGGTCACCAAGATCGGTGGTGATCTGAATCGCGCCAACAGCTGGCAGCTGGGTCTGTCGTACATCAAGAGCCGCCGTGTGGCCGCCCTGGAAGAAGAGCATGAGCACGACGAAGACCATGACGAAGACCACGACGACCATGGTCATGAGGCGCATGAACATGGTCATGGCGCCATGTTCAGCGGCCGCAACACCTGGATGGTGGACGGCACCTGGAAGTGGTCGCCCAGCGGCAACAACCGCGAACAGCAGGTCCGCGTGGGCTTCGAAGCCGCTCGCATCACCAAGCTGAATCCCTACGCCGGCTCGGGCGACAAGCACCAAGCCCAGGCCTTGTCGGTGGTCTACCGCTTCAACCCCAGCTGGGAGGTGGGTGCCCGCGCCGATTGGCTGCGCGTGAGCCAGCCACACGACGAACACTTCCACACCGGCCGCCTGCGCGAGCAATCGCTGATGCTGGCCTGGAAGCCCACCCACATGCAAAGCCTGCGCTTGCAAGTGGCCAAGCAAAGCGGCGCCCAGGAGATCGAAGGCGCCTCCAAGCGGACGGTGCAATTGCAGTACGTGATCGCGCTGGGAGCGCACGGTGCGCACAGCTTCTAAGTGGCTGTTGGCCCTGGGCTTGGCGCTGTGCGGCCCGGCCCAGGCCTTCACCGTGTTCGCCTGCGAACCCGAGTGGGCCGCGCTGACCCGGGTGCTCTTGCCCAGCGCCAAAGTGCACGTGGCCACCCATGCGGGCCAAGACCCACACCACATCGAGGCGCGCCCCAGCCTGATCGCCCAGTTGCGCAACAGCGACCTGGCGGTGTGCACCGGTGCCAGCCTGGAAGCAGGCTGGCTGCCGATGCTGCAGCAGCGCGCCGGTGGCGGCCGCCGCTTGTTTGAAGCCGCCGACCACGTGGAGCTGATCGACCCCAACCCCGGCGCCATCGGCAGCCCGTGGGCGGGCGATGTGCACGCCGAAGGCAACCCCCACCTGCACACGAACCCGCACAAGCTGCTGGAGGTGGCCCAGGCCTTGGCCGAGGAGCTGCAAACCTTGCGGCCCAGCGAGAAGGCCGCCATCGCCCAGCGCTTGGCCGCGTTCGAAGCCGTGTGGAAGGCCCGCATCACCGAGTGGGAGCGCCGCGCCGCGCCGCTCAAAGGCCAACGCGTGGCCGCCCAGCACAGCAGCTTTGGCTACGTGTGGCGCTGGCTGGGCATGGTGCAGCTGGCCGACCTGGAGCCCAAGCCCGGCATGGCTCCCACGCCGGGCCACTTGAAGCGCTTGCTGGAAGGCCTGAAGGCCCAGCCGCCGGCCGGCATCGTGCTCACCAGCTACCAAGACCCGCGGCCTGCCCGTTGGCTGGAAAGCCAGCTGAAAGTGCCCCTGCTGGTGCTGCCAGCCACCGTGCCCGAAGACGCTGGGCAAGACGGCTTGCTGCGCTGGATGGACGCCGTGGTTGATGGCCTCTTGAAGCTGCGCTGAATGGCCGACCTTTGGTTCCTGGCTCCGGCCTTGGCCCTGGCCCTGGGCTTGCTGGCCCTGGCCCCGCTGGGCGCACAAGTGCTGTGCCGCGGCGTGGTGTTCATCGACCTCGCCGTGGCCCAGGCCGCTGCGGCCGCCGCGCTGGGCATCGCCGCCGTGGTGGACCACCCGGCGTGGTGGCTTGCCCAAGCTGCCAGCGCCGCCGGGGCCTTGGCCTCCGCGGCCGTGGTGGCCGGTTTGGCGCGGCGCTGGCCCCAGCAGCGCGAGGCCTTGATCGGCCTGGTGTACGTGGCCTGCGCCTGCGCCGCGCTGCTTGCGGCCCGCGTGGACCCGCACGGCCGTGAACGCATGGCCGAGTTGCTGGCCGCCGACGTGCTGTGGGCCGGCTGGCCCCAAGTGGCGCTGCTGGGCGCCTGCGCCGTGGGCGTGCTGGGCTTGAGCCGCTGGCTGGCGCGGGACGCCTGGTTCTACCCCGTGTTCGCCATCGTCGCCAGCGTCACGGTGCCGGTGCTGGGCCTGTTCTTGGTGTTCGCAACCCTGATTGCGCCGGCGCTTTGGCGCCAAGCCGGCGTGCGCTGGCCCCTGGTGCTGTGCGGCGGCCTGTTGGCCATGGTCCTGGGCCTGACGGCCTCGTGGCTGTGGGACGCCCCCAGCGGCGCCTGCGTGGCCTTGGGTCTGGCCTTGTTTGGGGCATTGAGCGCCGTGGCCGCTCCACGCCACCAGCCCATATGAACGACTGGCTGCTGCGCAGCGCCACCGTGCGCGTGCTGGCCGTGCTGCTGCCCCTGGCGCTGCTGTGGCTGGGCGTGGCCTGGGCGCTGGGGTGGTGGCGATGAGTGCCGCCGTGCACCTGCACAACCTCACCGTGTCCTACCAAGGGCACCCCGCCGTGCACCACCTCAGCGGTGCCTTCGAGGCCGGCTCCCTGACGGCCATCGTGGGGCCCAACGGCGCCGGCAAATCCACCTTGCTGGCCGCAATGGGCGGGCAGCTGCCCGCCAACGAGGGCCGGGTAGAGATCGACCCTGCCACCCGCCAGCGCATGGCCTGGCTGCCGCAGCAGCACCAGATCGACCGCAGCTTCCCACTCAGCACCTTTGAACTCGTGGCCACCGGCCTGTGGTGGCGCATCGGCGCTTGGGGCGCGCTCAAACCCACCCAGCGCGACGAGGTGCACGCCGCCATGCAAGCCGTGGGCTTGTCCGGGTTCGAGCGCCGGGCACTGAACGAACTCTCGGCCGGGCAGTTCCAGCGCCTGCTGTTCGCCCGCGTGCTGCTGCAGGACGCCCCGCTGATCCTGCTTGACGAACCCTTCAACGCCATCGACACCCGCACCACCGCCGACCTGCTGGCCCTGGTGGCGCGCTGGCAGGGCGAGCGGCGCACCGTGCTGGCCGTGCTGCACGACCTCGCCCAGGTGCGCGCGCACTTCCCGCAAACGCTGCTGCTGGCGCGGCGCGCCATCGCCTGGGGGCCCACGGCCGAGGTGCTTCAGCCCGCGCACCTGCTGAGCGCGCGCCGCATGGCCGAATCCTGGGACACCGACGCGCCCTTCTGCGAGGGCGAGGCCGCGTGACAGAGACCCTGATCTCACCCCTGGTCGAGCACGACTTCATGCGCCGTGCGCTGGTGGCCTGCTGCGCGCTGGCGCTGGGCAGTGCGCCCATCGGCTTGCTGCTGGTGTGGCGCCGCATGAGCCTGATGGGCGACGCCATGGCCCACGCGCTGCTGCCCGGTGCGGCGGTGGGCTTTTTTCTGGCCGGCTTCTCGCTCACGGCCATGTCCATCGGCGGTTTCTTAGGGGGCTTGGCGGTGGCCCTGAGCGCTGGTTTCGTGTCGCGCCACACCCCGCAGCGCGAGGACGCCAGCTTCGCCGCCTTCTACCTGGTGGCCCTGGCCCTGGGCGTGCTGCTGGTGTCGCGCCAAGGCTCGCCGGTGGACCTGATGCACCTGCTGTTCGGCGCGGTGCTGGCGGTGGACGACGCCGCCTTGCTGCTCATGGCCGGCACCGCCAGCCTCACCCTGCTGTGCCTGGCCACTGTGCTGCGCCCGCTGGCCCTCGAGTGCCTGGACCCCGGCTTCCTGCGCAACGTGGGCGGCCCCGGCGGCTGGATGCACGGCCTGCTGCTCGTGCTCACCGTGGGCAACCTGGTGGCCGGCTTCCAGGCCCTGGGCACCTTGATGGCCGTGGGTTTGATGATGCTGCCCGCCACCAGCGCGCGCTTTTGGGCGCGCAGCTTGGGCGGGCAAGCGCTGGTGGCCGTGAGCCTGGCGCTGCTGGCCAGCCTCAGCGGCCTGCTGCTCTCGTTCTACGCCGACTGGCCCTCCGGCCCCGCCATCGTGCTCGTGGCCGGTGGGCTGTACGCGCTGTCGCTGCTCGTGGGCCCGCAGGGCGGCCTGTGGCGGCGCTTTTTCCCTTCTGCCAAGCACCGCACCGCATGAAACGCCGCGACCTCCTTGCCCCCGCCCTGCTCACCGGCTTGGACCTGCCCGCGCACGCCACCGAACCCCTGCGCGTGGTCGCCAGTTTCTCCATCCTGGCCGACTGGCTGCGCGTCATCGGCGGTGACGCCGTGCGGGTGGAGGCCTTGGTGGGGCCTGATGCCGACGCCCACGTCTTTACCCCCCGCCCCAGCGACGCCCGCAAGCTGGCGCAAGCCGACCTGGTGGCTGTCATCGGTCTTGGGTTTGAAGGCTGGATGGCGCGCTTGATCAAGGCCAGCGGCAGCCGGGCGTCGGTGGTGATAGCCAGCGCGGGCATCGAACCTTTGAAGGGCGGGCACGGCCATGCCCATGACGTGGACCCGCACTTCTGGCACGACCCTGTGCGCACCCGCCAAGCGCTGCACACGCTGCGCGATGCGCTGGCCCGCGTGCGCCCGGCCGAGGCCGAGGGCTTCGCCCGCCGCTGCGCCACCTACGAAGCCGAGCTGATGGCATTGCATGCGCAAGTGCAAAGCTGGCTGGGCCCCGTGCCAACCGCCCAGCGCCGCGTGTTCACACACCATGACGCATTTGCCTACTTTGGGCGAGCTTACGGTGTGAAGTTCCTGGCCATCAAAGGCATGAATACCGAAGCTGAGGCCACGGCCGGCAGCGTGGCGCGCTTGATCCAACAGCTGCAGCGTGAGCGCGTGCGCGCGGTCTTCATCGAAAACATCAGCGACCCACGCTTGGTACAGCGCATCGCAGCCGAGGCCGGCGCCACTGTGGGCGGGCGGCTGTACTCCGACGCCCTGTCGGCAACCGGCGGCGTGGCCGACAGCTACCTGAAGCTGCTCAGCCACAACGCCCGCGCCATCGCCACCGCCTTGCAAGGACAACCATCATGAGCCTCATCCCCGTCACCATCCTCACCGGCTTTCTGGGCAGCGGCAAAACCACCCTGCTCAACCGCCTGTTGCACGAGCAACACGGCCAGCGCATCGCTGTGATCGAGAACGAGTTCGGCGAAGCTGGCATCGACAACGAGCTCTTGATTCAAGACCGGGACGAGCAAATCGTCGAGATGAACAACGGCTGCATCTGCTGCACCGTGCGCGGCGACCTGGTGCGCATCCTGGGCGAACTGGCCGCCAAGCGGCAGCAGGGCCAGTTGCACTTCGACCGCGTGATCATCGAAACCACCGGGCTCGCCGACCCTGCCCCAGTCGCCCAAACCTTTTTCGTCGACGAGGAGATCGGCCAGAACTACCTGTTGGATGCCATCGTCACCATGGTCGATGCCGTCCACGCCATGCAGCAACTGGACGAGCACCACGAAGCGCAAGAACAAGTGGCTTTTGCCGATCGCGTGCTCATCAGCAAAGCCGACTTGGTCACTCAAGTGGAACTCCAGGCCCTGCGCCAGCGATTGATTCAGATGAACCCGCGCGCGCAGTTCGGCGTGGCGGAACGCGGCATCTCGCCCATGCAAGTGCTGGACATCAAGGGTTTCAACCTGAACGCCATCCTCGACATCGAGCCGGACTTCCTGACCGACGTTCAGCACGACCATGACGATGATGTGAGCAGCTTCGTGTTCCGCGAATCTCGCCCGATGGACATGGAGCGTCTGGACGACTTGCTGGGCGGCATGATCCAGGTCTACGGTCCCAACCTGATGCGCTACAAGGGCGTGATTCACGGCGCTGGACTCGACCGGCGGGTCGTCCTGCAAGGGGTCCACATGCTCATGGGGTCGGAGTTGGGAACCGCTTGGAAACCCAACGAAGCCCGAGAAACCAAAATCGTATTCATCGGGCGCGACATGCCCAAAGAGGTTCTGTTGTTGGGCCTGTCCCAGTGCGTGGCCGTCGGCAGTGAAGCAACCCTTTTGCAGGTGGGTGCTGCATGAACGAGACCCTCCTTTTCCACCCTCGCGTCAGCGTTGAACAGGTGGAGGAGCAAGACCAGTTGTCGCCTAAATTCGATGCGCACGGGCTGATCACCTGCGTCACCACCGCCGCCCAGAGCGGTGAGCTCCTGATGGTGGGCTACATGAACCAGGAAGCACTGCGCCTGAGCATTGAAACGGGCGAGGCGCACTACTGGAGCCGAAGCCGCCAAGCGCTTTGGCACAAAGGCGCTACCAGCGGATTGGTGCAGCACATCGTCGAAATGCGCATCGACGATGACCAAGACGCAGTGTGGCTACGGGTTCAAGTCGCTGGCAGTGGCGCCAGTTGCCACGTGGGCTACCGCAGTTGCTTCTACCGGGCCGTAACGGCAGGCACGGGCCATCTGGTCTTTCGCGAAGACGGGAAGACCTTCGACCCGAGAGCCGTGTATGGCGACGCACCCAACCCCACCCAGCTCTGACGTGGTCGAGACGGAGCTTGCTTTTTCGTCCACGCATGTGAGTCAGAGCGCCACGGACTTGCTGGCCATCCTGCGCAGCGAAGTGCTCATGGCCTGTTGGCAACGGCGCCTTGCCAAGCCGCTGACAGACTGGCTAGACGCCCTGCCCGACGAGCAGCTGCCGCAGCTTCGCGCTCAGGGTTGCACCGATGAACTGTCCGATGCCATCGATACCGCGCTGGCTTCGCTGCGCATGGCGCATCCCGAAGCGATGGAGTTGTTCCGTCAAGACCTGCGACGACTGCTGGCGGTGTTCGTCTCCCTGTCCCAGAACACCCGCTTGCGCCTGCGCATCGAGCGAATCGACAACGACGCCTGCCGCAAGTGGCACCAGGACTGGACCGCGCTTCGTCTGCTCTGCACGTACCGAGGCTCCGGCACGCAATGGGTCGTCCCGCAAGACAGCGAAGAAGCCCTTCGTACCCCCGACCAAGACCACCCCAGGCAGCGGCAGCTTCAACGCGGCGATGTGGCGCTGCTCAAAGGCCGAGGCCAAGACCCTCATTCGCCGCTGCCCTCGGTGGTGCACCGATCCCCTCGACACTTCCAAACGCAAGCCTCACGGCTGCTGTTGGTCATGGAGCCGGCCTGAATCCATGCGCGAAGCACACCCCTACTCCCGAGCGCAGGCCCTCCCCGCCCTGCTGCGGCAACGCATCGTTCTCTTGGATGGCGCGATGGGCACGATGATCCAGTCCAAAGGGATGGACGAGGCCATGTACCGAGGCGATCGCTTCTCCGATCTGCCGCCCGATCCCGCCCAGCGAGGCAACAACGAACTCCTGAACTTGACGCAGCCCCAGCTGATTCAAGGCATCCACGAGGCTTACCTGGAAGTGGGTTGCGACATCGTCGAAACCAACACATTCGGCGCCACCTGCATCGCGCAATCCGACTACGGGCTGGCCCACTTGGCCCGCGAAATGAATCGGGAAGCAGCACGCTTGGCCCGGCAAGCCTGCGATCGCTTCAGCACCCCCGAGCACCCACGCTGGGCGGCCGGCGCGATCGGTCCGACACCCAAGACCGCATCCATCAGCCCCGACGTCAACGACCCAGGCGCTCGAAACATCGACTTCGAAACGCTGCAAAGGGCCTACCGAGAGCAAGTGGAGGGCTTGGTCGAGGGCGGCGTCGATCTGCTCTTGGTCGAAACCATCTTTGACACGCTCAATGCCAAAGCGGCCATCTTTGCCATCGAGTCGTACTTCGAAGACAGCGGCGAGCGCTTGCCTTTGATCCTGAGCGGCACCGTAACCGATGCCTCAGGCCGGGTGTTGAGTGGGCAAACCGTGTCGGCGTTCTGGCACAGCATTCGCCACGCCAAGCCCATGGCCGTTGGCCTGAATTGCGCCATGGGCGCGGCGTTGATGCGCCCTTACTTGGCCGAACTGGCCAGCGTGGCGTCAGACACCCCAATCAGCTGCTACCCCAACGCAGGCTTGCCCAACCCCATGAGCGAAACCGGCTTTGACGAAACCCCTGAAGTGACGGCGCGATTGCTGGGGGAGTTTGCACAGTTGGGCTTGGTGAACCTGGTCGGAGGCTGCTGTGGCACCACGCCTGCGCACCTGGCCGCGGTTCGATCCGCGATCACTGATGTCGCGCCGCGTCCCTATTGACCCGAGCGGCCATGCAGCAACCAGCGAGCCCCATGCGGTTTGAGCTCAGCCAGCGCTTCTTCTTTGATGCCGCGCACACTCTGAACCGCACGGTAGAGACCGAGTCGAGCAGACGGATTCATGGGCACACCTACATCGCAGAGCTGGTCGTCACCGCGGCCCTGCAGCCTGAGAGCTGCATGGTCGTGGACTTGGCCGTTTTGAGAGCTGCTATCACGCCGGTTCGCGAGAGGCTCGACCATCACCTTCTCAATTAGGTGCCTGGCTTGGTCAGTCCAACGCTGGAAGGGCTGTGCCTCTTCATCGCGCAAGGCTGTCAGTCACCAAACTGGACGGTGAAGCGGGTCAGCGTAGGACGCGATGCGAGTGGCGACCGCTGCTCCCTCATGCTCGGTTGAACAACGATCCACGCGGGGAGTTCCGGAGGAACTAGGATGGAACGATGGTGTCGGACAAAGAACCTCGCATAAGCCCCGATCAACTCTGCATCGGGATGTACGTGCACCTGGACCTGCCCTGGACCTCGCACCCCTTCACCTTCTCTAGTTTCAAGATCAAAACCCTGTACCAGGTGGCGGCCATTCAGGCGCTGGGCATCCAAGCCTTGCGCTACGACCCCGAGCGCAGCGACGTCGAACCCTTGCCCATGCCGGATCAGCGGGCCCGGTCACACCCGCCTGCGACGCCCGCAGCGGACGATCCGATGATGCTGGCCAAGCGCGCGCGTTTGGAGCGCATGGCGGCGCGCCAGGCCAAGATTCAGGCCTGCGAGCGGGCCTTGGTGTCCAGCGGCCATGCGGTCAAGTCCATCACCCAATCGTTGTTCGCCAAGCCCAAGCAAGCCTATGCCGAGGCGGGAGAACTGATCGGGGGCATCGCCGACACCATGCTGGTGGACGCCGATGTGGCCATCCAGCTGATGGCCGACAAGGTGGGCGGCGAGGACGTCTACGTGCATTCGTTGAACGTCGCCATCTTGTCCATGATCCTGGGCCGAGAGCTGAAGGCCCCGGCCCCCACCCTCAAGTTGATCGGCCTGGGCGCTTTGCTGCACGACATCGGCAAGAGTGAGCTGCCGGAGCGCGTGGCTCGCAAGGCCGGCGCGCTCACCCCGGCGGAGATGCACGTGTTTGAAACCCACCCCGCCAAGGGCGTGGACATCGCGCGCAATATGGGGGTCGCACCCGAGGTGCGCGCCATCATTGAGCAACACCATGAGCATGTGGACGGCAGCGGTTACCCCCGCAAGCTCACCGGCACGCAAATGAGCCTGCTCACGCGCATCGTTTGCCTGGTCAACGCCTACGACAACCTGTGCAACCCGGTGGACCCCAAGCAGGCCCTGACGCCCCACGAGGCGCTGTCGCTGATCTACGGCCAGCGCCGTTCGCACTTTGACGCCACGGTGCTGACCACCTTCGTGCGCAGCGTGGGCATCTACCCGCCGGGCACTGTGGTGGCCCTGAGCAACGGCACCATGGGCATGGTGGTGTCGGTCAACAGCTCGCGCCCGCTCAAACCCACGGTGCTGGTGTACGACCCGGCGGTGCCCAAGGAGGGCGCCATCGTGGTGGACCTGGAGCAGGAGCCTGACGTGACGGTGGCCAGCACCCTGCGGCCCCAGCAGTTGCCGGCGGCGGTGTTCGATTACTTGTCGCCCCGCAAGCGCACGACCTACCACTTCAGCACGGAAACCCCTGGGCCCTGAGACCTCATCCGCTGGGCGCGGTCCGGTTGGGGTCAGGCGGACGTGGCGGATGGCCGACCGGGGTCGGGCTCAGCACCTCGCCGTTGCAGCCTGACGGGCTGCAGCCGCGCCCGCAGCTGCCCGCAGCCGCCTTCCACGTCCTGCCCAGCCGAGTCCCGCAGCTTGGTCAGGATGCCCCGCGCATGCAGGCGGCGCGCTAGGTCGCGGCAGGCGTCCCAGCTCGGGCGGCGGAACGGCAGCCCCGGCACGGTGTTGAAGGGGATCAGGTTCAGCATGGCGGGCTGGCCGCGCATCAGGCGCACCAGGCGCTCCACCTCGTCGTCGCCGTCGTTCACGCCCTCCAGCAGCGTCCACTGCACCTGCAGCGGGTAGCCGGTGCGGCGGGCGTAGTCGCAGGCTTGGGCCATCAGCCACTCCGGGCTCAGGCGTGGGGCGCGCGGCAGCAGTGTTTCGCGCAACGCGGGCTGGGTGGTGTGCAAGCTCAGGGCCAGCGCCGGCTTCACGGCGCCCTGGCCCAGGCGCTCGAACACGCGTTCGTCGCCCACGGTGCTGAAGACCAGGTTCTTGTGTCCGATGCCACCCTCAACGCCCAGGGTCTCGATGGCCTCCAGCACCGCGTCCAGGTTGTGCGCCGGCTCGCCCATCCCCATGAACACCACCTTGTCGACCGCGCGCAGCGTTCGCGCCGTGGCCACCTGCGCCAGCAGCTCGGCGCTGCCGAGCTGGCGGATCAGGCCCAAGGTGCCCGTCATGCAAAAGCCGCAGCCCACGGCACAGCCCACTTGGCTGCTGATGCACAGCCCACCCCGAGGCAGGAGCACGGCCTCGACGCTTTGCCCGTCGTGCAAGCGCAGCAGCAGGCGCTCGGCGCCGTCTTCGCTGGGCTCGCGCGCGTGCAGGGTGGCCAAGTGTTGCCACTCGGTCATCAACGCGGGCAGGGCTTGGCGAAGCGGCTTGGGCAGGTAGTGCTCGAGCGCCTTGCGACCGCGGTCCAGGGGGATGGCCTGCAGCCAGTGACGCAGCACCCGGCGGCGGTGCTCGGGCAAGGCGCCCAGAGCCGCCAGATGGCGGTCGATATCGGCCAGGTGGGTCATGGGCATGGGCCCGATTGTCCAGGGGGTGCTGACCGACTGCGCCACCGGTTCCGTGCGTTGGCCGGCAGGGCTGTCGACAATGGCGGGGTGATGTCCACCTCCATCCCCAAACAACGCATCGTCGTCGGCCTGTCTGGCGGCGTGGATTCCGCCGTCTCCGCCGCCCTGCTCAAGCGGCAGGGCCACGAGGTCATCGGCATCTTCATGAAGAACTGGGAGGACGACGACCACAGCGGGTACTGCTCGTCCAACGTGGACTTCGTGGACGCCGCCTCGGTCGCCGAGGTCATCGGCATCGAGATCGAGCACGTCAATTTCGCCGCCGAGTACAAGGACCGCGTTTTTGCCGAGTTCTTGCGCGAGTACCAGGCCGGGCGCACACCCAACCCCGACATCCTGTGCAACGCCGAGATCAAGTTCAAGGCCTTCCTGGATCATGCCGTGGCCCGCGGGGCCGACGCCATCGCCACCGGCCACTACGCCCGTCGACGCCTGTTGCCCAGCGGTGAGTCGCAACTGCTCAAGGGCCTGGACCCGCTGAAGGACCAGAGCTACTTCCTGCACCGCCTGACGCAAGCCCAGCTCAGCAAGGTGCTGTTCCCCGTGGGCGAGCTGCCCAAGACCGAGGTGCGTCGCTTGGCCGCCGAGTGGGGCCTGCCCAACGCCAAGAAGAAGGACAGCACCGGCATTTGCTTCATCGGCGAGCGGCCGTTTCGCGAGTTCTTGAACCGCTACCTGAGCCATGCGCCCGGCGACATCGTTGACGAACGCGGGCGCCGCTTGGGGCAGCACGTGGGCCTGAGCTTCTACACGCTGGGCCAACGCCAGGGTCTGGGCATCGGCGGCGTCAAGGAAAAGGGCGCGCCGCGCGGCGGCGGCGAGCACGCGCCCTGGTTCGTCGCCGCCAAAGACATCGAACGCAACCGCTTGGTGGTGGTGCAGGGCCACGAGCACCCCCTCCTGCAAAGCCGTGGCTTGCGCTTCACCGACCCGTCGTGGATCGCCGACTCAGCGCCCGCCGATGGACGCTACGCTGCCAAGACGCGCTACCGCCAGACCGACGCGCCCTGCGCACTCGCCGGCTCGCAACTGAGCTTCGACGCGCCGCAATGGGCGGTGACGCCCGGCCAAAGCGCCGTGCTGTACGACGGCGACGTGTGTCTGGGTGGTGCCGTCATCGATCAGGCTCAACCCTGGCTTGCATGACCAAAGGCGGCGAGCGCCGCGCGCGCTAGGCTCCGCGCCATGCCGCCTGCTTCCCCGCCTCACGGCCCCTCGCGCCCATGGCTCGACCGCTTGGTCGAGCCTTCCTTTGCCTTGCGCGGCGTGGCCGTGGTGCTGGTGCTCTTGGAGCTGCGCGCCGCCTTGGCCGCGTTGACCGGTGCCGCTGCCGAACCCTTCGACGGCTTGATCAACCAGCTGTGGCAACTGGCCGGAGGCCAAGCCCGGGACCGGGCGCCGCTGCTGATGAGCCTGGCGCTGATGCTGCCCACCGGCTGGGGCCTTTGGCGGTTGGCGCGGCAGCCGTTCTTGGACACCCCGCCGCGTCATGTCTGGGCCTGGCTGCTGGCGCTGGACCTGCTGGCCTTTGCCGTCACGCCGGCCCTGGCGTTCTTGGTCACGGTGCTCGCGGGCCTCATGCTGTCGGCCCGTGGGGCGCTGGCGTTTGCCGCCTTGCAGGTGCTGCTGGCCCTGGCGCTGTACGCCTTCTTGCCGACCGAGGCCCAGCGGCTCGAACAGGCCCAGGGCGCCATGCCCGCTTTGCTCACCCAGGGGCTGTGGATGGTGGCCTTGTACGGCCTGGGTTTTGGGCTGGGGCGCCTGACCGCGGCGCAGGCCGACAAGCGCCGTTGGTTGCAGGCCGTGCTGGCCGAGCGCCTGTCGGCCGAGCAATTGCACGACGAGCAGCTGCGCTACAGCGAGCGCCTGGGCCTCGCGCGCGAGCTGCACGACCTGATGGGCCACCACCTGACGGCGCTGAACCTGCAGTTGCAGCTGGGCGAAGCCCTGCTGGCCCGCCACCAGGGGACCGAGGCCGCGGCCGCCCTGGGCAAGGCGCGCGGTGTGGCCGAGCAGTTGCTGGCCGATGTGCGCCAGGCCGTGAGCCTGCAGCGCGAGCATGCGCGCATCGACCTGTCGGCCGCATTGCAGGCGCTGGCCCAGGGCATCGAGTCGCCCCGCATCGCCCTCGACCTCGACCCCGAGGCCGTGCGCAACCTGGGGCCGCGCAGCGCGCACGCCCTGCTGCGCTGCGTGCAAGAGGCCGTCACCAACGCCGTTCGCCATGCCCGTGCGCGGCACCTCGCCATCCAGGTGCGCGCCGAAGGGCCAACGGTCTGCATCCGCATCGAAGACGACGGCCAGGGCCAAGGCAAGCTGAAGGCCGGCAACGGCCTGACCGGCATGCGCGAACGCCTCGCAGAATTGGGAGGGCGGCTGGACATCCTGCGCCAGCAGCCCGGCTTTTTGATCGAACTGCGCTGCCCGCGCGACCCGGAGACCCCCGCATGACAGCTCCAGCCACCCCCATCCGCGTGTTGCTCGTCGAAGACCAGCAACTGGTGCGCGAAGGCCTCAAGGGCCTGCTCGCCCTGTGCCCCGACCTTCAACTGGTGGGCGAGGCCGAAGACGGCGCGCAGGCCCTCATGATGATCCAGGCCGACCCGCCCGACGTGGTGCTCAGCGACATGCGCATGCCGCGGCTGGACGGCATCGGCCTCATCCGGGCGCTGGCGGCGCGGGCGTTGGCCGTGCCCGTGGTGCTGCTCACTACCTTCGACGACCGCGAGGCTTTCGATGAGGCTGCGCGCGCCGGCGCCAAGGGGTTTCTGCTCAAGGCCATCAGCGTGGACACCCTGGCCCAGGCCTTGCGCGACGTGGCCGCCGGTGGCCTGGCCCTGCGCCCCGGCCTGACCGAACGCGCCACGCGCCCGGGCGCCACCGAGCGCGCTTTCGAGGGCCTGCCCGACCCCGAGCCGCTCAGCCCCAAAGAGCTGCAGGTGCTGCGCCTGGTGGCTTCCGGCCGCTCGAACACCGAAATCGCCACCTTGCTGGGCAACAGCGAGGGCGTCATCAAAAACCACTGCTCGGCCATCTTCGCCAAGATGGGCGTGCGCGACCGCACGCAGGCCGTGCTGCGGGCGATCGATTTGGGTTGGATCTGAAGGGGCCTCACTGGCCCTTGAACAGGCCCTGGAACTGCCGCGATACCGGCAACTTTTCCGGGCGGCCCTTGAGGGTCAGCTGCATGTTGTTTTCGTCGATGCGCACGGCGCTGGCGATGTGGCGGCTGTTGACCAGCACCGAGCGGTGCACCTGCCAGAACACCTCGGCATCCAGGGTGGCGATCAACTCCTTCAAAGGCGTCCGGATCAGCGCTTCTTGATCGGCCGTCACCACCCGGGTGTAACGCGTGTCGCTCTCGAAAAACACCACCTCGTCGGGCTGGATCAGCTTGATCTCCTTGCCCACGCTCGCCTGAATTGGGCGCGGGCTGGCCGCGCGGGCCGGCATCAAGGCCTGCAAAAGCTGGGTCAAATCCGGCGCAGGCACCGCGGGGGCCGTGCGGGCTTTGAGCTTGTCGATCGCGCGCTGCAGTCGGGCGTCGTCCAAGGGCTTGAGCACGTAGTCGATGGCCCCCGCGTCAAAAGCTGCCAAAGCGTGGTCGTTGAACGCGGTGACAAACACCACCTGCGGCGGCGAGGCCAACTGGCTGGCCCGGCGCGCCACGTCCAGGCCCGTGAGGCCCGGCATGCGGATGTCCAAAAAGGCGACGTCGGGCTCGTGCTCCAGCACGGCGTCCCAGGCATCGACGCCGTTGGTGGCCGCCGCCACCAACTGCGCCTGGGGCCACAAGCGGGCCAGTGCGGCTTTCATCTGGTCGCGCGGGCCTTCTTCGTCGTCGGCGATGAGGATCTTGAATGGGGTCATGGCGAGTCGTGGATCAGGACGTCGGAGCGGCAGCCGCTGCCGTCGGCGTGCAGCGGCTGGAGGGTGAGTTGGGCACGTTCGCCATACAGATGGCGGAAGCGGTCGCGGGTGTTGCTCAAGCCCAGGCCGGGCTTGAAGGGTTGCGGCAGGCCCGCGCCATCGTCGTCCACGCGGATCCGCGCGCGGCCGTCGGGCAAGCGCTCGCTGTGCAGGGTCACGGTGCCGCCCCGCAGCGCGGGCTCGATGCCGTGGGTGATGGCGTTCTCCACCAGGGTCAGCACCGTGCCCGGGGGCACCAGCAGGCCGTCCAGCGCCGGGTCGTGCTCGATGGACCAGCGCAGTCGCTCGCCCAGCCTCACCTGCATGATGGCCAGGTAGGTGCGCACCAAGGCCCATTCCTCGGCCAGCGGCATGCTTTCGCGCTCGAACAGCGGCAAGGTGGCGCGCAGGTAAGTCGCCAGGTTCTTCAGCAAGGGCGCGGCGCGCGCATCGCCCACCTCCACCCAATGCGTCAGGCTGGCCAGGGTGTTGAACAGAAAGTGCGGGTGGATCTGCGCCGTGGCCAGGCGCCGGCTCAGGGCCAGCTGCTGCTGTTGATCGGCAATCTCGCGCAAGCGCGCCTCGATCTGCGCCACCCGAAAGATCACCAGCAGCAGCCAACTGGTGGTCACGAACACGAACACACCCAGCAGCGCCACGCCCGCAGCCTCGTCGCCCCGATCCAGCCAGGCGCCCAGCCCGAACAGCAGCACCATCAAGAGCCCAACCGCTCCATAGCTCGCGAGGGCCAAGCGCCGACGGCTGGGCCCGCGCCACAGCCAGCGCGCCACCGCCAGCACGGCCCAGGTCAGCGTCAGCCCCCCGATCCAGGCCACGGCGGCGGTGGCCCGCGGCCAGTACAGGCTCGACACCACCAGCAGCATCACCACGTTGGCGTAGAGGAAGGAGTCGATGCCGCTGGGCCAAGGCTGTTGTCCGGCCACGGCCATCTCGTCGGCGCTGAAGACGCGACGCGGCCCCGGGCAGAAGTACTGGGTCCAGTCCTTCCACCAAGCGGTGCCGTCGGGGGTGGGGTGCGTCATGGGCGGCAGTCTAGGCAGGCGGGCCCCGGTCGCGGGCCCCGTTGCGGCGAATGGCGGGCTTCAGGCCACGAGCTGGCCATGCTGGAACACCGCCAGCGCGCCTGGCGCCAGGGCCACCCAGCGTTCGTCGGGGGTCAGGGGCTCGGTGGCCACCACGGCCACGCGGTCGCTGGGGCGGGTGTGCTGGGCAAAGTCCACGCTCAGGTCGTCGTCGGCCAAGCGTGTGGCGCCAAAGGGGTGGGCGCGCAACACGTAGTGCAGCCGCGTGCTGGCGTGCGCCCACAGGGCCTGGCCGTTGCTCAGCAGCAGGTTGAAGGTGCCGCGGGCGTGCAACTGCGGCAGCAGCTCGCGCAGCGTCAGCGTCAGTTCGCTCACGCTGGGCACTTGGCAGTGGGCCTTGGCCAGCTCCTGCATCAGCCAGCAAAAGGCGTGCTCGCTGTCGGTGTCGCCCACCGGTCGAAAGGCGCCGTGCAGCGGCGGGCGGTAGGTTTTCAAGTCGCCGTTGTGCGCCGCCACCCAGTAGCGGCCCCACAGCTCGCGGCTGAAGGGGTGGCTGTTTTCCAGCGCCACCCGGCCCTGGGTGGCCTTGCGGATGTGGGCGATCACCACCTCGCTGCGGATCGGGTAGCGCTTGACCACTTCGGCCAGCACCGACTCGCGGGCGCTGGAGGGGTCCACGAACAGGCGCAAACCTTTGCCCTCGAAGAAAGCGATGCCAAAGCCATCCGGGTGCTCGCTGGCGCGGGCGCTCAAGCCGGCAAAGCTGAACATCACGTCCGTGGGGACGTTGGCATTCATGCCCAGCAGTTGGCACATCGGTTCAATCCCAAAGCACGCGGCGCAGGCCCCGCCAACTGAACAAGGTGCCGGGGTTGCTGGTTTCTTCCAGCACGCCCGCCAAGCGCTCGCGCAGGCGCGGGCTGCGCTGGCCGCGCCAAATCAACAAATCCGCCAGCCAGGGGTAGCGGTTGGCTTGGTTGGCGCGCTCGTACATGCGGTAGCGCGGGCGCAAGGCTTCCAGCGCGGCCTCGTACTGCGCCCGCGCAGCGCTGTCGTCTTCGCGGTGCTGGCGCAGCGCATCGGCCGCCAACAACGCGCTTTGCATCGCTTTGCCGATGCCCTCACCGGTGAACGAGTAGGTGGTGCCTGCGGCTTCGCCGATGACCATCAGGCCCGGCCGCGTGAAGCGCGCCCCTTCCAGGCTGCAGCGCAGTGGCGCGCCTTTCAGGTCGCCCAACAGCGTGCCTTCGCGCATCAGCCGGCTCGCTGGCGGGTGCGCCGCCACGAAGTCATCGAACACCTGGCGCAAGTTCACCGCCTTCTTGCGACCCTTGCCCTCGTGCTCGGCGTGGCTCTCCGTCAAACCCACGCCGATGTTGAACACGCCATCGGGCGCCGGAAAAATCCAGCCGTAGCCCGGCCGCACGGCCCGTGTCCACACCACCTCCAACTCGGTGATCTGGCCCACCAGGGCGGGCGCGTGAACGTAACCGCGCAAGGCCACACAACTGGGCGTGTGGCGTGTGCACAGGCCGGCGGCCTGCAAGGCCTTGGGCACCGCGCCCGTGGCCAGAAGCACCCAAGGTGCATGCAGGCTCAGGCCCTGTTCGCCCTGGCGCAGCCGAGCGCCGATCACACGCCCGTCGGCGTCCTCCAGCGGCGCCTCGAAGCGGGCTTGCAGGAACCGCGCTCCGGCATCCAGGGCCCCTTGCAGCAGCAGCGCGTCCAACTCGCGCCGTGGCAAGACGGCCAGGTGCGCTGGCACGTCCAGGTGGCGGCCACTTGGACCCACCCCGCGCACGTGGCGCACCCGCTGAGCCCGGGCCATCACGGCCTCCAGCAAACCCAGACGCGCCAGCGCGGCATGCGCGTCGGGAATCAGGCCATCGCCGCACACCTTGTCGCGGCCCATCGGCTGGGCGTCAACGAGCGTCACCCGCCAGCCGGCCTGCGCCAACACCCGCCCAGCGGCGCTGCCCGCTGGGCCGGCGCCAACGATCAACACGTCGGCGTCGACCGGGGTGTCAGGGGAGGGGGCTTGCATGCTCATGGGGCGATTGTCCCCAACGAAAAAGGCCCCGCTCGCGGGGCCTTGGGGATAGACGGGAAAACGGACTTACAGCCGGTAGGTCAGACCAACACGGATGCTGCGGCCGCGAACGTCATACAGGCTGATGTCCGTCAGGTTTGTCCATGCCGGGTCGAGCGGAGGCATCTTGTTTTGCACATTGATGATCGACAGCGACGCGCTCAGGTTGGCGTTGAACGTGTAGCGGCCGAAAAGGTCGACCGTGGTGCTGGAGCCTGTCCTTGCGGGAAGCACACCGTTCTGGAAGCGAGGATCCTGCGGCGTGAACCACGAAGCAGCGAGTGCCTGTTGATAGAAGCTGTGTGTGTAGTTCACACGGGCCGTCACGGCCAAAGCGCCTTGGTCCAGGCTCACCGACAAACCAGCTCGGGTGCGGGGGATGGTGTTCGAACCCCCATTGGTGCCCACGTACTCGACACCGTCCTCCTTGAAGCTGTGGATATAAGTGACGTTGGCACTGGTGGTGATGCGACCGAAGTCCGTTGCCAAACGCAGCGAACCGTCTAGGTCGACGCCTGAAGTGACTCGCGAGGCCAGGTTCTCGTAGTTGGACAAGATGGTCACGACACCGTTGGTGCCCGACGTGGTGTCGCGCAGCACATTGGCGGTCGACGGACACGGTGGGTTGCCAAAGGCGGCGCCCCCATTCGGGCAACTGGCGTCGATGATGTCTTGGAAGGACTTTGACGAAACCACGTTGCGCCAATCGATGCGATACCAGTTGGCTGCCACGCTGAAATCTTTGACGGGCTCAAATACCACGCCGACAGTGGCGCTCTTTGAGGTCTCGGCCTTGAGCTTCGGATTGCCCGTAAATACACCCGACACCTGACGGCCCACGCCGTCTTCCGGGTCAAGCACGCTCGTGAAGAAGGTGGCCTCCGATGGTGAGATTTCAGGCAGTGTTGGAGCCCGGAAGCCCTTGCCCCAGTTTGCGCGCACCAACAAGCCCTCCATCAGGCGGTACTTCACGCCGACCTTCGGGGTGGTCGACGTGCCGTAGTCGCTGTAGCGGTCCATGCGCAGCGCCAGTTGGGCTTCTAGGTCCTTGATGAAGGGCAGCGACAGTTCGCCGTACACCGAGGTGTTGGTGCGGCTGCCGTCGGTGGCGGTGATGCCCTGGCCCAAGATGTCGCCAGCGCGGGCGGCAGCTGCCGGACGGTCCTTGATGGCTTCACGGCGGAACTCGAAGCCAATGCCCAAGCCGATGTCGCCGCCAGGCAGTGCGCCCACGGTGGTGCTGGCGCGGGTGTCGATCATTTGCAGATCGGAGATGGCGGCACGCTCGAAGTTCGCACGGACTTGGTCGCGAACGGCGGCCGAGTTCAGGCTCGGGCGGTCCAAGTTGTACAGAACGGCGCCAGCCGAACCGGCCGTCGGGGTGGGCGGCTGGGGGTTGCTCGACACACCGAAGGCCGCGCTGGTGCCGGACTTGCTGAGGCGGTTCAAGCTCTGGGTGGTCGTGTCGCTGCGGGCGATGGTCACGCCGCTGTCCAGATCCCAGTCGCCGAAGGTGTAGTTCGCACCGACCAGCACGCGGGCGTTGGTCGAGGTGATCTGCGCGTTACGGGTGCCGAGGTCGGTCATCTGACCGTTGTAGCGCGCCGGGGTGGCGAAGGGGTTGCCCGAGGCGCCAGGGCCGAACGTCACGTTGTAGGTGAACGGACGCAGGCCAGCGTTGGTTTGCTGCAAGCCCGTGGTGCCGGCGAAGAACGTGTTCGTGAAGGTCTGCTCGGTCTCCGTGCGGCTCAGTGCCACTTCGGCAAAGCCGGTTGCGTTGGCCGACAGGTCCAGGGTCACGCGGCCGTAGCTGTTCAGGCGCTTGGTGCCAGGCAGTGCGCTCAGCTGGTTGTTGAGGTCAACCGTACAGAACGTGCTGTTGGGGTTGCCGCCAATGCCGGTGGTCGGGTTCAGGTTGGCCGCCGTGGGCTGAATCAAACCGGCCGCAATGGCTTCGGCCGTCGTCATCACGGTGCCGCCACGCTGCGAGCACTCGCTGATGGCGCGGTACTGGTTGGTGAAGGCGGTGCCGGCGGCGTTCAGCGCGCGCCAGGTGCCCATGCCCGTCAGGGAATTGCCGTTCCGGCCACCAGGACGGTTGCGGAAGTCACGGCTCTTCAGGAACTCGGTGTCCGACTGCAGCAGCTCGTCGCGCTGGTAGTAGTCGACCGTGCCGAAGGCGTTGAAGCCCGAAGCAGCGCGATCGCCCATGCCGAACGAACCGGTCAGGCGGTAGTCGTTCTTGCCTTCGAAGAAACCAGCATTGGCGCGAACTTCGGCACCCTTGTAGTCCTTGCGAAGGATGATGTTCACCACGCCAGCGATGGCGTCAGAGCCATAGATCGCCGATGCACCGTCTTTCAAAATGTCGATGCGTTCGATGGCGCTCGAAGGAATAGCGTTCAGGTCAACAAAGGTGTCCTGCAGGTTTTGGGCGTAGCCGTAGCCCGCGGTGCGACGGCCGTTGACCAGCACCAAGGTCGTCTTTTGGCCCAAGCCACGCAGTGAAATGCCGGCAGCGCCCGGGGCGAAGCTGTTCGAGAAGCTCTCACCGAAGCTGCCCAGGTTGGAGGGCAGGTTGCGCAGCACGTCGGCAGCGGTCGGCTGACCGGTGCGCTCGATCTGCTCGCGGGTGATGATTTCCACCGGCGCGACGGTTTCCTTGTCCAGGCGCTTGATGTTCGAGCCCGTGACTTCCACGCGCTCCAGCTGCTGGGGTTGGGCCGGCGTGGCGGGTTGGGTTTGGGCCAGGGCGGCCGTACCACTGATGGCCACCAAGGTGGCCAGGGCGAGCTTGGAGTGTTTGAACACGACTTCTCCAGTTGACAAAACAAAGCCCGACGCCGGTTGGCATCAGGCACCAAAACTTGGGCGAGGCCTCCCTAGAGGGGCGCTGTAACACCAAGAAACGAACGCGATTTTTTGGTCGCGTCCTATTTCAGCACCCTAGGGGGAACCCGTCGCTCCGGTGTTGCTCGAGCAGGGACGCCCTAGGGTTGACGCTAAGTGATTGAAATCAAAGCGAGATATCCGGCAAGCGAAGGCTTCGAAGGCGACCCAGGCACCCCCCAGCCCGTGACTCAAAAACAACAATGAACCGCCTGCTGGAAGCCAAACCCCCAACGCACTCAAGGCCTCGCCCAGACCGACTTGACAGCGCCCCAACACAAATTGGGGCGACCCAGTCTCAGCGCAACCCACACAAAAGCCCGGCATCGCCGGGCTTCGTCACTCAACGTGCGGCGAACTGCCTTGTTCAAGCCGCCTTGACTCGCAAGCGCCAAGCGTGAAGCAGGGGCTCGGTGTAGCCGCTGGGCTGCGCCATGCCCTGGAACACCAGGTCCTGCGCTGCTTGGTAGGCAGGGCTGGGGGAGGCCGAGCCAATACGCGGCGTCATCGGCGTGTAACCCACATCACCGGCGTTTTGTCCGTCCACCACTGCCGCCATGCGCGCAAAGGTTTCGCGCACCTGGGCCTCGGTCACGACGCCGTGCAGCAGCCAGTTGGCGAGGTGCTGACTGCTGATGCGCAGGGTGGCGCGGTCTTCCATCAGGCCGACGCCGTGGATGTCGGGCACCTTGCTGCAGCCCACGCCTTGCTCCACCCAGCGAACGACGTAGCCCAGGATGCCCTGAACGTTGTTGTCCAACTCCTGCTGCCGCTGCTCAGGCGTCCAGTCGGCACCCGGGGCGACGGGGATGGTGAGCAGGGCGTCGCGCAGCGCGGCCCAGTCGGGCGTTTGTGCTTCCAACTCGCGCTGCACGGCAGCCACGTCCACGCGGTGGTAGTGCAGCGCGTGCCGGGTGGCGGCGGTGGGGCTGGGCACCCAGGCGGTGTTGGCGCCGGCCTTGGGGTGGACGATCTTTTGCTCGAGCATCGCGGCCATCAGGTCGGGCATGGCCCACATGCCCTTGCCGATCTGCGCGCGGCCTCGCAGGGCGCCGTGCAGGCCGCGCAGCACGTTGAGCTTCTCGTAGGCCTGGATCCAGCTGGAGGCCTTCATGTCGGCCTTGCGCAGCATGGGGCCGGCGTGCATGACGGTGTGCATCTCGTCGCCGGTGCGGTCCAGGAAACCGGTGTTGATGAAGGCCACGCGCGTGCGCGCCGCGGCGATGCAGGCGGCCAGGTTGGCGCTGGTGCGGCGCTCCTCGTCCATGATGCCCAGCTTGACCGTGCTGTCGGGCAGGCCGAGCAGCTGCTCCACGCGGCCGAACAGCTCGCAGGCGAAGGCCACCTCGGTGGGGCCGTGCATCTTGGGCTTGACGATGTAGACGCTGCCTTGGCGGCTGTTTTTGAAGGGGCCACTGCCCTTGAGGTCGTGCAGGGCGATGGTCACGGTGACCAGCGCGTCGAGGATGCCTTCGGGGATCTCGCCACCGCTGCCCAAGCGCACCGCCGGGTTGGTCATCAGGTGGCCGACGTTGCGCACGAAGAGCAGCGACCGGCCCGGCAGCGTCAGCTCGCCGCCTTGCGGCGCGGTGTAGCGGCGGTCGGGGTTCAGGGTGCGGGTGATGGTGCGGCCGCCCTTGTCCAGGGTCTCGCTCAGCGTGCCTTTGAGGATGCCGAGGTAGTTGCGGTAGGCCACGATCTTGTCGTCGGCATCGACAGCAGCGACGGAGTCTTCCAGGTCCAGGATGGTGGACAGCGCCGCTTCCATCAGCACGTCGGACACGCCCGCGGCGTCTTGCGCGCCGATGGGGCTGTTGCGGTTGATCTGGATTTCGAAGTGCAGGCCGTGGTGCTTCAGCAGCACGGCGCTGGGCGCGTCGGCCGCGCCTTGGTGGCCGGCGAACTGGGCGGGGTCCTTCAAGGCGCCCACGCCGTCCACCACCAGGGCGCCGTCCACCACGCGGTAGCCCTTGGCGTCGGCGTGGCTGCCGCTGGCCAGGGGGGCGGCCTCGTCGAGGAACTGGCGGGCAAAGGCGATGACCGCCGCGCCGCGCACCGGGTTGTACTTGCCCGCGCGCTCGCGGCCCTCGCTCTCGGGGATGGCGTCGGTGCCGTAGAGCGCGTCGTACAGGCTGCCCCAGCGGGCGTTGGCGGCGTTCAGCGCGTAGCGGGCGTTCATCACCGGCACCACGAGCTGGGCCCCGGCCTGCAGGGCCAACTCGGCGTCCACGTTGGCGGTGGTGGCCTTGGGATCGGTGGGCTCGGGCTGCAGGTAACCGATCTGAGTCAAGAAGGCCTGGTAGGCCGGCATGTTGGCGATGGGCCCCGGGTGGGCGCGGTGCCAAGCGTCCAGTTCGGTCTGCAGGCGGTCGCGTTCGGCCAGCAGGGCGGCGTTGCGCGGCGCCAGGTCGTGGGCGATCTGGTCGAAACCGGCCCAGTAGGCCTCGGGGCTGACGCCGGTGCCGGGCAGCACTTCTTCGTTGACAAAGCGGTGCAGCGAGGCGGCGACTTGCAAGCGGTGGACGGACACGAAGGCCATGGCGAACTCCTGAACAACACGGGATGGCGCCAATTTAGGCGTGCACAGGCTTAGGATTAACGCAGTCTGAGCGAATCATTCGTGCAAAAAAGTCATGGATAAGTTCAAGCAGCTCGAAACCTTCGTGGCCGTGGCCACCAAAGGCAGCCTGACGGCCGCGGCCGCGCTGGAGGGCATCGTCCCCGCGGTGGTGGGCCGGCGCATGGACGCGCTCGAGGCCCGCCTGGGCGTGCTCTTGATGCGCCGCACCACGCGCAAGCTGACGCTGACGCCCGAGGGCCAGGCCTTCCTGGAGGACGCCCAGCGCCTGCTGGCCGAGTGGGTCGCGGCCGAGGGCGCCGTGAGCGCCGGCGGCGCGCAGGCCAAAGGCCATTTGCGCGTGACGGCCCCCGCCGGCTTTGGGCGCCGGCACGTGGCCCCCTTGGTGCCCGGCTTCCTGGCCGAGCACCCCGGCCTGAGCCTGAGCCTGAACCTGTCGGACCGCGTGATCGACCTGGTGAACGAGGGCTTCGACTGCGCCGTTCGCGTGGGCGACCTGCCCGACTCCAGCCTGGTGAGCCAGCGCCTGGCCGACAACCGCCGCCTCGTCGTGGCCACGCCTGAGTACCTGAAGCGCGCCGGCACGCCCCAGCACCCCAGCGACCTGGCGCGCCACCACTGCCTGATGCTGAGCAGCGAGGCCAGCCAAACCCGCGGCTGGGCCTTCCAGGTCGACGGCAAGGTGATGCACCACCGCCGGAGCGACCGCAGCGGCGGGCGCCTGGACTGCACCGACGGCCAAGTGCTGCACGACTGGTGCCTGCAAGGCCTGGGCCTGGCCTGGCGCAGCACCTGGGAGGTGGCGGGCGACCTGCAGTCGGGCCGACTGGTCAGCGTGCTGGACGCCTTCGCCGCGCCGCCCAACGGGGTCTACGCCGTCTACGCGCAGCGCGCGCACCAGCCGCTGCGCGTGCGCGTGTGGATCGAGCACTTGAAGCGCCATTACGCGCGCCGCGAGTACTGGATGCGGGTGGGCGGGTGAACGCCAGCGCGCTGGCGGCGGTGCTGGCCGCCGCGCTGCTGCACGCGCTGTGGAACGTGGCGGCCAAGCACGCCCGCCGCGGCGAGGGCGACGCCGTCGCCTTCCAGGCCCTGACCGCCGGAGCCGTGGTGCTGCTGTGGGCGCCGGCCGCGCTGTGGTGGGGCTGGGCCGAGTTGCCGCATTGGGGCTGGCAGGCCTGGGCCTTGGTGACGGCCAGCGGCGCGGTGCACCTCCTCTATTTCAGCAGCCTGCTCACCGGCTACCGCGTGGCCGACTTGACCGTGGTCTACCCCATGGCCCGCGGCAGCGGACCGGTGTGGACCACGGTCGCCGCCGTGCTGCTGCTGGGCGAGCGCCCCTCGGGCTGGGGCTGGGCGGGCCTGGCCACCATCGTGCTGGGCATGGCCCTGCTCACCGGCCTGCTGCGCCGTCGGCCGCTGACGGCGCCGGTGCGGGCGGGCCTGCGCTGGGGCGCCCTCACCGGGGCTTTGATCGCCAGCTACACGGTCATCGACGCTTACGCGGTGAAGGTGCTGCTGCTCAGCCCGCTGCTGGTGGACTACTTCGGCAACCTGCTGCGCCTGCCGCTGCTGCTGCCGGCTCTGGCGCGCAAACCCGCCGGCACCCTGGCCAGCACCTGGCGCGACACCTGGCGCTCGGTGCTGATCGTGGGCACGCTGGCGCCGGCCGGCTACATCCTGGTGCTGTGGGCCTTGCAATCGGCGCCGCTGTCGGCCGTGGCGCCGGCGCGCGAGTGCTCGATGCTGTTCGCCGCCCTGCTGGGCGGGCACCTGCTGCAAGAAGGCGACCGCTGGGCCCGGGGGCTCGGGGCCTTGTGCATCGCCGCCGGGGTGGCCCTGCTGGCCGGTGCCTGAAACGAACAAGGCGCCCGCAGGCGCCTTGCATGGGGCCAAGTCGACTCAGGCCGACAGGCACTGCTTCATGAATTTGCTGCGGTCGTCGCCGGCCAGCGCCTTGGCTTTGGCCTCGGCGTTGCAGGTCTTCATCTTTTCTTGCTGAGAGGTCTTCTTGTCGGCGGGCTTGGACGACAGGCACTCCTTCATGAAGGCCTTGCGATCGTCGCTGCTCAGGGCCTTTTCTTTGGCTTCTGCGTTGCAGGTCTTCATCTTCTCTTGCTGGCTGCCGGCCCAAGCGGCCGGGGCGAGGGCGGTGGCGGCAAGCACCAACAGGGCGGTCAGGATGGTCGACTTCATGGCGGGCTCCTCGTGGGGGAAGGGTGGATCGAAAGCATCAAACAGCGCGGCCAGGCTCGAGCGCGCTGCCGCTATTGGGACTGCTTTTGGCAGCTGAAACGCCACCCCTTTGGGTTGGCCCCCTTTGGGGGGGTGGCGGGGGGAGCGCCAGACCTTTAAAGGATCCGTCGCGGGTGGGTCAACTGCTCATGTGCCGCATGCAGGCGGCGCACCAGCACGCGGATGAAGGCGCGGTCGAAGCGGTGCTGGGTTTCGCCCGACAGCGAGCCCAAGAGGGCGGGTGTGAACGACACCGTGGTGCACACGTCGATGACGCGGATGTCGGTGCTGTGCTTACGCATCTCGGGGTTGGGCGCCAGGTAAGCCATTTCCCCCACCGAGGTGCCCGAGCCCAGGGTGGCGACGACCTTGCCTTCTCGAACCACCTCCACCTTGCCCACGGCGATGATGTGCACGCTGTTGCCTTCGTGTCCGCGCTTGAAGATGAGGTGGCCCAGCGGGTAGCGGCGCCACCGGGCGCGGCGCACCACCTCCCACAACTCCACGTCGCCAAAGTCGCGGAAAAAGTCGAGCGCGCGCAGCAGGTTGAAGCGCTCGGAGTCCTTCACCTCGGTGAAGCGCGCCAGGGGGATGAGCTGCTTGGCCACCAGGTCGGACAAGGCCTTGGTGAACTCGGGCCAGTCGGCAAAGCGGTCCTCCGGCCGCTTGGACAAGGCCTGTTGGATCACCCCGTCCAACTCCATCCCGACCCCTTCGCGCAGCTCGGTGAGCGGCTTGGGGGCTTGGTGGTAGATCTGGTTCATCAAGGCGATCTGGCTGGGGGCCTCGAAGGGTGCTCGCCCGCTGATCAAGTGGTACAGCACCGCGGCCAGCGCGTACTGGTCGGCGCGGGCGTCGATGTCGCCGCCGTCCAACTGCTCGGGGGGCATGTAGGCCAAGCTGCCCACGCGGTGGACCTGGGTGCGTTCGCTGTCCAGGTGCAAGGCGGAGCCGAAGTCGCTCAGTTTGATGTCCACCACCCGCCCGTATTCGTCCAGAACGGCCAGCAAGTTGGCGGGCTTCACGTCGCGGTGCACGATGCCACGGCGGAAGCAGTAATCCAAGGCCATGCCCACTTTGAAGCCGAGCTCGACGATTTGATCGAGCGGCAGCAGGCGGTCTGCGCGACAGAAGTGCCGCATCGTGACCCCAGGCACGAACTCCATCACCAAGTAGGGCGCCTCTTCGTCGAACACGGCGTCCAGGATCTGCACCACATTCGGGTGCAGCAGTCGCCCCGCCAAGCTGGCTTCGGCGGCGAAGAAGTGGTCCCGCATGTTGGCCGCACCATTCGCGCTGCGGCTGGTGTCGCGCCAGGTTCTGACCCGCTTGATGGCGACGTCTTGTCCGCTCACGGGGTCGTGAGCCAGGAAGACATCGCTGGTGGCACCTTCACCCAAGCGTCGGGTCACCTTGTATTTGCCAATGTAGGGCGGCAGCTCCGCCTCGGGCAGCGAGGTGCTGGGCTCGAAACCGCTGGACGAGGCGCCGTCGCTGCGGGTGGAGGTGGCGGTCGGTTCGGTGGCCATGCCGCAATGCTGCCACCAATGGACGCTGCGCAGGCTACCTAGAATGCCCAGCATGATTCATGCCACCCAGGCCTTGCTCGACGCGCTGGCCCTTGCCCTGCGCGAAATCGCCCCCGAGATCCCCACGGCGGCTGCCTTTGAGCAGCCCAAGCAAGCCAGCCACGGCGACTTGGCCGTCACCGCGGCCATGGGCCTCGCCCGCGCTCTCAAGAAGAACCCTCGTGAGCTCGCCACGCAGTTGGTGGCGGCGCTGCAGGCGCAGCCGGCGGTGCAGCAGTGGGTCGAGTCCGTGGAGATCGCCGGCCCGGGCTTCATCAACCTGCGCCTGAAGGCCGCGGCGAAGCAGGCCGTGGTGACCGAGGTGCTGCAAGCGGGTGCCGCCTTCGGCAGCCGGGCGCCGACGAGTCGACGCGTGCTGGTCGAGTTCGTGTCCGCCAACCCCACCGGTCCGTTGCACGTGGGCCACGCCCGCCAAGCCGCGTTGGGCGACGCTGTCTGCAGCCTGCTGGCGACCCAAGGCCACCAAGTCACCCGCGAGTTTTATTACAACGATGCGGGTGTGCAGATCGCCACCCTGGCGCGCAGCACGCAGCTGCGTCTGCAGGGCTTCAAGCCGGGCGACGCCTGCTGGCCCACCGACCCCGACAACCCCGAGAGCAAGGGCTTCTACAACGGCGACTACATCCAGGACATCGCCGACGCCTTTGTGCGCCGCGAAACGGTGAAGGCCGACGACCGCGAGTTCACGGCCAGTGGCGACGTGAACGACCTGGACGGCATCCGCCAGTTCGCCGTGGCCTACCTGCGCCACGAGCAGGACCTGGACCTGCAGGCCTTCGGCCTGAAATTTGACAACTACTTCCTCGAAAGCAGCGTCTACGCCAACGGGCGCCTGGAGGCCGCCGTGCAGCGCATGGTGGACGGCGGGCACACCTACGAGAAAGACGGCGCGCTCTGGTTCCGCTCGACCGATTACGGCGACGACCAAGATCGCGTGATGCGCAAGCGAGCGCCGGAGGGTGCCGGCGCTTCGGGCGGCCATGGCGGCTTCACCTACTTCGTGCCCGACGTGGCCTACCACGTCAACAAGTTCGAGCGTGGTTACACGCAGTGCATCAACATCCAGGGCACCGATCACCACGGCACCATCGCCCGCGTGCGCGGCGGCCTGCAGGCGCAGGGCATGGGCATCCCGCAGGGCTTCCCGGACTACTTGCTGCACAAGATGGTCACGGTGATGAAGGGCGGCGAGGAGGTCAAGATTTCCAAGCGCGCCGGCTCCTACGTGACCCTGCGCGACCTGGTCGACTGGACCAGCCGAGACGCCGTGCGCTTCTTCCTGATCAGTCGCAAGGCCGACACCGAGTTCGTCTTCGACATCGACCTGGCCCTGAAGGCCAACGACGAGAACCCGGTGTTCTACGTGCAGTACGCGCACGCCCGCATCTGCTCCGTGCTGCGTCAATGGCAAGGCGATGCTGCCGCGGCCGACCTGTCTCGCTTGACGGCCCCGACCGAGTTGGCGCTGATGAGCTTGCTGGCCGAGTACCCCGGCATGTTGACCCGTGCCGCCCAGGACCTGACGCCCCACGATGTGGCCTTCTACCTGCGCGGCCTGGCCGGCGCCTTCCACAGCTACTACGCGGCCGAGCGATTCTTGGTGGACGATCAGGCCTTGCGAGACGCCCGCATGGCCCTGTTGACCGCAACCCGGCAGGTGATCGCCAACGCGCTGTCGGTGTTGGGCGTGAGCGCGCCGCAGCAGATGGCGCGTGACAACGAGGAGAGCGCATGAACGTGACCAAGAAGCCCGGCGGCGCCGGCGGCCAACGCGGCGGCTTTGGCTTGGGGTTGATCGTGGGCCTGCTGCTGGGGCTGGCCGTGGCCCTGGGCGTGGCGCTGTACGTGACCAAGGTGCCCATCCCCTTCGTCGACAAGGTGCCGCAACGCAGTGCCGAGCAGGACGAAGCCGAAGCCAAAGCCAACAAGGATTGGAACCCCAACGCCCCCTTGAGCGCTGGCCATGCCAAGGCGCGGGCGACCGTGGCCAGCGGGGTGGTGGCGGCAGCACCGCCTGCCTCGCAGCCAGCGGCCCCCGCGCCCACCCCCGCGGTGGCGCCTGTGGTGGCGCCGGTCCCGGTCGCGGGACCGGCGGCCTCGGCCCCGACCGTCACCGCGGCTCCGAACGCCGCCGCTGCAGCCGCCAAGTCCGAAGGCGGCGGGGCCTTCGTGTTCTTTGTGCAGGCCGGCGCCTTTGTGCAGGCCAATGACGCCGAGCAGCAGCGCGCCAAACTCGCCATGCAAGGCTTCAATGCCAAGGTGTACGAGCGCGACAACCAGGGCCGCATCGTCTACCGCGTGCGCATCGGGCCGTTCGATGCCAAGGCCGATGCTGACAAACTGCAAGCCGAGGTGCAGGCTGCTGGCCTCGAAGCCGCTGTCGTCCGCGCCCAGCGTTGACCCGTTGACTGTTTCCCATTGCCGACCCGGAGCCCCCATGATCCGACTGAACCGCCGCCAAGCGGCCCTGGCCACCGCCACCACGCTCGCCGGCCTCGGCCCGGTCGCCCAGGCACAGACCTTCACGCCGCAAGAAGGGCGCCACTACCGCCGTTTGCCCAAGCGACTGGCCGCTACGCCGGGCAAGGTCGAGGTGATCGAATTCTTTCTGTACACCTGCCCGATTTGCTTTGAATTCGAGACGCAGATCAAGGCCTGGTTGCCGACCCTGCCGCCCCATGTGGAGTTCAAGCCGATGCATGTGCTCTTCCAGGCCGTCACGCGGCACTACCAGCGCCTGTTCTTCACGCTGGATGCGATGGGCCTGGAGAGCAAGTACCGCAGCACCATCTTCAATGCCATCCACCGGGCTGGCAATCCCTTGGACACGCCGGATGCCGTGATCAAGCTGCTGGGCCCCTTGGGTTTGGACGGCGAGAAGTTCAAGGCCACCTTCAACGCTTTCGGGGTGGGCAGCCGCATCAACGCGGCCAACCAGTTGGCCAACGCCTACGGCATCGACGGCGTGCCCACCCTGGGCATTGGCGGGCTCTACCTGACCTCGCCCGAGATGGCACGCAATCAAGAGCGCCTGCCCCGCGAGGTGAGCGGCCAGCGGGCCGTGGCCATCGCCAACCAGCTCATCGCCAGCTTGAAGGGCTGATGCCATGCGCAGCGCCTGGAACGGTGTCGTCGCCCTGGGCCTGCTGACGGCCGCGCTGTCGACGGCGTGGGCCGCCCAAGGCGACCGCACCCGTCCCATGGCCATCGAGAACGAGGGCGGTGGCGTTTACAACGCGCAAACGCGGCGCACCGAGTTCAGCGGCAAGGTGCTGCTGACCCAGGGGACCTTGCAGATGCGGGCCAACCGCCTGGAGGCGCAGCAACGCGACGACGGCAGCGTCTTCGTGCTGGCCCAAGGGGCGCCGGCCGAGCCGGTTCGCTTCGAGCAGGCGAGAGACGTGCCGGGTGAGCGCATCGCGGGCCAGGCCGAGCGCATCGAGTACGACAGTGCCGCCGATACCGTGCGTTTCGTCGGCGGGGCCACGGTGCGTCGGTTGCGGCAGGGCCAGGTGGCCGACGAGGTGACGGGGGCCGTGATCGTTTACAACAGCCGCGCCGAAACCTTTGCCGTTGAGGGTGGCCAAACCGCGCCGCAGCCCAACGGCCGAGTGCGGGTGATCCTCATGCCGCGCGACGCCGCCAGCGCGCCGGCGGCCGAGCCGAGCGTGCGCCTGCAACCCACGCCAGCGCTGTCACCCGGCTCGGCCCCGCGATGAGCGAGATGCCCGTGAACACGCCCGCCTCTCGGTTGGAGGCCGACGGTCTGCAAAAGAGCTATGGCGTGCGCAAGGTGGTGAAGGACGTGCACCTGGCGGTGGGGGCTGGCGAGGTGGTGGGCCTGCTGGGCCCCAACGGCGCGGGCAAGACGACCACCTTTTACATGGTGGTCGGGCTGATTCGGGCCGATGCCGGCAGCATCCACATCGATGGGCAGGCGGTGCAAAACCTGCCCATCCACCGCCGCTCGCGCTTGGGCCTGAGCTACCTGCCGCAAGAGGCGTCCATCTTTCGCAAGCTGAGCGTGGCCGACAACATCCGGGCGGTGTTGGAGCTGCAGTTGGACGAGCGCGGCAAGCCCTGGCCGCGCGCACGCATCGAACAGGCGCTGGACACGCTCTTGCACGACCTGTCGATCGAGAAGCTGCGCGACTCACCTGCTCCGGCGCTGTCGGGCGGGGAGCGCCGCCGCGTGGAGATTGCGCGCGCGCTGGCCACCCAGCCGCGCTTCATCCTGTTGGACGAGCCCTTTGCCGGCGTGGATCCCATCGCCGTGCTGGAGATCCAACGCATCATCGGTTTCCTGAAGGCGCGCGGCATCGGCGTGCTCATCACCGACCACAACGTGCGAGAGACCCTGGGCATCTGCGACCGCGCGTACATCATCAGCGAGGGCAGTGTGCTGGCCGAAGGGCGGCCCGACGACATCGTGGCCAACCCCGATGTGCGCAAGGTGTACCTCGGCGAGCATTTCAAGATGTGATGGGCTGGCCCCCTCGCCGCCGCGCATGAAGCCCAGCCTGCAACTCCGTCAAAGTCAGCACCTGTCGCTGACCCCCCAGCTGCAACAGTCCATCCGGCTGTTGCAGTTGTCGACCCTGGAGCTGCAGCAGGAGGTCCAGCAGATGCTGGACGCCAACCCGCTGTTGGAGCCCGACACCGACGACGGCGACTTGCCGCCCGCGCCCTCTCTGGACGCGCCGCCCAGCAGCCAGCCCGAGCGCCAGGAGCGCGAGGAAGCCGCCGATGGCGAGGCGCCCGAGCTGCGCGCCGACGACTTCGGCACCCCCGAGCGGGACGACTGGGCCAATGGCACCGAAGGGGACGACTTCGACGGCATCCGCGAGCTGCCCAGCAACGCGCCCACAGGCGAGGGCGGTGACGACGAGGGCCGTCAAGATTTCGACGCCGCGCCGCCCTCCTTGGCCGAGCATTTGCGCGAGCAACTGGTCGGACGGCGGCTGGGCGTCGCCGACCGCGCGGCGGTGGAATTGCTCATCGAATCCCTGGACGGCGACGGCTACCTGGCCGATTCGCTCGACGAGCTGGTGTCCAGCTTGGCCGGCGACGACCCCGAGGCGCAAGAGGAACTGCGCGAGCAGCTGCAAATCGGCCTGGCCCTGCTGCAGAGCCTGGACCCGCCCGGCGTGGGCGCGCGCAGCCTGGGCGAGTGTTTGCAGTTGCAATTGCGGCCGCTCGAGGGCGATCCCGTCCGCGTGCTGGCCCACACGGTGTGCGGCAAGTACCTGGAGCTGCTGGCGCGGCGCGATTGGCGGCGCCTGGGCGCGCTCACGCACAGCGACGAGCCCGAGCTCAAGGCCGCCCACGCGCTCATCGCCCGCCTGGAGCCCAAGCCCGGACGCGCTTTCGGGCAGGACCGCAACAGCCCCGTGGTGCCCGACGTGATCGTGCGGCGGGTGGGGCGTCAGTGGCGGGCCACCATCAATCCCGAGGTCTTTCCCAAGTTGCGGGTCAACGAGTTGTATGCCCGCGCGCTCAAGCAGACCAAGGGCTCCGTCAGCGGCTCGCCCCTGGGCGGGCAATTGCAAGAGGCGCGTTGGTTCATCAAGAACATCCAGCAGCGTTTCGACACCATCGAGCGCGTCTCGCAAGCCATCGTCGAGCGTCAGGCTGGATTTTTCACCCACGGCGAGCTGGCCATGCGGCCCCTCGTGCTGCGCGAGATCGCTGACGAGCTGGGCCTGCACGAGTCCACCATCTCGCGCGTGACCACGCAGAAATACATGGCCACGCCGCACGGCACCTTCGAGTTGAAGTTCTTCTTCGGCTCAGGCCTGAACACCGACGCCGGTGGTGAGGCCAGCAGCACGGCCGTGCGGGCGCTCATCCGTCAGTTCATCGCCGCCGAAGACGTGAAGAAGCCCCTGTCCGACAGCGCCCTGGCTGCCATGCTGGAGGAGCAGGGCATCCAATGCGCCCGTCGCACCGTCGCGAAGTACCGCGAAGGCATGAAGATCCCCACCGCGCCGCTGCGCAAAGCCCCTTGAGTTCTGTGTCCGAATCCATCGAGCCCACTGGGCGACTGTTTTTACCCTGCGGCTCCGGTGTTGAGCCCCTGCTGGCCGACGAAGTGCGCGCCTTGCTCAATGGCCCACGGGTCGAGGCCCAACGCGGGGGCGTGGCCGTGGTGGACGCGCGCTTGCGCGATGTGCTCACGCTGAACCTGCACAGCCGCCTGGCGACCCGCGTGTTGGTGGAGCTGGCCCACGACGCCTATCGCGACGAGCGCGACCTGTACGAGCTGGCCTACAACGTGGCCTGGGACGCCTGGCTGACCCCACAGCAGACGATTCGCGTGGACGTGAGCCAACGCGGCTCGTCGCTGCAAAGCCTGCACTTCGCGGGTCTGCGCGTGAAGGACGCCGTGTGCGACGCCTTGCGCGAAAGCACGGGCGAGCGCCCCAACGTGGACACGCGAGACCCCGACCTGCCGCTGTTCCTGCACCTCGAAGCCGAGGTCGCCACCTTGTACGCCGATAGCTCCGGCGAGCCGCTGTTCAAGCGCGGCTGGCGGCAAGACACCGGCGACGCGCCGCTCAAGGAGACCTTGGCGGCAGCCATGCTGGCCGCCGCGGGCTGGCGCGGAACGCCGGACGCTGGCGGTGCCTTCAACGACCCCTGCTGCGGTAGCGGCACCTTGGCCATCGAGGCCGCACAAATCGCCTGCGGCATGGCCCCCGGTGGCCGGCGTCGCTTCGCCTTCGAGCGGCAACTGCCTTATCAAGATTTGCGCACCCTGTGGCAACAACTGCGGCAGCAGGCCCGCGCGGCCGAGCACCCGCCCGCCGTGCCCATTTTTGCCAGCGACGTGGCCTTTCGCATGGTTGACTTTGCACGCCGCAACGCCGAGCGCGCCGGCGTGCCCCATGCCATCAAACTGCAAGGCGGCGACGCGCTGGAGCGACCAGCCCCGGTGCTGCCCGACGACTTGCCCGGCACTTTGATGTTGAACCCGCCTTATGGCGAACGCATCGACGTGGCGGGAAAGGCCGGGCGCGAAACCGCCCAGCAACAGCCCGCAGACGCGGGTGAGGACTTCTTCACCCAGTTGGCAGCCCACTGGAAACGGCAGTACACCGCCCACCCCGCGGGCTGGACGGGATGGCTGCTGAGCCCGGACCGCGAACTGCCCAGCCGCATGCGCCTCAAACCCGCACGCAAGGTGCCCATGTGGAACGGCCCCATCGAGTGCCGGTTGTTCCGCTTCGACCTGGTGGCCGGGAGCCTCAAAAAGTGAGCCTCTGGCGCCGCCGGCAGCACTTGGCTTGGCTCGGCAGCGCTTGGAGTGGTGCGTTCGCGACGGAGGCTCGAGCGCTGAGCACTCCACTGCGCGTGCTGTGGCTCGTGACCGGCGGCAAGCACCGAGACGCCGTCGCCCGCGTGCTGCAAGGCTTCGAGGCCGCCTACCCCCAGTGGCGCTTTGAGCCCATGGAGCTGGACCAGGCGGACTACAAAGCACGGGTGCCGCAGATGCTCGAGGCGCGACCCGCGCCAGCCGATGTCATGTTCTGGTTCGCGGGGGAACGCTTGCGCGAGTTGGTTCGCATGGGGCAGCTGACACCCTTGACGGCCGTGGCCCAGGCCGATGGCTGGGCTCAGCAGTTTCAACCGGCCTTGATTGCCGAAGCCTCGGTGCAGGGCGATCTGTACGGCCTGCCCCTGTCCACCTACCTTTGGGGCTTCTTTTACCGGCGTAGCGCATTCGCCGATTGGGGCTTGTCGCCGCCTCGCACCTGGCCCGAGTTTTTGGCGCTGTGCCGCCGCCTGCAGGCGCTGGGGATCGCGCCGCTGATGCTGGGCGCCCGGGACGACTGGGCGGTGGCCGGCTGGTTCGGCCAGTTCAACCTGCGCCTGAACGGCCACTCGTTTCATGCCGCGCTGATGCGTGGTGAAGTGCCCTACACCGCCCCCCAAGTTCAAGCCGCCTTTGTGGCCTGGCGCGAACTCTTGACGATGGGCGCCTTCCATCGCAAGAGCCAGGAGCTGAATTGGCGCCAAGCGATTCCCTACATCAGCCGACGCCTCGGGGGCATGATGCTCATGGGCGGCTTTGCCGCCGGGCAGTTCCCCAAAGCCATTCGCGACGACCTGGCTTGGTTCCCCTTCCCTCCCCTGGACCCCAAGTTACCCCCACTGGAAGAAGCGCCGCTGGACCTGCTGGTGATCCCCACGCACTGCGCCAACCCTGTGGGTGCCCGCGCCTTTCTGCGCCACATGGCGCAGCCTCAGATTCAAGCAGCCTTCAACGAGTCCGCAGGCATGTTGTCGCCGCACCAGAAGGTGCCGCCGCCTGCGGCAGATTGGATGCGAGCCAGCACCCACGCCTTGCAACGCGCTCGCGGACTGACGCAGTTCTTTGACCGGGATTCCCCGTCGGCCTTTTCAGCCCCGGCCATGCGGGCGATGCAAGGCTTCGTCGAGGCCCCCCAACGCTTGCCCGAAGTGCTGCAGCAGCTGGAGGCTCTGCGCTTGCAGCACTACGCCCACGCCACGCCGCCCAGCGGCCGGTCTCCGGCGGCCATGAAGCGCCGCCCATGAGCCGGCCCACGCAGCGCGACTTGACGCCCAGCTTCTGACCACCGAGCATCACCAACATGGCATGTTTTCGCTTCTTCCGCGCCAGCGTTTTGTGGGTCGCGATGGGCTTGGCGCTGTCCCTGGGCCATGCGAATGAGCGCCTTGTCCGTGCGGGCACACCCGAAGGCCTGCCTGGCTATGCCCTGGATGCCGAGGGACGCCTGCAAATCCAAGATCCTGACAAGCGAACCCTGTTTGTCTGCATCGAACGCCCATTGAACGCGCTTCAGCTGGGAGGCCCTGCCCACGCGGCGCGTGGTCCAGGGCGTCACGGCAGGCGATTTGGACTTGGCGTTTCCCATGGGCTTCACCGCCGAGCGGGCCGCCGCCATGCGCCCCAGCAGCCCCACCTGGGACAACCCCGACGTGAGGCTGTCATTGCGACCCGTGCGCATCGAGGACTAGGGCCTGTTAACACTACCGCAGCCCGTCTGCGATGAGCGCGAAGCAGATGAAGGCGAGGAACATCACGTCCAGCTTTTCGAATCTGGAGAAGATTCGACGGTAGCCCTTGAGACGGCGGAAGAGGCGCTCGACCTCGTTGCGCCGCTTGTACATCTCGCGGTCGTACTCCCAGGGCTCAAGCCGCGTGCTCAGCGGCGGCACGACCGGTGTGTGGCCAGGTCCAGTGCGAGCTGGCGTGTCTCGTTGCCCTCGTAAGCCCGATCCATCAGCAGGTGCAGCGGCCGGTTGGGTTTGCCCAGGCGCTTGAGCAACTCGCGCCCTTCGGGCGCGTCATGCGCTTGGCCCGGCGACAACGAGAAGGTTATGGCCGTACGCGCGTCCGCCGCGACGAGGTGGATCTTGGTGTTCCAACCGCCACGGGACTTGCCGATAGCTTGCGGACCGTTTTTTTTGGCGCGCCGGTGCCATCTGGATGCACCTTGACGCTGGTGGAATCCAGCGACACGGCTTCGAGCTTGATCTGCACGATCTGCGCGCGCTGTAGCTGCTCGAAAGCACGATCAAGAACGCCAGACTTGGCCCAGCGGCTCATGCGCGTGTAAATGGTGTGCCAGTTGCCAAAGCGTTTGGGCAGACCGCGCCATTTGCAGCCGTGCTCGGCCACGTAGAGGATGGCGTTGAGCACCTGCAGATTCGTGAGGCTGACGTTGCCGCGCTGCCGCGGCAGACACTCGGCGATCTGTTCGAACTGGGCTTTGCTGATCTCCATGCGACAACTGTCGCAGTCAGATGGCCTTCGCGCAATTAGTGTTAACAGGCCCTAGTCTCTGCGCAATGCCGCGCGCTTGGGCTCCCCACAACAGGTGGAGTACTCGGCCGACGGCTACACCCGCGTGAGCAGTGCCACCACCTACGCCGAGCCGGGCCGTACCTTGGTCCTGGACATGGCCGCTGTGGTGATCGTGCCGCAATCGATCTACCTATGACAGAAGGCGCTGTGGCCGGCCAACACGCTCGTGACCGTGGCGCGCCCACGGAGCACAGGCTTCTACCTGACGCCGAGCGACCCCAAAAACTTGATGGCCCCTCTGAACCGCGCCATCGAGGCCTGTCGCAGCGCTGCCAAGTAGGCCCGCGTCAGGCGCCGGTCGCCAGGCCCACCCAAGCCAATACAGACAAGGGGGCCGTGTCCGCCCGCAAGATGCGATGGCCCAGGCCCACACGCACAAAGCCGGCAGCCACGGCAGCCGCCTCTTCGGCAGGACTCAGTCCACCTTCAGGGCCTGTCAACAGAGTCAAAGCAGACGGCCAAGGCGCAGGCGTCTTCAAGGGATCGGCCCCCGGGCTGGCGAGCCACCGCAGGCCGGGGCTGGCTTCGTTCAACCAAGCGGCCAGCGGGCGCACCGGCTGCAGCCGGGGCACCCGCACCCGGCCGCACTGTTCGGCCGCGGCTTGCGCCACGCCCTGCCAGTGCGCCACTTTCTTGTCGGCGCGCTCGCCGCTCAGCCGCAGCACCGAACGCTCGGCCACCAGGGGCTGCAGGGCCATGGCGCCCAGCTCGGTGGCTTTCTCCACCAGGAAGTCCATGCGGTCGTTGGCGGGCATGACCACGGCCAGCGTCACCGCCACGCTGAGCTCGCGCTCCAGGGGTTCGAAGTCCCGCAGCACCACTTGCACCACGCTGCGGCCCATGTGCGTCACCTCGGCCGTCCATTGCCCCGGCGCGCGGCCGTCGAACACGGTGATCGCGTCCCCCGGCTGCAAGCGCAGCACCTGCGCGTGCCGCGTTGGCCCCGGGGGCAGGTCCAGCACCTGACCAGCGGCGCTCAGGGGCAGGTCGACGAACAGGCGGGCGGGCATGGAACGGGCAAGAAAAATGGCGGCACAGAGGCCGCCATCATCTCAGGGGGAAGGGCCGGTCAGGCCAGCGCGGGGTAGTCGGTGTAGCCCTTGGGGCCCGGCGTGTACAGGGTGCTGAAGTCCACCTCGTTGAGCGGAGCGCCTTGTTGCAGGCGGGCGGGCAGGTCGGGGTTGGCCAAGAAGGCCTTGCCGAACACGACCGCGTCACCACGCCCCTCGGCCAGGGCCTGCGCGGCGCTGGCCCCGTCAAAGCCCCCGTTGAGCATCAGTACGCCCTTGAAGTGCTCGCGCGCCACGCGGGCGATCGAGGCTTCCGCCGGCAGCGCCTGGTCGGCGTGGCGCATTTCCAAGAAGGCAATGCCGCGCGCGCTGAGCTGCTGGGCCACGTGGGCCACCAGGGCCTCGGGGTCGCTGTCGGCGATGTCGTTGAAGGCCACCAGGGGCGACAGTCGCACCGACACGCGGTCGGCGCCGGCCACGGCGATCGCCGCGTCCACCACCTCGAGCAGCAATCGGGCGCGGTTCTCGATGGAGCCGCCGTAGGGGCCCGTGCGGTCGTTGACGCTGTCGCGCAGGAACTGGTCGATCAGGTAGCCGTGCGCGCCGTGCACCTGCACGCCGTCGAAGCCCGCGGCCAGCGCGCGGCGCGTGGCGTCGGCGAACAGCTGCACGATGCCGGGGATCTCGTCGTCGCGCAGGCGGCGCGGGGCTTCGTAGGGCTGCGGGCCCGTGGGCGTGTGGATGGTGTCGTTCCGGATGGGTCGATCGGTGCTGCTGACGGGCTGCACGCCGCCATTCAGCGACGAGTGCGCGGCGCGGCCCGGGTGCCAGATCTGCAGCTGGATGCGCCCGCCCGCGGCGTGCACGGCGTCGGTGACTTGCTTCCAGCCGGCCACGCAGGCGTCGTCAAAGATGCCGGGCTCGCCGGTGAAGGCGCAGCCGTCGGCGGCGGCCATCGTGGCTTCGGCGATCAAGAGACCGGCGCTGGCGCGCTGCGCGTAGTGCTCGGCGATGAGCGCGTTGGCGATGTGCGTCGTGCCGGCGCGGGCGCGGGTCAGCGGGGCCATCACCACGCGGTTGGGCAGGGTCAGGGCACCGACGGTGAGCGGCGAGAACAAGGTGGGAGCGGTCATGCGAGGTCGGTGTTGAAGCGCGAAGAGGGCAGACGTGGCGGCCGCCGCCTCGATTTCAAGGCACGGCCCGCCAACCGAGGGCGCGACTGTGCCCGTGCACCCCAAGGCACGCGTCGCGCAAGGCCATCGCGATTTGCGTTAAGCGCCCAGCAATAAGCCGGGCGCAGGGCCCGGCTCGAATTTGAAACGCCTTCGCCGGGCCGCTGGTGGTGCCCCCTTGAGGGGGCGCGCGCAGCGCGTACGGGGTGGGCCTATTTCTGTTTGTCGCGGAGTTCGCGGCGCAGGATCTTGCCCACCGGGGTCTTGGGCAGCTCGGTGCGGAACTCGACGATCTTGGGGCGCTTGTAGCCCGTGAGGTTGGCCTCGCAGAAGGCGCGCACGTCGGCGTCGGTCACGGCCGGGTCTTTCTTCACGATGACCACCTTCACCGCCTCGCCGGCCTTTTCGTCGGGCACGCCCACCGCGGCGCACTCCAGGATGCCGGGCATTTGCGACAGCACGTCTTCGATCTCGTTCGGGTAGACGTTGAAGCCGCTGACCAGGATCATGTCCTTCTTGCGGTCGACGATGCGGAAGAAGCCGCGCTCGTCCACCATGCCCACGTCGCCGGTGCGGAAGAAGCCGTCGGGCGTCATGACCTTGGCGGTTTCGTCCGGGCGCTGCCAGTAGCCGGCCATCACCTGCGGGCCCTTGATGGCGATTTCGCCGGGGCCGGGCGAGGGCACTTCGTTGCCATCGTCGTCCAGCAACTTCAGCTCGGTGTTGCACACGGGCACGCCGATGGTGCCGGTGTAGGCCGTGCTGTCGCAGGGGTTGCAGGTGGCCACGGGCGAGGTTTCGCTCAGGCCGTAGCCCTCGCAGATCGGGCAGCCGGTCTTCTCGAGCCACAGCTTGGCGGTGCCCTGCTGCACGGCCATGCCGCCGCCCACGCAAATGACCAGATGGCTCCAGTCCACCGTGTTGAACTCGGGGTGGTTGGCCAGGGCATTGAACAAGGTATTCACCGCCGGGAAGCTGTGGATGGTGTGCTGGCTGAGCTCTTTGAGCGTGGCCGGCAGGTCGCGCGCGTTGGGGATCAGCACGTTCACGCCGCCCTTGTGCATGGACAGCATCAGGTTGGCCGTGAAACCGAAGATGTGGTAGAGCGGCAGTGCGCACACGGTGTGCACCTGCTCGCCCGCGGGCACCTTCTTCAAGGCGGCGTCGTAGAAGGCCTCGGCCTGCAGCACGTTGGCCACCAGGTTGCGGTGCAGCAGCACGGCGCCTTTGCTCACGCCCGTGGTGCCGCCGGTGTACTGCAGCAAGGCCACATCGTCGGCCTTGAGGCTGGGCGGCGTGTAGGTCATGCCGCGGCCCTTGGCCACGGCGGCGTTGAAGCGCACCATCCCCGGGAACTCGACCGGCGCGATCTTGTTCTTCTTGCGCACCACGTAATTGATCAGCTTGCCCTTGAAGAAGCCGAACAGGTCGCCGATGGCGGCCAGCACCACGTGCTTGGTGGGCACCTTGTCGTAGACCTCCTTCAGCGTCGAAGCGAAGTTCTCGACGATGACGATGGCCTTGGCGCCGCTGTCCTTGAGCTGGTGCTCCAGCTCGCGCGGGGTGTAGAGCGGGTTGACGTTGACGGCCACGAAGCCCGCGCGCAGCACGGCGGCGATGGCCACCGGGTACTGGAAGACGTTGGGCATCATGATGGCCACGCGGTCACCCTTGACCAGCCCCAGGCCTTGCAAGTAGGCCGCCAGCGCGCGCGAGGCTTCGTCCACCTGGGCGAAGCTCAAGGACGCGCCCATCATCTTGTAGGCCGGCTTGCTGGCGTGCGCCTTGAAGGCGGTTTCGATCAACTCGATCAGGTTGCCGTAGCGGCTGGGGTTGATTTCCGCCGGCACGCCGGGCGAATAGTGCTTGAGCCAGATCTTGTCCACGGGTGGTCTCCTTCGGGGGCGACTTGATTCTGCGAGGGTGCGTGGCGGCGTCGGCTAGGGAATTGGCCTAGGAGTCGGAGCGGCAGAAGCCCAAGGGGGCACGTCGTTGTCCGGTCTGGCCGCGGCATGCCGTTGGTGTGTGGCATCAGCAACTTCACGCCTCAACAAGCTCATGTTCCTGCTGCCTCAACGAATGGCCGGCCTGGCGCTCAGCGCGGTCGGCCTGCTGCTTGCTCCGGCCCACGCTCAGCTGCCCACCGCCCCAAGCAGTTTGCCCACCGCCCCAAGCAGTTTGCCCGCCACAGCAAAACCTGCCTGGCCGTCTGCCCCGACGCCCAGGCTGGGTCCAGCACCGTCACAGGCCCAGACGGTAGCTGGGCAGCCGAGTGCCTCGGTGGCACGGCAGGCCGGGCTTTGCGAGGACGCAGGTCCCCAACTGACTCGCGTTGAGTCGGGCGGCGCTGTCGAGGTGGCCTACCACAGCGTCACTCGCAGCCGAACCCTCGGCATGGTGCAGGTGCGAGGTGGCTACGCGCCGCCACAGGCGGCCATCACCCCGGGCCTGCCGTTCACCCTGCATGGTCGTTGCCTGGGTGCGCAAACGGGGCAAGTGTGGGTGCAGTTCCCCGGTTCCCCTGCGTCCAGCAGTCAGGACGCGAAACGCCTGATGCTGGAGGTCGCCCCACCCATCTCGGCTCAGGTGTTGGCTTGGGACGACGGGCGCATCACCGCCCAGTTGCCAGGCGATTTGTCCGGACGGGCGCCCTCGGAGGTGTCATTCAGCGTTCAGCCGGCCGGTGCGGCGCGACCGCTGGTGGCCATGACCGGGCACTTCTGGCCACGCTGGACCTACCACCACCCCTACGACGTGAAGCTGGTGCCGCAGTTGGAGCGCTGTGCCGACATCTCCGCCTCTCTGCCCGGTGCCTGCCGCTCCGGTCGCCAAGCGCATGCGCCCTTGCCGCAGTTCCAGCGGGGCAGCAAGCACCTGAATGAATTCCTGATCGAAGGCGCGCACCAGTGCGCTTCCACGGGCCAGGGCTGCGCCTCCACGGGGCGCCACACCGATGTGTATGTGCTGGAGCTGCCCGCCTGGGGCGTGCCGGTGATCAGCGACATGGATGTCTCGCGGGAGGGCCAGGTGGCTGTACGCCTGCTGCCGCCGGTGGCCGACAACGCCCCGCGCCATCGCCCCTTGCGCTACGCGCTGGAGGTGGATTGGCAGCTGGCCCAGCCCGGCGAGGAGCTGCTGTACGTGCTGAAGCTGGACATCGCCTTTCCGCATGGCATGGGGCCAGCCGGCCAGCGCGAATCCCACAGCGCGCCCGCGCTCCTCCAACCTTTGAAAAAAATGAAAGGCATGCCATGAACATCAACCCCTGTCTGTCTGCTTGCTGCTTGCTGTGGCTGGCTGGGTCGCCCGGTATCAGCGCAGCGGCGCCGCAGGACTGCGTCCGGGTGGCGCAGGCCAGCGTCAAGCGCCTGGATGCAGCGGCCTTCTACTTGGTGCAGGAGATGCCGGGCCTGCGCTCCGAGACGATCAAGCAAGGCGGTCAGTGGCTGCACCGCGCAGACGGCGAGCCCTGGAAGAACATTGCGGGCCAGACCAAAGCGATGCGTCGCGCCGCGGAGCGGTCGCAGAGCTTGCTCACGGCCTGCGCGCGCGAAGGCTCAGGCGAGAGCTTTGAGGGCGAGGCCACCGACGTCTACCGCTTCAACGCCCCGGACATGGGGGGTGACACGGTGGTGAGCCGGGTGTGGATCGGCCGCAACTCCGGGTTGCCCTACCGTGAAGTCGCTGGCGAGGTGCGCGGCAGCACCCGCTACACCAACCTGCCCAAGGTGGCGCCATGAGCCGCGCTCTTGCACGGCGGCGCCTGTGTCTGGGCGCCGGTTTGGCCACTGCCGGCATCCTGGTGGGTTGCGGTGCTGCGCCGCGCGCCCAAGAAGATGCCTCGCCGACGCATCAGGCCTTGAAGCGATTGCCCCGGCGCAGCGCCGAGGCCCGAGTGGCTGTGGCCTTGTACGAGGTGACCAGCGCTTTGCCCGAGCTGCCCGCTCGGGGGAGCACCGAGATGTTCAAGACGGCGCTGGTCAAGAGCGGGCGCTTTCGCGTGCTGGACCGTTCGCGCTTGGCGGGCAGCGTGATGGTGGAGAAGCAGCTTGCCGCCACTGGCCAAGCCCGTGGGCGTGCCAACGATCAGGCCTTGCGCGGCGCGGAGTACCTCTTTCAGGCTGAACTCAGCGAGGTCAATGCCAGCGCCCGTCAATCCGCCACAACTCTGGGCGTGGGTGGCCTGCTCTTGGGGGGTGGTTCCAACCGCGATGAGTTGGGGCTCGACATCCAGATCGTGGAGGCCGCGACCGGCGAGGTGGTGGATGCAGTGAATGTGCGCAAAGCCCTGCAGGGCGGCAGCCTTCAAGTGAGCGGTGTGGCCGCGTTGGTGAGCACCGTGATGGCTCAGCGTGGCAAGACCGTGAGCCCTTACACGCCCGACGTGCAACACAGCAGCAGCCGCAAGCAAAGCCTGGACGCGGCGCTGCGCGAGGCGATCGAAGAAGGCGTGCGTTTGTTGGCGGAGCGGTTTGCACCACCGCCGAACTGATGGCAGGACCACCCCGCGCGACGCGCTCCCCCCTCAACCTTTGCCCACCGAGACCCCATGAACCTCCCGACTCCATCCCGAACGATGCGCAGCATTCATGCCTGCAGTGGGGCCTGGCTGCTGTGGACGGCCTTGAGCGCGCAGGCTCAGGGCCTGGCGGCACCATCGTCCTTGCCGAGCCCAGCTGCGCGCCCGCCCATGGCCACCAAGATGCAGGTCATGACACCGCAGGTGCAGGCGGCGAGCGGTGTCGCGCCTTTGGTTTCCAGCGCCAACACAGCACCCAGCCAACGTCAAACCACTGCAGTCCAGCACTTGTCGCAGGCGGCACCGCCACCGCCACGCCCGGCGGCCGGTGCGCTGCAACGTGCTGGCTTTGCTGCGGCGCCATCGCAGCGTCAGCGCTTGGTCGGTGGTGCCGCCGCGACCGCCGTGAAGGTGTGCGATCAAGTTGCAGCACCGCAGCCGGAAATCACGGCCGTTGAGCCGGCCTCTGGCGAGCGCCTGGTGCCTGGGGAGCTGTTCATCGTGCGCGGCCATTGCCTGGGCAACGGCGTCGGCCGGGTGGAGTTGCGTCTCGGCGCTGCTCAGGAGCGCAGCTTTTACGCCCAAGTGGTGGACTGGAAGCCCTCGCAGTTGCAACTGGCCATGCCGACGGACATCCGAGGGGTACCACCCGGTCGAGCGACGGTGAACCTGACCACGGCGCGCGGCCTGCTGGCCTCCGCTGAGGCGCAGTTTTGGCCCCAATGGGAGTTGGTGAACATCGAAGCGAGAGCACGCAGCCTGAGTTGCGACGCTCGCGTTGCCCAGCCTGCAGTGCGCGGCTGGTGCCAAGGCCATGCGGGCGGTTCGTCGCCGCCGTGCCAGGGCTTGCAGTGTGTGGGCTTCAAAAGCGCCTTCGGGCCGGAGGTGCCGTTGCGAGCGGTGCATGTCTCGGACACGGAGCTCGGCGGCGCGCCCGTGGAGGGCAGCGATCGCTGGACCTTCGATCTGCCCCCCTATGCCCAACCCGTGGCCTGGCAGCTTGCCGTGGAGCGGCCGAAAGGATCGAAGAACAGCCTGGAGGTCGGGGTGGATGCCACACGACGCGAGTTGTGGGTGCGTTGGCGACTGGCCGATGCCGGCGACATCGGTTTTCTCGCCTACGGGATGGGCCGCATTCAGGCGTGGATGCCCGTGGGCGTGGCTCCCTGAAGGCACGCGCCTCCCCACTCATCGGGCGTGTCCGCTTCGGCGGCGAGTTCGCGTTGGTGTCCTTGTCCTACTCACATCGGTCAGTCCCATCCTCATGTCTGCCACCTTGCCACCGCCCAACCCACCCACCTGGTCGCCTGGTCTTGACCTGTCTCGACGGCGCGCACTGCTGAGCGTCAGTGCCGCCTTGTTGGCCGGTTGCGGCGGCGGGGGCGGCGACAGTGCGCTCCCCAGTGGCCCGGTACCGCCGGCGCCCGCACCACCGCCCCCGCCTCCGCCTCCGCCCCCACCGCCTCCTCCTGCGCCGCCACCCCCCGTGCCACCCTCGTCCACCGTGCGCATGGGCTTTGTCTCCAACCCCTCGCGCAACACCTATGTGCTGGCCCACAGCCGGCTCGACGGCAGCGACCTGCAGGTGGTGAAGACCTTCACCGACGACTTTCCACAGCATGCCCGCTGGTCGCCCGACGGGCAGCGCGTGGCCTTCTTCAGCAACAAGGGCGGCGACAGCCGGGATGGCGCCGGCATTCGCGTCATCCACACCGATGGCAGCAACGAGCGCCATGTGGGCGCGGGCAACCTGGGCTCGATGGCCTGGCATGCCACGCGGCACGAACTGACCTTTTGTCCGCAAAACTTCGCGTCCATCTCCATGCTTGGCAACGATGGCGTGGGTGTGTTCGGCGGCTACACGATGGCGGTGAATACCGATACCGGTGCCGTGACGGCCCGACCGCAGGTCGACCCGGCGCCGCCGGTGTTCGTGGTGGGATCAGGACGCGATTCGGTGAAGTGCTGGATGCCGCTCTGGGTGGGTGACACCCTGCTCGTCAACCGCGAAGTCACGGAGATGACGCAAGGCCGCTTGCTCAGCGCGCCCGGTGTGGTGCCTGCGCGATACGAAATCGCTCAACGCTTTCTCCCCATCACCGTGACCCAGCACTTGGTGAGCGGCGGCACTTACAACGCCGGTGTGCCCAACACGCTGGCCTGGGGACCGGCCTACTTGCTGGATGTGAACCCGGTCACCCTGGACGTGATGGTGTGGATGCCTGACGACCCTGCTTCTAGCCGAACCGCTGGCCGCCTGGTGCTGATGCTGAGCAACGGTCGCACGCAAACGCTGTTCAGATCGCCTGACAACTGGGCCACCACCGACCCGGGTATGCTCGCTGGCTGGGTGCGCTTCAAGTGGCTGCCCGGCTGCAAGCAATGCTTGTGGGAGAAGAAGCTCTACGACTTCGATGAATTCCTCGCCAAGGGCGCGGCCGGGGCCACACCGCTGCGCACGCTGGGCTCGGCAGCGGTGCTGGACTTCTTCTCGGTGTGATCACAGCGGAAGCGTCTGGGGCTGCGTGAGCGTGGCCGCGCCGGGGGCATCGGTGCGCTGCGCGGCAGCCAGCGCCTTGGCCCACAGCGCGCCGGCTTCCTGCCGGGTGCTGGGGTCGCGCTCCAGCACGGCGGCGCGCACGCGCCACAGATAGGCCTGCATGCGCACGTCGCGAAACCCCGTCACGGTGGACCACGTGGCCAGCGCTTGGGCGCTGTGCGCCTGCGCATCAAGGAGTCTCCCCGCCATCAGTGCCACCCGGGCGGCGCCCGCCTGTGCCAGGGCCACATGGGCCCAAGTTTTGGACTCGGCGTCGGCGATGCAACGTTCGAACTGCGCGCCTGCTTGCGCTGATTGCCCGGCCGCCAGCAGCCAGCGGGCGTAGCGCTCACGGGCCGCCACCACCGCTTGCCGTCCTGCAGGATCGGCAGCCTCGTAGCGTGCCAGTGCATCGGCCAGCACGCGGCCCGCTTCGGACTCCTCGCCGGCGCGGGCCAGCGCGTCTCCCAGGTGGCGCAGCGCACGGCGGTGGGCAAAGGGGTAGGTGCTCGACTGCTCATGCAGCGCCACGGCGCTGCGCAGCCAGGGCAGCGCTTGCGCGCCGCGGCCTTCAGCGGCCATGCGTTCGCCAATGTGCTCGCGGGTGTTGGCCATCAGCACGCGCACATCGGGACGCTGTTCGGCGGCCTCGATGGCGGCTTGCAGTTCGGGCAGCAAGGCCCATGCGGCCTCCCGCTGGCCGGCCAGGTGCAGGGTGCGCAGGTGGTTGGCACGGGGCTCCCAACTGGTGGGATGGGCCGCGCCGACGGTGCGTTCGGCCACCTCGGCTGCACGTCCGTAGGCGGCAGCGGCCTCGTCGAGGCGACCCATCTGTTGCAGGGTCAAGCCCATGTTGCCGTGCAAGGTCTGCAACTCCACCTCGTTGCGGCGAGGCTGGGACTCTGCCAATGCGAGTGCCCGCTGGAAGCCCTGAAGGGCCGGTTCGAAACGGCCAGCCGCACTGTGCAGGTTGGCAAGTTCCACCCACGCCGTCACGTGGCCTCGGCTGCCCGGCGCCGTACGGGCGAACAGCGCCTCGGATTGGGTCAGCCAGCGCAGCCGCTCGGGCCCGCGCTCGGGTGCGTCGGCATGGCACAAGGCCGTGTTCAACCACCATGCAGCACGGAGTTCGCTGGCATCCAGTCCGGCCTGCCGTATCTCCGCGTCCAGCGGCGCGGCCAGGGAGCGGCAGTCCGGGAGGTCGCCTTGCGAGTACACCTGTGCAAGGCGCTCGACTCGCGCACTCAGCACCCAAGCATGTTGTGGCCCCAGATGCTCTGTGGCCAGGTTGAGGAACCGATCGGCGAAGCGCTGAGCTGCGGCGGGTTCATCCAACTCACGGTAAAGCGCGGCCACCAGGCCCAGCAGCTCGATGCGCAGCTGCGGATCGGTCGCGAAATCCGTGTCGATCCGTGATGCATGGCGATCCAGCAATTCGCGCACTGGGGTCATGCCGCGAGCGCGGTTGCCGGCCAGGCGGGGGTCGGCACCCTCAAACACCGAGATGAGGAAGTTCTTCACCGCCTCGGCGCGGCGGGCTTGCTCACTCGCTTGGTGCGCCTGCCAAGCCACGCCCACCACGCCGGCCAGCAGGCTGGCGGCCAAGCCCAAGCCCAGCGCGGCGGGAAGGCGGTGGCGCTGCACGAACTTGCCCGCACGCACCCACGGCGTGATGCGGCGCGCTGCAATCGGCCTGCCCAGGCGGTAGCGCTGAAGGTCTTCGGCCAGGGCGGCCACGCTGGCATAGCGCTGCGCGGGCTCAGGCTGCAAGGCCTTGTGCACGATGGCATCGAGATCCCCCTTCAGCGTGCGGCGCAGTGCGGCTTCGGCCACGACGCTGGAAGGCAACGGAGGCTGAGATTGCGCCTCCCTCCAGCCTTGTGGCCACGCCGCCTGCCCGCTGAGCAGTTCGTGAAGCATCAGCCCGAGGGCGTAGACGTCGGTGACCACGGTGATGACGCCCCCCTTGCGCTGCTCGGGAGCGGCGTAGCGTGGCGTCGCGGGCAACGATTCGCGCGTCAGCGCAAGCCCGTCGTCCTGCCCGTGCAGCAGCTTGGCGATGCCGAAATCCAGCAGCTTCACCTGGCCTTGAGTGTTGACCAGCACGTTGGCCGGCTTGATGTCGCGGTGCGCCACCAGGCGGCTGTGGGCATGGGCCACGGCCGCCAGCACCTGATCGAACAGGGCCAAGCGCTGCGCCACGCTCAGGGCGCGTTGCTGCGCGTGGGTGGTGATGGGCTGGCCGCTGACCAGTTCCAGCGCCAGGTAGGGCTGGCCGCGCTCGCTCAGTCCGGCGTCGAGGAAGGTGGCGATGTGGGGATGCACCAGACTCGCGAGGATGTCGCGCTCGCGCTCGAAGCGCTCGCGCACCGAGCCGACCAGCAAGTGGGCATGGGGCAACTTCAAGGCCACTTCGCGCGCATAGGCGCCATCGGCTCGCCGCGCGCGCCAGACGGTCCCCATGCCCCCCTCGCCCAGGGGCGCCAGCAACTCGTAAGGGCCAACGGCCTCCCCCGGCCGGTGCTCTGCGGTGGGGCTCAGGCGGGGCGCATGCAGCGGGGGCGCGCCCGTCTCGGGCGCGCTCAAGTGGCGCAGCACCGCAGCCAGGTAGGGCGCGAGGACAACGTCGGACGCCGGCAGGGCGGCCAACCAAGCCTCGCGCTCAGCCTCAGGCATGGCCATGGCTTCATCCAGCCGAAGGGAGAAGGCGCTCCAGTGTTCGGGCGGGCAGGGCAGGGGCATGTTCATGGCCTTTAAAGCCAACGGGTCAGGCGCCTGAAAGCGGTCAATGTCCGCCCTTCCCTGGGCCATTCGGCTGGAGATTCAGTCGGCCAGCATGCTGCGCAGCAGGGCACGGGCCTTTTCCCAGTCGCGTCTCACGGTGCGTTCGCTCAGGCCCAGAACCTCGGCAATCTCGGCCTCGCTCATGCCAGCGAAGTAGCGCATTTCCACCACTTGGCCCAGCCGCGGCTCCACCGCCTGAAGGGCCTTCAGGGCTTCGTCCACTTGCAGGGCTTCCTCCTCCTGGGGGGCGGCCAATTGGTTGTCCAAAGTGGGGCCCAGTGTCACGCCTTGCCAGCCGCCGCCGCGTCGTTCTGACTGGCGTTCGCGCACCAAGTCCACCACCACCGAGCGCATCACCCGCGCCGCGTAGGCGAAGAAATGCCCGCGGCTTGGGAAGCGACTGGCGTCGGCGCGGTGGCCCCAGCGGACAAAGGTTTCATTGACCAAGGCCGTGGTGTTGAGTTGGGTCAGGCCTTGCGCGCCGGCAGCGCCACCGGCGGCATGCAGGCGGGCGTGGGCAATGCGCTTGAGCTCCTCATAGGCCGCCTCCCATCCCGGGACGGCGTCCGAGTCAGGCAGCGAAGCATCCTTGGACATTGGCAACATCTTCGCACGGACACTGCGGCGCGGCGCCAGGATCCCTTCTGCCGCGCAGACTCCCAGGCCCCAGTGCGACCCTGCCCCACCAAGACGTTGCGCTGGCGGGGGCAACCCCTACTCCACCGCCTTGACCATGTCCTCAACCACCTTCTTCGCGTCGCCGAAGACCATCATGGTTTTGTCCATGTAGAACAGCTCGTTGTCCAGACCGGCGTAGCCCGCGGCCATCGAGCGCTTGTTCACGATGATGGTCTTGGCCTTGTAGGCCTCGAGGATGGGCATGCCGTAGATGGGCGAGCCCTTTACCATGGCGGCGGGGTTCACCACGTCGTTGGCGCCCAGCACGATGGCCACGTCCACCTGGCCGAACTCGCCGTTGATGTCTTCCATCTCGAAGACTTGGTCGTAGGGCACCTCGGCTTCGGCCAGCAGCACGTTCATGTGGCCCGGCATGCGGCCGGCCACGGGGTGGATGGCGTACTTGACGGTGATGCCCTTGTGCGTGAGCTTTTCGGCCAGCTCCTTCACGGCGTGCTGCGCGCGGGCCACGGCCAGCCCGTAGCCTGGCACGATGACGACCGTTTCGGCATTGCCCAAGATGAAAGCGGCGTCGTCGGCGCTGCCGCTCTTGACGCTGCGTTGTTGTTGCGCCCCTTGCGCCACCGCCGCTTCGCCGCCAAAGCCGCCCAGAATGACGCTGAAAAACGAGCGGTTCATGGCCTTGCACATGATGTAGCTCAGGATCGCGCCCGAGCTGCCCACCAGTGAGCCGGCAATGATCAGCATGCTGTTGCCCAGGCTGAAGCCGATGCCCGCCGCCGCCCAGCCGGAGTAGCTGTTGAGCATGGACACCACCACGGGCATGTCGGCGCCGCCGATGGGGATGATGATCAGCACGCCCAGCACGAAGGCCAGAGCGCAGACCACCAAGAAGGCCGTCCAGTTTTCGGTGGCCATGAAGTAGGCGATGAGCCCCAGCATGGCCAAGCCCAGCACGGCGTTGAGCGCGTGCTGGCCCTTGAACTGCACCGGCGCGCCCTGGAACAGGCGGAACTTGTACTTGCCGCTGAGCTTGCCGAAGGCGATGACCGAGCCACTGAAGGTGATGGCCCCGATGGCCGCACCCAGGCACAGCTCCAGCCGGTTGCCGAGCGGGATCTCGGCACCGCGCGCCAGCCCCGGGATGAGCGCGTAGGGCTCCACCACCGCCGCCACGGCGATGCACACCGCCGCCAAGCCGATCATGCTGTGCATGAAGGCCACCAGCTCGGGCATCTTGGTCATCTCGACGCGTTGCGCCATGACGGCGCCCAGACCCCCCCCAACGACGAGGCCGATCAGCACGTAGACCAAGCCGCCCCAGGGGTTGGCTTGGCCCAAGTCGACGGCCAGCTTGCCGATCAAGGCCACGGTGGTGAGTGCGGCGATGGCCATGCCGACCATGCCAAACACATTGCCCCGGATGGAGGTGGTGGGGTGGCTCAGGCCTTTGAGGGCCTGGATGAAGCAGACGCTGGCGACCAAGTACGCCAGCACGACGAAGTTCATGCTCATTTCGCGCCCCCGGCCTTTTTGTCCTTCTTCTTGAACATCTCCAGCATGCGCCGGGTGACCAAAAAGCCACCGAACACGTTCACCGCGGCCAGGGCCACCGCCGCCACGCCCATCACGCGGCCCAGCGGGGTTTCGGTCAGTGCGGCGGCCAGCATGGCGCCCACGATGACGATGGCGGAGATGGCGTTGGTGACGGCCATCAGCGGCGTGTGCAGCGCGGGGGTGACGTTCCACACCACGTGGTAGCCCACGTAGATGGCCAGCACGAAGATGATCAGGTTGATGATCGTCGGGGACACGGCGTCCATGGTGGGGCTCCTTACTTGCGCTTGACCTCACCGCCCTGGGCCATCAGGCAGGCGGTGACGATGTCGTCGTCGGTGGGCAGGGCGAACTTCGCGTCTTTGCCGATCACGAGCTTCAGGAAGTCCAGCACGTTGCGGGCGTACAGCGCGCTGCTGTCGGCCGGCACGGTGGCGGGCAGGTTGGTTTCGCCCACGATCGTCACGCCGTGCACCTGAACGGTTTGGTTGGCCACCGTGAGTGGGCAGTTTCCGCCCACGCCGCCGGGGCCGCGGCCGGCGGCGATGTCGACGATGACCGAGCCGGCCTTCATGCTCTTGACCATCTCTTCGGTGATCAGCGTGGGCGCGGGGCGACCGGGGATGAGCGCGGTGCTGATGACGATGTCGGCCTGCGCCACACGCTTGGCCACCTCGGCGGCCTGCCGCGCCAGCCAACTCGGCGGCATCGGGCGGGCGTAGCCGCCCACGCCTTCGGCCGCTTCCTTCTCTTCGGCGGTTTCGTAAGGCACGTCGATGAACTTGGCGCCCAGGGACTCGACCTGCTCTTTGACGGAGGGGCGCACGTCCGAGGCCTCGATCACGGCGCCCAGGCGCTTGGCGGTGGCGATGGCCTGCAACCCCGCCACGCCCACGCCCAGGATGACCACGCGCGCCGCTTTGATGGTGCCGGCTGCAGTCATCAGCATGGGGAACAGCTTCGGATAGTGGTGCGCCGCCAGCAGCACGGCCTTGTAGCCGGCCACGTTGGCTTGGCTGGACAGCACGTCCAAGCTCTGCGCCCGCGTGGTTCGGGGCGCGGCTTCTAGCGCAAAGGCGGTGAGTCCGGCCTGCGCCATGGCCTGCAGGCCCTCGGCATCGAAGGGGTTGAGCATGCCCACCAGCACGCTGCCGGTCTTCATCTGCGCCAGCTCGGATGCGCTGGGGCGCTGCACCTTCAGCACCAGCTCGGCGCCCAGGGCGCCCGCGGCGTCGGTCAGCTCGGCGCCCACGGCCTCGTAAGCGGCGTCGGTGCAGGCGGCGGTCACGCCGGCGCCGCGCTCCACGCGCACGGTGTGGCCGGCGGCTTTGAACTTCTTCGCGGTCTCGGGCGTCACCGCCACGCGGGTTTCGCCGGCCGCGCTCTCTCGCGGAACTCCAATCAACATGGGCTTGTCTCCTCGAAGGAGGGCGCAGCTTACACGGCGGTTACATCGACTGGCGGCGCCCCTGTGCGGCCAGCGATGGCTGGGCTGCGCGAGTTCGAAGCGTGGGCAGCGTCTTGCCATGCGCTAGGCTGGGCCTGTTCGAACCCTTGCAATCCACCCCCCCATGGCCGAGATTCGCTGGAAGCCCAACGTCACCGTCGCCGCTTACATCGAGCACGAGGGCAAGCTCCTGTGGGTGCGTGAGCACACCAGCCGCGATGGCATTCGCATCAACAACGCCGCGGGCCACCTGGAGGCGGAGGAAACCCCACTGCAGGCCGTGTGTCGCGAGGTGCTGGAAGAAACCGGCCACCCCTTTCGGCCCGAGGCCATCCTGGGCTTTTACTTGAGCGACATCCGTCGCCAAGCCAGTGGCGAGGTGGTGCGCTTTCTGCGAATCGCTTTCGTGGGCACGGTGGGGGCGCGCGAGCGCACCGAATTGGACGCCCCCATCATCGAGACGGTGCTGTTGAGCGCCGACGAAATCCGCGCGCGCGCCCACGAGCTTCGCTCGCCGCTGATGCTGCGCGGGCTGGACGACTACGAGGCCGGGCGACGCTACCCGTTGGACTTGATCTGGTGCGCCGAATGAGGCGCCGCTGCTGCGCTCAGCCGGGCAAACCTTCGAGCTGATCCTCGCCCCAAGGCAGCATCAAGGTCAGCGTCTCCAGGCGCTCGAAGGCGCCGGGCAGGCGGTCCACGATGGCCTGGGGGTCGGGGCACAGGCCGGCGTCCGTGATGAGCCCAAACTGCACCTTGCCGGCGTAGGTCAGGATGCTCACCCCCATGCCGATGTCGCCACTCTGGGGCACCCAAAACAGCACCTGGTCCACGGTGCAGCCGCAAAACTGAAGCGGCTTTTGCGGGCCCGGCACGTTGGTCATCACCGCCGTGGCCTTCTTGGCAAACAGGCCCAGCAGGGCGTGCTGCACCGGCTTGATCAGCAGGCCCGCCACGCTGAGCAGGCCAAAGGCCATCAGCGGCTGGAAGCTGCCCTTGAGGTCGTGCATGCGCGCTCGCACCGCGTACAGCCGCTCCACCGGGTTGTCGATGCCGATCGGCAGCACCAGCGGGACCAAACCGAAGCGGTTGCCCAACTGGTAGGCCTTGTCCATGGGGCGCAGGTTCACGGGCACCATGGCACGGATTTCCAGCCCCGTGGGGTCGTCGCCCTTGCTGCGCAGGTACTCGCCGATGGCGCCGGCCACGCAGCTGAGCAGGACGTCGTTGATGGACCCCATCAGCGCTTTGCCCACGACCTTGACGCGGTCCAGCGGCAGGTCGTCGTTCCAAGCCACCCGCTTGGCGATGCCCGGTTTGCCCTTCAGCCGGGTGGCCGAGTCGTTGGGCATCACCGCCAGCGCGCTCACGTCGTTCACCGCCTGGAAGCCCAGCCGGGCCAGGTGCAGCGTGCCGTCCATGGGTTGGTCGGGGTGCATGAAGGCGTCCATGCCCTTGGAGACGCCTTTGCTGGCCAGCTTGACCGTTTGCATGGTCAGCTGGGTCACGGGCTTGACCAGGGTGTCGATCACCCAGTCGAACTCGCCCTCGTCGCTTTCGGGTTCGGAGCGCTTGCGGCGTACCGGCGGCGGCAGGCCCCCGTCGGTGATGGACAGCATGACCGAGATGAGGGCGATGCCATCGGCGATGCAATGGTGGATGCGCGAGACCATCGCGCTGCGGCCGTCCACGTCCTGGATGAGTTGGATCTGCCACAGCGGCAGGCGGGCGTCCAGGGGGTCGGCGGTCAGCGCCGCCACGTGCTCTTTCAGGGCGTCCGTCCGGCTCTGGCCGGGGCGCGCCTCCAGGTCGACGGCGATGACGTGGTCGGTCAGGTCGAAGTCGGGCACATTGACCCACTGCGCGCCCATCGGGTCTTCGACGACGCGTTGCGTGAAGCGTCGGTACTGCAACAGGCGTTCGCCCACCCGCTGCCGCAGCGTTTCCAGCTCCAGACGGGGGCTGAGCAGCCAGACCCCGACGATCATCATCAGGTTCTCGGGCGTGTCCATCCGCAACCAGGCGGTGTCGACGCGGGACATGCGTTCGTGCGGAACTGACATGGGCAGCAGAAAGACGAGGGAAGGGCCTCGATTCTGTCGCTAACATCATTGCCGCACCCCCCTTTTTCACTGGCTGTTTGCCGAAGGAGACACGATGAGCCTGCAGAAGAAATTCGATACCGCCGTGGCCGACTCCAAGAAGTTGTCCGAGCGCCCGGACAACGCGACCCTGCTCCAGCTCTACGCGCTTTTCAAGCAGGCCACCGAGGGCGACAACGAGACCAAGAAGCCCGGCATGATGGACATGGTGGGTCGCGCCAAGTGGGGCGCTTGGGACGAGCTCAAGGGCACCGACCCGAAGGATGCGATGCAGCAGTACATCGATTTGGTCGAATCGCTCAAGTGAGCCCGGCCCCCGGCGCTGGCACGACAACGGCTCCCTTGGGAGCCGTTTTTCATGGGTCTTGGTGGGTCGTCACCCGATCAGCCGCCTCAACCGGGGCACCATCGCCAGCATCACCGCCCCCACGCCCAGGCTGCCCAGGCCCAGTTGGGTGAACAGCAGCGCGTAAGCGGGGTTGCTGCTCAGGGGCGAGCCATCCGCCGGCTGGGCCACCCAGCCAGAGAAATCGGCCGCGAACAGCGAGGCCAGGCCGGTCACCAGCATCCAGGCGCCCATCATCAGGCCTTGGTGCTGCCGGGGGGCCAGCCGGCCGATCATGGCGTAGCCCACGGGCGAGATGAGCAGTTCGCCCAGGCTCTGCAGCACGTAGCTCGTTGCCAGCCAACCGAAAGCGACGCGCCCATCGGGGCCCGCCAATTGAATGCCCAGCGGCAGCGCCAAGAAGCCCAGGCCCATCAGCAACAGCGAAGCGGCGAACTGCTGCGGCACGTCCACCGGCCAACCCAGAGCCCGCCAGCGCGCGAACAGGTGGGCCAGCCAGGGCCCACCGATCACGATCACCAGGGTGTTGATGTTCTGCACCCACTGCGGGGCGATACGCCAGCCTCCGAGCTGCAAGTCGACGTTGCCGACCGCGAACAGCTGCAAGCCGCTGGGCGCCATTTGGTAGAGCGACCAGAACACCAGTGAGCCCAGGGTCAGCACGCCGTAGGCCTGCATGCGCTGGCGCTCGGCCGGCACGGGATGCCGCCACGTCAGCAGCGCCAGCCACAGGGCCACCAGGGCGCAAAAGCCCTTCAACGCCCAGGCGGTGTCGCCGGGCCGCTGCAGCGCCCACCACAGCACGGGCACCAGACCCAGCATCACGCCGGTGGCCGCGGCAAAGCGCCAGCGCCAGGCCGTGGGGCCGAGCAGCGTCAGTGGCGTGTCGCGGTCGGCCAAGGTGCGCCAGAAAGCCAGCGCCAGGACGATGGCCACCACGTTGCCCAGGGTGGCGAAGGTGAACAATGCCGTGTACGCCTGGGTCTGCTCGTAATGGCCCGCCACCGCGAAGCCGACGAAGAAGCCCACGTTCATGCCGGCGTAGTTCCACAGGAAAGCGGCTTCGCGCCGAGGGTCCTCGGGGGCGAAACGCTGTGTGAGCATCATGTTCAGGCAGGTGACATTCAGCCCGCAGCCGCTCAGGAACATTGCCAGGCCCCACAGCAGCCCGGCCTCGTCGCCGCGGGTGAGCGCCGCGCAGCCAGCCACTTGCAGCAGCATGCCGCCGACGAACAGGTTGCGGTTGCTCATCCAGCGCCCGCCCAGCATGCCGCCGAACAGGTGCAGGCCGTAGTTGAAGGCGCCGAACACGCCCATCACGGCCGCCGCCTTGTCGTTGGGGTAGCCCAAGCGCTGCGTGGCGTACAGCACCAGCGTGGAGTACAGCACCGCGTAACCGAGGGTGGACGCCATCTGCACGAAGAACAGCACGGCGGAGCCCGGCGGGATGCGGGCGAGCAGCGGGGCGGGGTGCATGTCGGCGGGCGCGGCGCGGGCCGCGCTCAGCCCTTGGTCTTTTTGGCGGCGGGCTTCTTGGACGCCGCCAAGAGCTTGTCCAGCTCCTTTTCGACGTGAGACTCGATGGTGCCGCGCAGCGCGCCCAGCAGGAGGCCGAGCTTGGCGTCGAGCTCGAAGGTGGTGGCGGTGACGACCAATTGGCCCCTCACGCCGCTGCGCGTGAACTCGACGATGTCGCTGTCGTCGCCTTCCTCGACGGTGCACTCCATGCCGAACTCGGCCTCGACCTGTTCGGCCCAGGCCCAGGCGATCTTGCGGGCTTTGGCCAGGCCCAGGTGGTGGTCGCGGTGGATGCGGATGTGGGACATGGCTTCCTCAGAACGATCGTTGGTGGGGCGGCAGGGCGGCCAGGCGGGCGACTTCGGCGTGGAACGCCGACCACTGCCCGCCCAAGCGGTGGAACAAAGCCTCGAACGCCGGCACTTGGGATTGATAGGCCGACACCAAGGCGAGGTGGGCATTGTTGGCCTGCCGCGCCCAGGCCAGGTAACCCGAGTAACCCGGATCGTCGGCGGTCAGCACGGCCAGGTCGTCGACCAGCTGCCGAAAGCGGGCCTGCTTGCGCGCGGCCACATCGGGCGGGGCCAGGGCGTACAAGGCCGCCAGGTCGGAACGGGCCGCCAGGGCCAGGGCCCGCCAGCGCTCGCGGCGCTGCTCGCGGACCACATCCTCCGGCGTGGCCTCGGTGCTGCGGCCTTGGGCCCGCTGCCAGGCCGCCACCCCCAGGCGCTCCACGGCGGTGGCGTAGCTTTCGTTGAAGCCGGTGTCGTCGGGGGCATAAGCCCGCTGGTGCGCCAACTCGTGAAACAGCAGGCGGGCCAGGTCGTCCTCGCGCCAGTGCAGAAAGCTGCTGAGCAGCGGGTCGCCGCCGAGGGCGTTGCTCCACCCCAGGGTGGAGTAGGCGGGCACGCCGTAAAGGTATACGTCCCAGCCTTCGGCGCGCAGATCGGCGGCTTGCGCCGCGGCGCGGGCGCGTTCGAAGTGGCCGCGATAGGCCACGCAGCCCATGACCGGCGCGCACCAGGTGCGGGGCTTCAGGCTGTGGGCTGGGGCGGCCACCACGTTCCACACCACACTGCCTTGGGCCTCAACGGGCAGGGCGGCGTAGCGCTGGTAGCTGGCGTTGTCGGGCAGGTCCAAGTCGCGCACGGCGAAGGCGCGCAGGCGCAGCGCCAGCTGCAGGGCTTGGCGCGTGGCCTCGGGCGTGGCCGGGTCGGCCAGCCAGGCGTCCACGGGGAGGGCGCGGTTCAGCAGCTCGGCGTGGCCGTTGAACTGCCGCAGGCGGTAGGCCCATTCGCCCATCCCGGCACAGCCCGTCAGGCCTGACAGGGCTGGCATGGCGAGCGCCCCCAAGAGCCGGCGGCGATTCACGCCAGGGCCACCTCGACCAGGCAGTCGTAGAAGGTGGCGGCGGCGCCCAGGTCGGTCAGGCGCTGGTGCGTCAGCTCGTTGACGTTCTTGCCGTCCACACCGAACTTGCGCCACCAGATGCCCAGGCCGTTGACCACGCCCGGCCGCGCGCGGCCGTTCACCGCGGCCCGCAGCAACTGCTCGCCGCGGTCGTTGAACACGCGCACCATCGCGCCGTCGACGATGCCACGGGCCGCGGCGTCGTCGGGGTGCATCTCCAGCACCGGCTCGCGCTCGATGTCGCGCAGGCTCTTGACGTTGACGAAGCTGCTGTTGAGGAAGTTGCGCGCCGGCGGGCTGATCATGGCCAGCGGGAAGCGCGCGGCCAAGGCAGGGTCCACTTCGGCGCACTCGTGGTTGGGCACGAAGTCGGGCACGCCGAGGGTGGGGTGCGTGGCCCAGGCCTTGCCGCTGGGGGTGGGGAAGTCGCCATCGGCCAGCGGGTGCTCGGGCACGGGCAGGGGCAGCCAGCCTTGGGCGCGCAGGGCGTCGAAGTCGATGCCCGTCAGCGCCTGCCGGGCCAGGGCCTCATCGTCTTCGGCGAAGCAGGGGTCGGTGAAGCCCAGCGCGGCGGCGATCTCGCGAAAGATCTGCGTGTTGGGCTTGGCCTGGCCTTGCGCCGGGATGGCCGGCTCGTTGATCAGCACGTCGGTGTGCCCGTAGCTGGTGTGCACGTCCAGGTGCTCCAGCTGCGTGGTGGCCGGCAGCACGAGGTCGGCCAGGTCGGCCGTGTCGGTCATGAAGTGCTCCAGCACCACGGTGAACAGGTCCTCGCGCTGCAGGCCCTTCACCACCTTGGCGCTTTCGGGCGCCACGGCCGCGGGGTTGCTGTTGTAGACCACCAGGGCCTGGATGGGCGGGCCGAACTCGGCCGAGCCAGGGTGCAGCAGCGCGTCGCCAATCGCGCTCATGTTCACCATGCGCGGCTGGCGGCCGGCCAGCAGGTCGGGGCGCTCCAGCGCGTCGTTGTTCTTGAAGGGCGCGGCCCAGCCCGAGGCGCTGAGCAGCAGGCCGCCGCCTTGGTGCTTCCAGGCGCCGGTCAGGCAGGGCAGCAGGGCGATGAGGCGCACCGCGTTGCCGCCGCCGTGCACGCGCTGCATGCCGTAGTTCAGGCGGATGGCGGCCGGGGCGGTCTGGGCGTAGTCCTTCGCCAGGCCGCGGATCTCGTCCACGCTCAGGCCGGTCACGGGCGCGGCGCGCTCGGGCGACCATTTGAGCGCCTTGGCGCGCAGGCCCTCAAAGCCCTCGACCGCGCGCTCGATGTAGTCCAGGTCCAGCCAGTCGTTCTTGATCAACTCGTGCATCAGCGCCAGCGCCAAGGCGCCGTCGCTGCCCGGGCGCAGGGCCAGGTGCTGGTGGCACTTGTCGGCGGTTTCGGTGCGGCGGGGGTCGATGGCGATGAGCTTGGCGCCGTTGCGCTTGGCCTGGTTGGCGTAGGTCCAGAAGTGCAGGTTGCTGGCGATGCTGTTGCTGCCCCAGATCAGGATCAGCTTGGCGTCGGCGAAGTGCCGCACGTGCATGCCGATGCGGTGCCCGTAGGCGGCCGTCAGGCCGGCGGCGCCGGCGCTGGCGCAGATGGTGCGGTCCAGGCGGGCGGCGCCCAGGCGGTTCCACAGGCGGTCGGCCATGCTGCCGCCTTGCAGCAGGCCCATGGTGCCCGCGTAGCTGTAGGGCTGGATGGCCTGCTTGTCGTCGATGGCGTTGAACTTCGTGGCGATGGTCCGCAAGGCCTCGTCCCAGCCGATGGGCTCGAAGCGCGGCGGCTCGGTCTTCTTGGAGACGCGCTTCAGCGGCGTCAGCACCCGCTCGGGGTGGTGCGTGCGCTCGGCGTAGCGGCTGACCTTGGTGCACAGCGCGCCGTGGGTGTTGGGGTGGTCGGCGCGGCCTTGCACCTTGATCACCTGCTCCCCTTGCACGTGCACCGCCAGCGCGCAGGTGTCGGGGCAGTCGTGGGGGCAGGCGCCGTGAACGATTCGGGAGGTCATGCGAGCGATTCAAGCAGAACGGTGAAGGGCGCGCGCCCGCTTGGGGCTGGCCACCCCAGGCCGAGCGGGAGCCCTGTGAATCCGGCGATGATGTCACGGTGACCAAGAAACCCTTCGATCTCATGGTGCTGGGCGCGACCGGATTCACCGGGCACCAGCTGGTGCGCGCCCTGCGGCGCCAAGTCGCGGGCCGAGGCCTGCGCGTCGCGCTGGCGGGCCGCCGACCCGACGCGCTGGCGGCGGTCAGCGGGGGCTCCTTCCAGGTGCTGCCGGCCGACTTGGACGACCCAGCCTCCATCGCCAAGCTGGCCCGCAGCGGACGTGTGCTGCTGAACCTGGCCGGACCCTATGCCTTGACCGGCGAGCAGGTGGTGCAAGCCTGCCTCGCCGGCGGCTGTCATCACCTGGACTTGAGTGGCGAGACCTTCTGGATGCGGCAGATGGTGCAGCGCCACCACGAAGAGGCGCAACGCAAGGGCTTGCTGGTGGTGAACGCTTGCGGCTACGAGGCGCTGCCGTTTGACGTGTTGGCCCAAACCGTGGCCGCCGAGATGCTGACGCGGCACGGGCAACGCCTGGCCGACCTGGACGTGGCGGTGCGCTTCACCGGCCCGGGCATCCGCCGCCTGTCGGACGCGGTGAGCGGGGGCACCTTGGCTTCGATGGGCACGGTGCTGGCCCTGGACCGCAGCAACAGCCTGCAGCGCATGGACTGCCTGCTGCCCGACGAGTTGCCCGAAGGCTGGAACGCCAACGCCGTGGCGCAGCGCAACGCTGCGCCCCTGTCCCCCTGGTGGGACGAGCGCTGGAACTCGGTCATGGCGCCCACGTTGCCCGCTCCGTTCATCAACCCGCCATTGGTGCTGCGATCGGCCGTGTTGCGGTCTGAGGCCTTCGCGCCGGGGTTCCGCTACCGCGAAGGCATGGCCATGCGCGATGGCGTGGAGCCCTGGCTGGGCCCCATCGCTGGCGTGTTGCCCGCGAGTCCTTGGGTGCAAGCCGGTTTGGGGGCCACCAGCCGCGCCGCACAGTGGTCCACGGCGGCCACCTTGTCCGCGCCCCTGGCGGCCATGAGCGCGGCGGCGGGCGCGCCTTCTGAGCTCGGGCGCCAAGCGCTTCAGCGTCTGATCGAGCTGGTGGGCCCCAAGCCCGGCGAAGGCCCCAGCCCCGAGGCCTTGGACACCATGGGCTATGCCTTGCGCTGGCGAGCCGTGGGCGAGGGAGGCGGGGCCTTGCATGGCGAGTTGGTGGCCCAAGGCCACCCGGGCTACCGCTCCACCCCGGAAATGATGGCCGCCGTGGGCTTGGCTTTGGCCGAGGGGCGCTTGGGTACCGGCCGCGCCGGCGTGTTGAGCCCGGGCGCTGCGTTCGGCCCCGAAGCCATGCCCGTCTTGGCCGACGCCGGAGTGACTTGGACCCTGGAGAACGACTGATGCGATTGCTCGACACCGTGCTCGCCCAAGGCGAGGCGATCACCGCGCTGCGGCGCGACATCCACCGCCACCCCGAACTCTGCTTCCAAGAACAACGCACCAGCGACCTGATCGCCGCCAAGCTCACCGAGTGGGGCATCCCGGTGATTCGCGGGCTGGGCAAGACGGGCGTGGTGGGCATCGTGCAAAACGGCAGCAGCCCCCGCGCCGTGGGCCTGCGCGCCGACATCGACGCGCTGCCCATGACCGAGAAAAACACCTTCGCGCACGCGAGCAGCATCCCCGGCCGCATGCACGCCTGCGGGCACGACGGCCACACGGCCATGCTGATGGCCGCCGCCCAGCACCTGAGCCGCTACCGCAACTTTGACGGCACGGTCTACCTGATCTTCCAACCGGCCGAAGAGGGCGGTGGCGGCGCGCGCGAAATGATCAAGGACGGCCTGTTCGAGCGCTGCCCCATGGACGCCGTGTTCGGCGCCCACAACTGGCCCGGCATGCCCGCCGGCACCTTTGCGCTGGCCCCGGGGCCGGTGTTCGCCAGCAGCAACGAGTTCAAGATCACGCTGCGCGGCAAGGGCGCCCACGGCGCCATGCCCCACCTGGGCCTGGACCCGGTGCCAGCCGCCTGCCAGCTGGTGACGGCCTTCCAAACCATCATCAACCGCAACAAGCGGCCCATCGACACTGGTGTCATCAGCGTCACGATGCTCAAGGCCGGCGAAGCGACCAACGTCATCCCCGACAGCGTGGAACTGCAGGGCACGGTGCGCACCTTCACGGTGGAGGTGCTCGACTTGATCGAGCGCCGCATGAAGGAGCTGACCGAAGGCCTGGCCGGCGCCTTCGAACTCACGGCCGAGTTCGACTTCCACCGCAACTACCCGCCCACCGTGAACCACGTGGCCGAGACCGCCTTCGTGCGCCAGGCCCTGGTGGACATGGGCGCCACGGTGCAGGACTTCGAGCCCACCATGGGCGCTGAAGACTTCAGCTACTACCTGCTGCACAAGCCGGGCTGCTACTTCCTCATCGGCAACGGCGACGGCACCCACCGCGTGGGCGGCCACGGTTTGGGCCCCTGCACCTTGCACAACCCCAGCTACGACTTCAACGACGCCTTGATCCCCGTCGGCGGCACCATGTGGGTGCGCCTGGCCGAGGCCTTTTTGAACGCCACCCCATGACCGACGCGCAAGTCCTGCAAGACACCCAAGCCTGGGTCGAGAAGGCCGTCATCGGCCTGAACCTGTGCCCCTTTGCCAAGGCCGTGCAGGTGCAGGGCAAGGTGCGCTACGTCGTCAGCGCGGCCACCGCGGTGGAAGACCTGCTGTACGAGCTGGCCGCGGAGCTGAACCACCTGCACGACACGCCGCCCGAGCAGACCGACACCACTTTGTTGATCCACCCGCGGGTGCTGACCGACTTCCTGGACTACAACGACTTCTTGGAGGCTGCCGATGCGCTGGTGGCCGACATCGGCCTGGAGGGCGAGTTGCAGGTGGCGAGCTTTCACCCGCAGTACCAGTTCGAAGGCACCGAGCCCGACGACATCACCAACTTCACCAACCGCTCGCCCTACCCGACGCTGCACCTGCTGCGCGAGGACAGCATCGACCGCGCGGTGGCCGCCTTCCCGAACCCCGAGTCCATCTTCGACACGAACATGGAGACCCTGGAAAAGCTGGGCATCGAAGGCTGGCGCAAGCTGGGCTTGAAAGGCTGACCGTGCCCGCATCGTTGGAAGGCTGCCTCGTCGTCGCGATCAGCTCGCGTGCGCTCTTCGACTTTGAAGAGGAAAACCAACTCTTCGAGGCCCGCGACGACCACGCCTACATGGCCCTGCAGCAGCAGCGCCTGGAGCAGCCGGCCAAGCCCGGCGTGGCCTTCTCGCTCGTCAACAAGCTGCTGGCCTTCAACGCCCCGGGGCAGGCCCCGCAGGTCGAAGTGGTGGTGCTCAGTCGCAACGACCCCATCAGTGGCCTGCGCGTCTACCGCTCGGCCCAGGCCCTGGGCTTGCCCATCCAGCGCGGCGTGTTCACGCGTGGCCGCAGCCCCTGGCGCTACCTCAAGCCCTTGAACGCGCAGTTGTTCTTGAGTGCGAACGAGTCGGATGTGCGCGAGGCCCTGGCTGCCGGTGTGCCTGCCGCTCGCGTCTACCCCACCAGCGCTCGCGCCAGCGACGCCAATCCGCACGAGTTGCGCATCGCCTTCGACGGCGACGCCGTGCTGTTCAGCGACGAAGCCGAGCGCGTGTTCCAGCGCGATGGTCTCGATGCCTTCCAGGCCCACGAGCGCGCGCACCAGCACGAGCCGCTGCCACCGGGGCCCTTCAAGCCGGTGCTCGACGCCCTGATCCGCCTGCAAGCCGTCGGCGGCGAAGCCGGTGCGCCCATGCGCGTGCGCACCGCGTTGGTCACGGCGCGCAGTGCGCCCGCGCACGAACGCGCTGTGCGCACGCTGATGAACTGGCAGGTGGAAGTGGACGAGGCCATGTTCCTCGGCGGCCTGCCCAAGGGCGAGTTCTTGCGCGAATTCGAGCCCGATTTCTTCTTCGACGACCAGCTCGGCCACATCGCCCACGCCAGCCAGCACGTGCCTGCGGGGCACGTGGCCGCGGGCGTGGCCAACCCGCCGCGCTGAAGACTCAGCGCGAGGCGGCCGACGCCGCCGGTGCGGGGCTGACCAGCACCTGCACCGGCATGGTCGCCGTGGCCGGCGGGATCGGCGCCGAGGCACGGGGCGACGGTGCCGTGGCCCAGGCCGGCGCCTTCATCGTGAACACCACGGCCGATTCGCCCTCCCAGGGGCGCACCACGCCCAGCAGGATCAAGCCGATCAGGGGCACGGCCCACCAGGCGTGCCACGACAGCGTGCGCGGCGGTTTGGCGGTGAATTCAGGCGGCGGCGCCCAGGGGGAGCGGCCGCCTTCGGGGGCTTGGGGTTCAGTCATGGGGTTGCACCGTCACGCGGGCGAATTGCCGTTTGCCCACCTGCAGCACGTAAGTGCCGGCCGGCAGCTTCAGGCCTTTGTCGCTGATCGCGGTGCCGTCCACGCGCACACCGCCTTGTTCCACCTTGCGAAGCCCTTCGCTGCTGCTGGGCACCAGCCCGGCGGCCTTGAGCAGCGCCCCGATGCCTTGGCCGCCGGGAAGCGTCAGCTCGGGCATGTCGTCGGGGATGCCGCCGCGGGCCCGGTTCTCGAAGTCGGCCTGCGCCGCGTCGGCTGCCGCCGCGCTGTGAAAGCGGGTGGTGATCTCACGCGCCAAGGCCACCTTGGCATCCTTGGGGTTGCGACCGGCCTCGACCTCGGCCTTGAGCTTGGCGATGGCCTCCAGCGACTCGAAGCTGAGCAACTCGTACCAGCGCCACATCAGCGTGTCGCTGATCGACAGCACCTTGGCGAACATGCTGTTGGCCGGCTCGGTGATGCCGATGTAGTTGTTCTTGCTCTTGCTCATCTTCTCGACGCCGTCCAGGCCTTCGAGAAGCGGCATGGTCAGGATGCACTGCGGCTCTTGCCCAAATTCCTGCTGCAGCTGGCGGCCCATCAGCAGGTTGAATTTTTGGTCGGTGCCGCCCAGCTCCAGGTCGCTTTTGAGCGCCACCGAGTCGTAGCCCTGCATCAGCGGGTAGAGGAACTCGTGCAGGGAAATGGGCGTTTGCGCCTGGAAGCGCTTGGTGAAGTCGTCGCGCTCCATCATGCGCGCCACCGTGGTTTTCGCCGCCAGCTGGATCAGCCCGGCCGCGCCCAGCGGCTCGCTCCATTCGGAGTTGTAGCGAATCTCGGTTTTGCTCGGGTCCAGCACCAGGCTGGCCTGGGCGTAGTAGGTCTCGGCGTTGGCCTGGATCTGCTCGCGCGTCAGTGGCGGGCGGGTGCTGTTGCGGCCGGAAGGGTCGCCGATCATGCTGGTGAAGTCGCCGATCAGGAAGATCACCTGGTGCCCCAGGTTCTGCAACTGCCGCATCTTGTTGAGCACCACCGTGTGCCCGAGGTGGATGTCGGGCGCCGTCGGGTCCAGTCCCAACTTGATGCGCAAGGGCGTGCCGGTGGCCTCCGCCCGTGCCAGCTTGGCCACCCAGGCGTCTTCGGGCAGCAGCTCCTGCACCCCGCGGCGCGTGACGGCCAAGGCCTCGCGCACCGAATCGGTGACGGGATGAGGGGCTGAATGCGAGCTCATGTCGACTTTGTCTTTCAAATGACGGCAAAAATCACCAAATGCATCGATCCTCGCGCGACGGATTCAGTGGGCTCGGTCCTGAACTCGGGCAAACCCGAAGCGGGCATCCCATGAACGTGGGGGGATGGCTCGCGCGGTTAAACTTCACGCTCTCGCGTCTGACGGACTTGGGTTGCGGCCCGCCCGAAGCGCCAGATTCTAGGTGAGCGGTCTGTGCCGCGCTCCCGGCCTCGACGGTCGGTCGAGCACGCGGCTCCGGCGCTAGGCCTTGTTCGACGCCCGCGCTTCAGCGCGGCTGCCAACAACCCACAGCGGCCCGCGGCCGCCTCACTGTCGATTTGCATGTCGGATCTTGACCGCTGGAGCACTTGGCTCCGCCCCTTGGAAAGCTTTGCCGCCCGTTACCCGCGCGCGCTCACCGGCGCCGTGCTGGCGCTGCTCGGCGGTTCGGCCTTCACCGCCTTCGCCCTCGGCCCCTTGGTGCCCGACAGCGATGCCGTGCCCCGGCAGGCCGTGGTCGAAACCCTGCCCGCGCTGAGCATCGACGACCAGATCGAGGCGCTGGCTCGCCACCAGTTGAGCCTGAGCCGGCACGACCAAACGCGCCCCGGCGACAGCGTCGAAGGCTTGCTGACGCGCCTGGGCGCCTTCGATGCCGAGTTTTCCGCCTTCTTGCGCAGCGACGCCACGGCGCGCCAGCTGTTGCAAGGCCGCACGGGCAAGCGCGTGGAGTTGGCGGCCGACGCCAACGGGCGCGTCGAGCGCCTGGTGGCGCGTTACCCGGCCAGCCACCCGGACTTGGAGCGCACGCACTTCTCGCGCCTGATCGTCGAGCGCGATGCGCGCAGCCGCTGGGCCGCGCGGGTGGAGCTGGGGCGCTACGAGAGCCAGATTCGCCTGGGCAGCGGTCAGATCACCAGCACCCTGTTTGCCGCCACGGACGAAGCCGGCCTGCCCGATGCGGTGGCCTCGCAACTGGCCGACATGTTCTCGGGCGACATCGACTTTCACCGGGACCTGCGCCGGGGCGATCGCTTCTCCATCGTGTTCGAGTCCCTGACGGCCGATGGCGAACCCGTCACGTGGGGCCAGGGCGCCGGGCAAGTGCTGGCGGCGGAGTTCGTCAACGCCGGGCGCACGCACCAAGCGGTGTGGTTCCGCGACGAGGCCACATCCAGCAAAGGCGGCTACTACGGCTTTGATGGTCAGAGCAAACGCCGGGCGTTTCTGGCCAGCCCCATGGAGTTTTCGCGCGTCAGCTCTGGTTTTGCCATGCGATTCCACCCGCTGCTGCAGACCTGGCGCAAGCACAACGGCATCGACTACGCCGCCCCCACCGGCACGCCGGTGCGCAACGTGGGCGACGGATGGGTGAGCTTTGCGGGCCGCCAAAGCGGCTATGGCAACGTCGTCATCGTTCGTCACGGGGCCAACAAGGAAACCCTGTACGCCCACCTCAGCCGCATCGATGTCCGCCAGGGGCAGCGCGTCGAACAGGGCCAGCGCTTGGGCGCCGTCGGGGCCACCGGTTGGGCCACCGGCCCGCACCTGCATTTCGAGTTCCGCGTCAACGGCCAACACCAAGACCCGCGTTTGCTGGCGCGGGCCAGCGAAGCCGTGAAACTGGCCGCCGCCGCTCGCGCGCCCTTCGAGGCCCAAGTGGCCACGGCCCGCACGCAACTCACGGTGGCGTCCACGCTCGCCGAGGGTGTCACCGGCCGCGACTGAGGCCTTCATCGGCCTCATGTCGGGCACCTCGCTGGACGGCGTCGATGCCGTCTTGGCGGAGGTGTCGATGGCGGGGCTGGTGGTGCGCGCCCACGCTCACCGCGTCTTTTCCGCCGAGCTGCGCGCCGAGCTGTTGGCCCTCAACCAGGCCGGCTCGGATGAGCTCCACCGCAGCGCCAGGGCCGGCCAAGCGCTGGCCCGGCTGTACGCCGACGCCGTGCTCGACCTGGGGCCCCTGCCGTCGGTGCGCGCCGTCGGTGCCCACGGACAGACCGTCCGCCACCGCCCCGAGCTCGGCTACACCTGCCAATTGCTGGATGCCGCGCTGCTGGCTGAATTGACCGGTCTGGACGTGGTGGCCGATTTGCGCAGCCGCGACGTGGCCGCGGGCGGGCAGGGCGCACCGCTGGTGCCGGCCTTTCACCGCGCGGTGTTCGGTCAACCCGGCGTCGATGTGGCCGTGCTCAATCTAGGCGGCATGGGCAACCTCAGCCTGCTGCATGCCGACGGCCGCACCACCGGCTTCGACACCGGTCCGGCCAACGCCCTCCTCGACGCCTGGGTGGCTCGGCATCGCGGACAGCCCTTCGATGCGAACGGGGCCTGGGCGGCGCAGGGCCAGGTGTTGCCTGAGCTGCTCGCAGCGATGCAGGCGGAACCCTATTTCGCCCTCCCGCCGCCGCGGTCCACGGGCCGCGACCTGTTCGATGCGCCTTGGTTGCTTCGTCAGCCCTTGGCCGGTGCGGCGCCGGAGGACGTGCAGGCCACCTTGGCCGAACTCACCGCTTGGTCCGTGACCGAGGCCCTGCGCAGCCATCAGCCGCAGGTCCGCGAGGTGATCGTCTGCGGCGGCGGGGCCTTCAACGGCGATCTGCTGGGGCGCCTGGCCAAGCGCCTGCCGGGGGTTGGTTTCGTGAGCAGCGCGGATCGGGGCCTGCCGCCCATGCAGGTCGAGGCCGCCGCCTTCGCTTGGCTGGCGCACCGGTTCGTGCACCACCTGCCCGGCAACTTGCCGGCGGTGACGGGCGCCCGCGGGCCGCGCGTGCTGGGGGCCCTGTACCCGGCCTGATGCGCCCTGGCGGATCTGGTCACAAAAAAGCCGCCTCGTGGGGCGGCTGGTTCGTGGGGCGCGCGAAGGGTCAGACCGAGAAGCTGGAGCCGCAGCCGCAGGTGGTCGTTGCGTTCGGGTTCTTGATCACGAACTGGGCGCCTTGCAGATCGTCCTTGTAGTCGATTTCGGCGCCCATCAGGTATTGCAGGCTCATCGAATCGATCAGCAGGGTCACGCCGTTCTTGCTCATCTGGGTGTCGTCGTCGTTGGCCACCTCGTCGAAGGTGAAGCCGTACTGGAAGCCCGAGCAGCCACCGCCCTGCACGAACACGCGGAGCTTCAGTTCGGGGTTGCCCTCTTCGGCCACCAACTCGGCCACCTTGGAGGCGGCGCTGTCGGTGAACACCAGCGGGGCGGGCATGGCGACGGGGGCTTCGGCGGCAAGAGCGGACATGGCAAACCTTTCAGCAGAGGATCCGATTATCGGGTGGAAGAAAAAAGGCCGCAGCAGGGCTGCGGCCTTCTTGTCGGGGCGAGCGCCGATCAGCGCTTGCTGAACTGCTTCCGGCGGCGGGCGCCGTGCAGACCGACCTTCTTCCGTTCCACTTCGCGAGCGTCGCGGGTCACGAAACCGGCCTTGCTCAGCTCGGGCTTCAGGGCGGCGTCGTAGTCGATCAGTGCGCGGGTCACGCCCAGGCGCACGGCGCCGGCTTGGCCAGACTCACCACCACCGTGCACGTTGACCTTGACGTCAAAGGCTTCGGCGTTGTTCGTCAGCACCAGGGCTTGGCGGGCGACCATGATCGACGTTTGACGGCCGAAGTACTGCTCGATGGGGCGACCGTTCACGACGATCTTGCCCGTGCCCTTCTTGATGAAGACACGCGCCACCGACGACTTGCGACGGCCGGTACCGTAGTTCCAATTTCCGATCATCGTGCGTCCTTAGATTTCCAGAGCCTTGGGCTGCTGAGCGGCGTGCGGGTGCTCACCACCGGCGTAGACCTTCAGCTTCTTGACCATGGCGTAACCCAACGGGCCCTTGGGCAGCATGCCCTTGACGGCCTTTTCCAAGGCGCGGCCGGGGTGCTTGGCCTGCATGTCCTTGAACTTGGTGGCGTAGATGCCGCCCGGGAAACCGCTGTGGCGGTAGTAGATCTTGTCGTCGGCTTTGGTGCCGGTGACACGGATCTTGTCGGCGTTGACGACGATGATGAAGTCGCCGGTGTCGACGTGAGGCGTGTAAATGGCCTTGTGCTTGCCGCGCAGTCGGAGTGCCACTTCGCTGGCAACACGTCCGAGCACCTTGTCGGTGGCGTCAATCACAAACCACTCGTGCGTCACTTCGGCCGGCTTGGCGCTGAAGGTCTTCATGAGATGTTCTCTGTTTCGGGCTGTTTGAAACGCCAGCTCTCGGCCCTGCTTGTGAAGGAGCGCTTCTCTCAAAACGCTCGGCAGGCTCTCCAACCGGCTCCCGCGACCCAGCCCATGCGGACGCAGGAAAGCCCTCGAGTCTAACAGGGTTGACCCCGAGCCAGCAAGCTGCGACGCTCACCGCCATGAATGCCCCCCTGGATGCCGCTTTGCAGCGCTGGCGCGAGCTGGTCGCTTGGGTGCCCATCCGTGCGCTGGCGCGGCGACACCGGCGTCGCCTGTTGCGACACCTGCTGGCGCTCTCGCCAGGGGATCGCTACCTGCGCTACGGCTACGCCGCCAGCGACGCTCAAACCACCCGCTACGCCTTGTCGCTCGACTTCGTGCGCGACGAGGTGCTGGGCATCTTCAACCGCCGGCTGGAGTTGGTGGCCGCCGCCCACATCGCCTACCCGCCCGATGCGGAGTGGCACGACGACACCGCCGAGTTCGGCGTCTCGGTGCTGCCGCGCTACCGCGGCCGTGGCTTGGGCGGGCGACTGTTCCAGCTGGCCTGCCTGCACGCCCGCAACCGCAACAAGCGCTTCTTGCTCATCCACGCTTTGGCCGAAAACGCGCCCATGCTGCGCATCGCCGAGCGAGCCGGCGCGTGGCCCGAGGCGATGGATGACGGCTCGGTCACCAGCCGCTTGCATCTGCCGCCGGACGACTGGGTCAGTCACACCGAGGAGGCCATCGAAAGTCAGTTGGGCGAGTGGGACTTCCGGTTCAAGCACCAGGCCAAGCAGTGGCAAGACTGGCTGGGCGCCGTGCAAGGGCGCCTGCCACGAGGGCTGTTGGGAGATGATGCCGGCCCCCCGCCCGCCGACCCGCCGCCGTGAATCTCGACTACGCCGATCTCGACCCCAGCAAGGTGCTCGATGCCTTGGACGCGGCCGGCCTGCGCGGCGACGGCCGCTTGCTGCAGCTCAACTCTTACGAAAACCGGGTGTACCTCGTGCACCTGGAGGACGGCGGCGCCGTGGTGGCCAAGTTCTACCGCCCCGGGCGTTGGACGGACGAGCAACTGCTGGAGGAGCATGGCTTCGCCCGCGACTTGGCTGCGGCCGAGGTCCCCATCGCTGCGCCATTGACCTTGTGCGCCGCAGGCGCGGTCGTGTCGGGCGAGCCGCCCACCCTGGCCCATTGGCAGGGGCTGCGTTTCGCCGTCGCTCCGCGGCAGGGTGGACGGGCGCCCGAGTTGGAAGACCCCGAGGTGTTGGAGGCCTTGGGCCGCTTCATCGCGCGCATCCACCGCACGGGACGTGAGCGTCCGTTCCAGCATCGTCCGCATTGGGTCGGCCGCGCGCCGGGCGACGTGGCGCGGGAGGCGGTGCTGGCCAGTGGCCTGTTGCTGCCCGACGTGCGTGAGCGCTGGCTGTCTGTGGTCGGTCGTTGCTTGGACGCGGTGCAGGCTGCATTCGACGCCTTGCCCGACCTGCGCGTGCAGCGCCTGCACGGCGATTGCCACCCCGGCAACCTGCTGTGGACGCCCGGTGGTGGCCCGCATTTCGTGGACTTGGACGACGCCGTCACCGGCCCCGCGGTGCAAGACTTGTGGATGCTGCTCAGCGGCGATGCCGCCCAGGCTCGCGGGCAACTGGCCTGCCTGTTGGACGGCTACGAGCAGGTGCTCGACTTCGATCCGCGCGAGAGCCGGCTCATCGAGCCTCTGCGCACCCTGCGCATGGTTCACCACAGCGGTTGGATCGCCAAGCGCTGGGACGATCCGGCCTTCCCCGTCGCCTTCCCCTGGTTTGGCACGCCCAACTACTGGCAGGACCAAGTGGCGCTGCTGGCCGAGCAGCTGGAAGCCATGGCCGACGCCGCCACCGACGCGCCGCCTCCCGTTTGGCGGGACGAAGGCGGCGCGGATTTCGACGGCGACGGCTTTGCGTGATCCGGCCTGATCAGCCCAGCAGCAGGCTGTTCACGCGCTTGACGTAGCCCGCCGGGTCGTCGAGCGTGCCGCCCTCGGCGAGCAGGGCTTGGTCGAACAAGACCTGCGCCAGCTCGTCGAACTTCGCATGCCCGTCCAGGGCCTTCACCAGCGGGTGCTCGGGGTTGACTTCCAGCGTCGGCTTCACATCGGGCGCGGTTTGTCCGGCTTGCTTCAGCAAGCGCGCCAAGTGGGCGCTCATGTCGCCCTCCTCCACCACGATGCAGGCCGGGCTGTCGACCAAGCGCGTGGTCACGCGCACGTCCTTGGCGCGCTCGCCCAGGGCCGACTTCAGGCGCTCCAGCAAGGGCTTGAAGGCTTCAGCCGCTTCTTCGGCGGCCTTCTTCTCGGTCTCGTCCTGCAGTTTGCCGAGGTCCACTGCCCCTTTGGCCACCGACTGCAGCGGCTTGCCATCGAACTCGTGCAGGTGGCTCAGCAGCCACTCGTCCACGCGGTCGGTCAGCAGCAACACCTCGATGCCCTTCTTGCGGAAGATCTCGAGCTGCGGGCTGCTTTGCGCCGCGCCCAGGCTGTCGGCGGTGATGACGTAGATGGCCTCCTGACCCTCCTTCATGCGGCCGACGTAGTCGGCCAGCGACACCAGGCCCTGTTGGCCCTCGGGGGCGTGCGTGGACGCAAAGCGCAGCAGCTTGGCAATGCGCTCCTGGTTCTGGAAGTCCTCGCCCACACCTTCCTTCAAGACGGCGCCGAACTCCTTCCAGAAGCGGGCGTACTGGTCGCGCTCGGCGGCATCGTCGTGGTTCGCCAGCGCTTCCAGCATGGACAGCACGCGCTTGGTCGAACCCTCGCGGATGGCGCGCACGTCGCGGCTTTCTTGCAGCAGTTCGCGGCTGACGTTCAGCGGCAGGTCGGCCGAGTCGATGACGCCCCGCACGAAGCGTAGGTAGGTCGGCATCAGCTCCTGGGCGTCGTCCATGATGAACACGCGCTTGACGTAGAGCTTCACGCCCGGCTTCTTGTCGCGGTTCCACAGGTCGAACGGGGCCTTGGCCGGGATGTAGAGCAGCTGCGTGTACTCGCTGCGGCCCTCCACGCGGTTGTGCGTGTGCGCCAGCGGCGGCTCGCTGTCGTGACTCAGGGTCTTGTAGAACTCGTCGTACTGCTCCTGGGTCACCTCGGCTTTGGGGCGGCTCCAAAGCGCGCTGGCTTGGTTGATGGTCTCCCACTCGTCGGTGGCCACGTAGGCGCTCTTTTCGGCGTCCCACACCTCCTTTTTCAGCAGGATGGGCAGGCTGATGTGGTCGCTGTACTTGGAGACGATGCTGCGCAAGCGCCAGGGCTGCAGGAAGTCGTCCTCGCCCTCGCGCAGGTGCAGGATGACGTCGGTGCCGCGCTCGGCCTTGTCGATCGCTTCGACCTCGAACTCGCCCGTGCCCTCGCTGACCCAGCGCACGCCCTGGCTGGCTTCCAGGCCGGCGCGGCGGCTCTCCACCGTGATGCGGTCGGCCACGATGAAGCCCGAGTAAAAGCCCACCCCGAATTGGCCGATCAGGTGGGCGTCGCCCTTCTTGTCGTCGCCCAGCTTCGACAGGAAATCGCGCGTGCCGCTTTTGGCGATGGTGCCCAGGTGGGCGATGGCCTCGTCGGCGCTCATGCCGATGCCGTTGTCGCGGATCGTCAGCGTGCGCTTCTCCTTGTCCAGCACCAGGCGGATCTCCAGCGCAGGCGCTTCTTCGAGCCAGGCGGGGTGGTCCAAGGCTTCAAAGCGCAGCTTGTCGCAGGCGTCGCTGGCGTTGGACACCAACTCGCGCAGAAAGATCTCTTTGTTGGAATACAGGCTGTGCGTGACCAGGTGCAGGATCTGCTGGACTTCAGCCTGGAAGGCATGGGTGTGCTTGCTCATGGTGCTTTCGGGGGTTGCCGAGGGATGCCGCGCCATCTGGGGGCAAGGGCAAAGCTTTCAAGCCCCTGGCTTACGATGGCGGGCTTTCCTTGTGCTGCATTGCCATGTCGTCGTCCGAACCTTCCGCGCCCGAGACCCCCGACGCATCCGAGGGGCCGCAGGCGCCTGCTGTCTCGGGCAAGGTACGCAGCCCCGAGGCTGCGGCTGAGCGCCTCAAGGCCTTGTTTCCCGCGCTCTTCGCGGGCGCGCCCAAGCCCATCAAGCTGCGCATCCAAGCCGACATCGAAGCGCGCGCGCCCGGTGTGTTCCCCAAGCCCGTGTTGACGGCCTTCTTGCGCCGCCACACGGCGGGCAATGCTTACCTGCGCGCGCTGGTGCGGGAGCCCCACCGCCTGGACTTGGAGGGTCAGCCGGCCGGTGAGATTGCCGAAGAACATCGCGAAGCCGCCAAGAAGGCGCTGGCCGAGCGCCGCGAGCGCCAGCAAGCGCGGGAACAAGAGATGCAGGCCGCCCGCCGTTGGCGCCTGGACCTGTTGGCCGATTGGCAGCGCACCTCGCTGAGCCGCGCCAACTTCTGCGCGCTCAAGGGGGTGGAGGACGGGGCCTTGGATGCCTTGCTGGCCCAGGCGAAAGAAGAGCTGGCGGCCATGCCACCCGCGGCGCCCGTCCCGCCGCGGCGCGCGCCGCCCGGTCGGCCGGGGCAGCAGCGCCCCGAGGCCCGAGGGCCCCGATCCGACCGGCCAGGCCGGCCCGCACGGCCCTCCAAGGGCTGATTCGGCTCAGCGCGGCTCGCAGGCCGGGGCGCACACGCGCTCTTGCCGGCCCATGAACTTGAAGGTGCGCAGCGCCGATGGCAAGCGATGCTTGCCGCATTTGAAGCAAGAGCGCATGTTGCCGCTGCCGAAGAACGGCGAGCCGTTCAGCTTGGCCTCGAAACGCAGGCCGTCTTCGCGAACGGCGGTGTGGGTGTCGGGGGTCATGCGCAGTCCGGTGGTGAAAACCGAACCCGATGCTAGGCCTGTCTTGTGACGCTGAGCCTACAGGCTTGCCCGGCCCCGGGCGAACCCGGGTGCGCTCACTTCTTGGCGGCCAGTTGTTCTTCGAGCTCTTTGCACGAGGGCGCGCACACGGGCTGGCTCTTGCCCAGCAACTTGCGCGACTTCAGCATGGCGCGCGGGCGGTGCTTGCCGCAGAGAAAGCACGACATGGTGGCTGCGCCAAACGACGAGGTGGCCGCGAAGGGCGAACCCGGTGCCTTGGACTTGTAGCGCAGGCCATCGGCCTCGATCAACGTTTTTGTGGTGTCCTTGGCCACGTTGGTTCTCGCCTGTTCGAATGGTTGGAGTGGGTCGCGTGCGCGAGGGGCGCAGCCCGTTATTGTCGCTCAAGCAACGTGCGCCTTGCCATCGGGGTCTTACTCCCCGGTGAAAACCGGGGGCCGCCGAGCCCGCCACGCCGCCACGCCCTCGGCCAGATCGGCCGAAGCGGCGCATCGTGCGGCGTCCTGGGCATGGGCGGCGGCGTCCAAAGGGCCCTGGGCTAGTGCGTTGAGGTGGCGCTTCATGCCCGCCACGGCCAAGGGCGCGAGCCCGGTCAGGTTGTGCTGCCATCGACCCACCGCGGTCTCCAGCGCGGCAGCGTCGGGGTGCAGTTCGTCGAGCAGGTGGGCGGCCCACATCGCATCGGCCTCCAGCGTTTGCCCCGCCAGCAGCAGGCGCTTGGCGGGCCCCAAGCCCAGGCGGGACACCAACCGCCGCATGCCGCCCGCGTGGTAGAGCAGCCCCAGCCGGGCGGCGGGGATGGCCATCTGCGTGGCCAGGCTGCCCAGCCGGAAGTCGCAGGCCAGAGTCCAATCGGTTGCGCCGCCCCAAACGCCACCGTGCAGCACGGCCAGGGTCAGGCAGGGCAGGGCCTCCCACGCGGTGCACAGGGCGTCGAACAGCGCCGGGGCGTCAACGCCGGGCACGGCGTCGATGTGAAAGCCGCTGCAGAAGTGCCGCCCCTCGCCGCGCAGCAGCACGAGGCGCACGGTGGGTGTGGTGTGCAGGGCGGCGATGTGGGCGTGCAGCGCCTCCAGATCGTCCAACTCCAGGCGGTTGGCTTGCTCCGGGCGCCGCAGGCAAAGGGTGGCGGTGGCGCCGTCGATCGACAGGTGGGGCGTGGGCATGGCCGGGATTGTCCGGGGTGGCGATGGCGGCTTGGCGCCCCAGTTAAGGGAATGCCCCCACCTCCTAGAATGGTGGGTTCGACGGCCGGGCGCAGGTGCTTGGCTGCCCAGGACTTTTTCAGAAAGCCGCCACACCGTGTTCATTTCTGCCGCTTACGCCCAAGCCGCCGCGCCCGCCGCGTCCCCTGAGTCCAGCCTGTTGAACCTGCTGCCCTTTGTGGCGATGTTCGTGGTGCTGTACTTCATCATGATCCGCCCGCAGATGAAGCGTCAAAAGGAGCACAAGGCCATGCTCGACGCCCTGGCCAAGGGCGACGAGGTGGTGACCGCCGGCGGCGTTTTGGGTCGCATCACCAAGATGGGCGACAGCATCGTGCACGTGGAAGTGGCCTCGGGCATCGAGTTGCAAGTGCAGCGCGCTTCGGTCGCCCAGGTGCTGCCCAAAGGCACGCTCAAGTAAACCCCACCCGGCCTCGGCCGGGCTCCGGTGCGCGGCCGGGTGCAGGCGCGCCGAGGAACGAGAACCATGAACCGCTATCCCCTGTGGAAGTACCTGGTGCTGGCCGTCGCGCTGGTCATTGGGCTGCTGTACACCCTGCCCAATTTCTTCGGCGAAGCGCCGGCCGTCCAGGTGTCAGCGGCTCGCACCACCGTCAAGGTGGATGCCGCGGTGCGCGACCGCGTGCTGCAAGCCCTGGCCGAGGCCAAGATCACGGCCGACTTCGTGCAGTGGGAAGGCAGTTCGGTGCGCGCCCGCTTCGGCGACACCGACACCCAGCTCAAAGCCAAGGACGCCATCTCCAGGGCGCTGAACCGCAAGCCCGATGAGCCCGACTTCGTCGTGGCGCTGAACCTGGTGTCGCGCTCGCCGCAGTGGTTGGCTTCCATCCACGCCTTCCCCATGTACCTGGGGCTGGACTTGCGCGGCGGCGTGCACTTCTTGCTGGAGGTGGACATGAAGGCCGCCGTGAGCAAGAAGGTGGACACCCTGATGGGCGAGGCGCGGCTGGCTCTGCGGGAGAAGAAGCTGCGGGCCAGCGTCAGCCGGGTGGGCGACTCCTTGGTGCTGAACTTCAGCGACCCCGAGTTGCGCACGGCGGCGCGCAATCTGCTGACGGATCGCATCGTGGACATGGAGTGGACGGAGGGCGGACAAGGGGAGGCATTGAGCCTGACCGGTCGCTTCAAGCCGGCCTCGCTGCGCGCGGTCCAGGAAGCGGCGCTCAAGCAAAACATCAACACCCTGCACAACCGCGTGAACGAGCTGGGCACGGCCGAGCCCGTGATTCAGCAGCAGGGCCTCAATCGCGTGGTGGTGCAACTGCCGGGCGTTCAGGACACGGCCCGCGCCAAAGGCATCATCGGCCGCACCGCCACCTTGGAGGTGAGCATGGTCGAGGCCCACGGTCAGCCGGGCGTGCGCGACTACGACCCCTCTCGACTGCAGGCGGCGCTGGCCGGCGATGTGCCGGCGGACATGGAGCTGCTGTACGGCCGCGAGCGCAATGGCGGCGCGCCCGAGCCTTTGCTGGTGTCTCGGCAGACCGTGTTCACCGGGGACAACTTGGTGCGAGCCGATGCCAACTTCGACCAACAAGGCGGTGGCGGCTCCGTGGTGGTGGTGGGCTTGGACAGTGCCGGAGCGGCCTCGATGAAGGCCACCACGCGAGACGGCGTCAAGCGCCGCATGGCCGTCATCTTGGTGGAAAAGGGCAAGAAGGAGGTGCTGACGGCGCCGACGATCCAGTCGGAGCTCAGCGCCTCGTTCCACATCTCGGGCATGGCCAACCCCCAAGAGGCCACCGACCTGGCGCTGCTGATGCGCGCTGGCCAGTTGGCAGCGCCGATGGACATCATCGAAGAGCGCACCATCGGCCCCAGCCTCGGCGCCGAGAACATCGCCCGTGGCTTCCACTCCGTCGTCTGGGGTTTCGTGGCGGTGGCGGTGTTCATGTGCGTGTACTACCTGCTCTTCGGTCTGTTCTCCTCCCTGGCCTTGGGGTTCAACCTGCTGCTGCTGGTGGCGGCGTTGTCGATGATGCAGGCCACGTTGACCTTGCCGGGCATGGCGGCCATCGCCCTGGTGCTGGGCATGGCCATCGATGCCAACGTGCTGATCAACGAGCGCATCCGCGAGGAGTTGCGCGCGGGCATGGCGCCGCAAATGGCGATCCACACCGGCTACGAGCGCGCTTGGGCCACCATCTTGGACTCGAACATCACAACCTTGATTGCCGGCGTGGCCCTGTTGGCCTTCGGCTCCGGGCCGGTCAAGGGCTTTGCCGTGGTGCACTGCCTGGGCATCTTGACGTCGATGTTCTCCGCCGTGATGTTCTCGCGCGGTTTGGTGAACCTTTGGTATGGCGGGCGCCGCAAGCTGGCGAAGGTGTCGATCGGTCAAGTGTGGCGCCCAGCCGCCAAGCCGGCGGTGCAAGGCGAGGAGGCCTGACATGGAGTTGTTCCGCATCCAACGGGATATCCCGTTCATGAAGTACGCGTTGGTGTTCAACGCGATCTCGTTCCTGACTTTCGCGGTGGCGGTCTTCTTCCTCGTGACGCGGGGCCTGTACCTGTCCATCGAGTTCACCGGCGGCACGGTGATGGAGGTGGAGTACGCGCAAGCCGCCGACCCAGAAGCGGTGCGCCATGCGGTGGAGCCCATGCAGTTGGGTGAGTTCCAGGTGCAGAAGTTCGGCTCGTCGCGCGATCTCATGCTGCGCCTGCCGGTGCGCGAAGGTCGCAAGCAGGGCGAAGTGGTGACCGAGGTGTTCGCGCGCTTGTGCTCGGCCCAGGGTGGGCAGGTGGAAAGCCGGCAGTCGGTGTCCGACAAAGGCGAGCAGGTGAGCCGAGAGGTGTGCGCCAAGGCGGACGGCACCGAGCCCCTGAAGCTGTCCCGCACGGAAGTGGTCGGACCGTCCGTCGGGGCGGAGTTGGCGCGCGATGGGGCCTATGGGCTCGCCTTCACCATCATCGGCATCATGATTTACCTCGCCTTCCGCTTCGAGTGGAAGTTCTCGGTGGCGGGCATCGTGGCCAACCTGCACGATGTGGTGATCATTCTGGGCTTCTTCGCGTACTTCCAGTGGGAGTTTTCGCTGGCGGTGTTGGCGGCGGTGTTGGCGGTGCTGGGCTACTCGGTGAACGAATCGGTGGTGATCTTCGATCGCGTGCGCGAGGCCTTCCGCAAGTACCGCAAGATGACGCCCGCAGAGGTCATCAACCACGCCATCACCTCGACGATGAGCCGCACGTTCATCACCCACGGCAGCACGCAGATCATGGTGCTGTCCATGCTGATCTTCGGTGGGCCGACGCTCAAGTACTTCGCCGTGGCCCTGACGATCGGCATCTTGTTCGGCATCTATTCGTCGGTGTTCGTGGCGGCAGCCATCGCGATGTGGCTGGGTGTCAAGCGCGAGGACTTGGTGAAGACCACAGTGAAAACGGACGATCCGAACGATCCGAATGCCGGGGCGGTGGTGTAAGGTTTCAGTCCGCTCGAAACGTCTTCTTCACCCACCCCTCCCCTGTCCATGAGCAAGGCTCCCGCTCCCGCCACTTTGGCGCAGTCTGCGCGGCGGGTGTTCGTGGATTGCTTGGTGAGGGGCTCGGCCGCCGTACCGGCGGTTTTGACGGATGCGCTGCAGCAACGCCTGATGGGCAAGCAACGCGACGCGGTCAAGCCGGCTCAGTTGCGCGACGCTTTGTCCAGCCTGCAGCAGCACGGGGCGACGTGGCAGATGGCCCTCATCGCGGCGCTTCGTGCCCGTCACCGGGCCCCGGCGGCAAGCACGCGCGCGGCGGCGCCCAGTCCCGCCGCTGCGCCGCCGCCAGCGCCCAAAGGGGTGCGTGGCTTGTCGCTGGTTGGCGATGCCGCCATCGAGCGAGAGATCGCCAGTGGGCGTTTGGCCCTGGCGTTGGTGGGCGACGCGCATTGGCAGTTCACCGATTTGCGCACGCGCATGCAGACCCTGGAGTCGCGCAGCGACCTGCCGGCCGATGACATGCTGCGACCGCAGACCACCGCCGCGATGTGGATCGACGCCTGGGTGCAGGCCGAGTTGAGTCCACCCCACTGGCAGATCCTGCACGAAACGCTCGAGCAAGAGTTTGCACAGTGGCTGGGCGCGGCCTACCACGACGCGAATCAGTGGTTGGTGGAGCAGGGGGTGATGCCCGACGTCGACTTGCGTCCGTTCATCCGACGCACGCGGGGCGTTCAGGCCGGCTCGTCCATGGGCGGGAGCTTTTCGGAGTCCACCGCGCCCATGGTCAGGGGAGCCATCGCTCCCGAGCGGGGTCGAGGTCGCGACGGCGTGGTCGATGCCGGACCGGGCGCCGCCTACCAAGTGCTCGTCGATCCAGCCCCCTCGCGGGCCTCGGGTGCGGGCGCGCACGCCCTGGTGGCTCGCGAGCAGGCGGTTCTCGCGCAGATGCAGCAGGTGTTGGCGCGCGAGGTGCCTGGTTTGGCGATGTCTCGTGCGTCTTTGGGGGCTGCGCCGGGCCCGGGGGCTTGGAGCGAGGCAGAGCCCCTGGGTGGCGAGCCGATGAGCGCGACCGAATTGGCGCGCATCTCGCCCCGGTTGCAGGCCGTCATCCAGCGCGCCCAGGTGGCGCTGCAGCGACCGCAGGCGAACTCGGTGCCAGGCTCTGGTGCCGTCGGTTTGTCGGCCGCCTCGGGGGCCACGCCAGTGGCCTTGGAGGAAACGCGAGCGCGCAGTCAAGCCTTCAAGCAAGTCCTGAAGCAGGCCGCCGCCACGGCCGAGGAGCGGGCCACCATCGAGCTGGTGGCCATGATGTTCCAGAGCATCTTGCAAGACGACCGTTTGCCCGCCTCCATTCGCGTGTGGTTCGCGCGGCTGCAAATGCCCGTGCTGCGAGTGGCTGTGCTGGAGCCGGACTTTTTCGCCTCCAGCGACCACCCCGCCCGGCTGTTGATCGACCGCATGGGCTCTTGCGCCTTGGGCTTCGACCCGGCGCAGGCCCTGGGCGAGGTGCTGGAGCGCGAGGTCAAGCGGATCGTGCAGGTGATCGAGGCCTACCCCGACACCGGACGCAAGGTCTTCCAAACGGTGCTCACCGAGTTCGAGTCCTTCTTGTCGCACTTCTTTGCCGAGGACAACTCGGCGACCAAGAAGGGGGTCTCGCTGGCTCAGCAGGTTGAACAGCGCGAGACACTGGCCATCCAGTACACGATCGAGTTGCGCAAGATGCTGGCCGACATGCCCGTCGACGAGGGCCTGCGCGACTTCTTGTTCCAGGTGTGGGCGGACGTGCTGGCGGTGACCGCGGTGCGTCATGGCGGACATGGCGAGATCACGATCAAGATGAAGCGAGCAGCGGCTGACCTGATCTGGTCGGGAGGGGCCAAGTCCTCGCCCGAGGAGCGGGCCGAGGTCATCCGGCGGCTTCCGGCGCTGCTCAAAACCCTGCGCGATGGCATGGTGCAGTCCGCCGTGCCTCCCAAGAGGCAAGACGAACACATCCGCCGCTTGAATGCGGTGTTGGCCACCGCGTTCACGGCCAAAGCGGCGCCCATTCCCAAGCAACGCCTCGACGAACTGTTCGAACGCTTGCAGGACCTCGAGTCCATGCTGCCCAGTGTGGCCGAAATCGATCTCGACGAAGAGATGGTGCGCGACCTGTCGGGGCACGAGCGAGAGGGCTTGGAGGTGGTCTCCGAAGGCGGGCAGCCGCCCACGGAATCGACCTTCCTTTGGGCGCGAGACTTGCCGATGGGAAGCTGGTACCGCCTGCGCTTCCGGGGGCGGGACGAGAGCCTGCAATTGGCCTGGGTGGGGGCGCAGCAGACCTTGCACTTGTTCGTTTCGCCGCAGGGGCGGGCGATCTTGTTCCCGTTGCACCGTTTGGCGGGCTACCTCCAGGCGGGGTTGCTGAGGCCGGCTGAAGAAGAGTCGCTGACCGTCAAGGCGACGCGAGACGCACTGGCCATGCTCGAGGCGCAGCCGGATGTCCTGAAGTGAGGGCCCGAGGCGCTGGGGCGCCAGCCTTCAGTGGATGAGGCGTTCTTCGGGGTCGACGAACAGCTCGTCGAGGATGAGGGCGTCCGGCTCTTCGCCCAAGCTCCAGAACACCATCAAGACGATGATCTTGAGGTCCTCCAGGGCGATGGGGGCTTGTCCCGCCGCCATGGCGCGGTCGATCACCACCTCCCGCATGGGTGGCGGCAGCACGCCGGCGTCGGCCAAGAAGCGGATGAAGCCGATGGAGCTTTCGCCCAGGTGATCGCGCTCGTCGTCGGTGTAAACGCGCAGGCTGCTGGCCCGGGCCTGGGCTTGAACGGCCTGGGCGCTGGCCGCCAGGCCGTCGAGCCAACTCAGCGCTTCCTGAATGTCGTCGCGCTCGAAGCCCATCGCCGTGAGCTTGCGGTGCAGCTGGGCGGAATCGGGGCAGGCGTCAGGGCGCCAGTAGGTCTCGTAGAGGTAGACGAGCACATCAAACATGCGAGGCATGATACCCGGCAGGGGGTGGAGCACCGCGTCGAATCGGGCGGCGAAACCCCGTGCTTTCCCCGCTTTGCAGGTGGCGTTCAGCGCACCCGCTCGTAACGCCCGCCGGGCAGGGGACGGACATGCCCCTCCAGCTCCAGCGTCAGCAACTGCGCGGACAGGGCGTCCGTGGCCCATCCCAGGCGGGCTTGCAGGGCGTCCAAGCTGCTGGGCTCCCAGCCCAGCGCCAGCAGCAGCGGGTCTTGCGGGCTCGTCGGCGTTGGTGCTGCCGTGGGTGGCGTCGGCGCAGGGCGGGCCCGTTGGGGCGACAGCGCGGCGTCGATCTCGGCGGCCGACTGCACGAGCAGCGCCCCTTGTTGGATGAGGGCGTTGCAGCCTTGGCTCTGGGGGGAGCGGATGGGGCCGGGCAGGGCGAACACTTCTCGGCCGGCATCGAGGGCCTGCCGGGCGGTGATCAGGGAGCCCGATTGCGGCGCCGCCTCCACGACCAAGCAGCCTTGGCTGAGGCCGGCGATGACACGGTTGCGTGCCGGGAAGTGCGGGGGCAGGGGCGGGGTGCCTGGGGCATGCTCGCTGAGCAACAGCCCGCGGTCCCGGATTTCTGCGGCCAGCGGGCGATGGGCGTTGGGGTAGGGGGCGTCGAGCCCGTTGCCGAGCACGGCCCAGGTGGCACCTCCAGCGGCCAAAGCGCCGCGGTGGGCCGCGCCGTCGATGCCGCGCGCCAAGCCCGACACGACCACCCAGCCCAAGGTGGTCAACTCGGCGGCAAAGACTTGGGCCAGCTCCAGGCCTTGGGGTGTGGCCTGTCGGCTGCCCACGATGGCCACCGCGGGGCGACCGAGTTGGCTTCGATCGCCGGCCAGGAACAGGGCCAGCGGGGGGTCGGCCGAGGCCAACAGGGGCGCCGGGTAATCCGGATCGCCCAGCAGCAGCACGCCGTGGCGGGGGTCAGCGTCCAGCCAGCGCTGGGTGTTGTCCCAGACCGCGTCGAACGGCTGCTTGGGCTCGGGCAAGGCGGCTTCGGACAGCACCGCCTCGGGTCCGCCATGGCGGCTCAGCAGGCGTCGGGCGGTGCTGCGCCCGACGCGTCCGAGCAGGTCCAGCCAAGCCCGGAGCTCGGCGCGTTCTTGCACGCCGGTCAGGGTTGGCTGAAGCGATCGCCCTTGCCCACCGGCTCCTTGACCGAGATGATCAAGGCGTAGCTCACGCGTTTGAAGGTTTGGAAGACAAAGAGCACGCCGTGCTGTTCGTCGGGCAGTTGCACGGATTCGGGGCGCGCGCCGGTGCGGTCGGTCACGCGTTGACCGGCGCGCCACAAAGCGAGCACCTGCCCTCGCTCCAGGCCGTCGTCTTGCCCGCGGTTCAGGGCCACGATCTGGTTTTGGCCGGCGGTGATGCCGTCGCCGTAGATGGACACGACCCGGCCCTCGATGGCGCCTGCCGGCGCGTGCGGGACGTACTGGCCGAAGGTGCGAGGCGGGACGGGCGCCAACCGGTCGCCCACGCCGACTTCGCTGCGCACCTTGCCCAGCCGGATGGTGGCGGGCACTTCCACGTTTTTGTCGGTTGGGGACACACCGCCAGCGCGGACGAACTCGGCCTTGGCGACGTAGCGGGCTTCGTAGCCCAGGATCTCCCCCGTGCCCGGGTCGCGCAGCGGCACGGGGTTGCGGAACACGCGGTACTCGGCCAAGGGCTCGCGAATGCCTCGCACATAGCCGAGGTCGTTCTCGGTCATGAGGACGCGGTCTTCGCGGGCGGCCACGATGCGTGGCGCGCTGGCCAAAGCGTTGGTGTCGAACACCACGGCTTCGTTCAGGAACGGTTCGATCAGGTGCTGCGGAATGGCGGCCAGCGGGTTCTCGTCCAGCGCGCTGGAGCGCACCCGTGGGCTCATGCGGGCCGAGGGCGAGCCGCTGCCATCGGGCTCGAAGCTGAGCATCGCCCGACCGTCTTTCTTGATCAGGTAGAGCGTTTGGCCAGGGTAGATCAGGTGTGGATTGGCGATTTCGGCGCGGTTCATGCCCCACAGCTCGGGCCAGCGCCACGGGCTGCGCAGGAACAAGCCGGAAATGGCCCACAGGGTGTCGCCGCGCTTGACGGTGTAGCTGTCGGGTGCGTCGGGCGCCAACTCGCTCAAGGGCACGCCCGCTTGGGCCACGCGCTCGGCGGTGCCGCGCTGGGCGTCGGTGACGGGGTAGTTGGTGGCGTGGGCCAGACCGGCGCCGAGGCTCAGGGCCAGCAGCAGGGGAAGGGGGCTCAGGCGATAAGGCTTCAACGGACTCTCCCGGGTTGGCGGTCGCCAGCAAGGGCTGGCGCATCCACGGCCCAGGGGGCGTGCGCGACAATCGCACCGCCCCTTGGCCGGCGCCCATTCTGCCGCCAACTGGGCGTGCGCCAAGCTGGCGTGAACCCGCTGACTACACCCCGATACAAGCCCATGGCCCGCCTGAGCATCCTTCGCTACCCCGATCCCCGCCTGCACACGGTCGCCCAACCGGTTGCCGTCGTGGACGACACCGTGCGCCAACTGGTCGACGACATGCTGGAGACCATGTACGCCGCGGAAGGCGTGGGCTTGGCCGCCACGCAGGTGGACCGCCACCTTCGAGTGCTGGTGATGGATTGCAGTGAAGGCCGGGACCAGCCCATGGTCGTGATCAATCCGGAGATCGTCGAAGCCAGCCGGGACATGCGCGACGAAGAGGAGGGCTGTCTGTCCGTGCCCCAGACCTACGACCGCGTGCGCCGCCATGCCCGGGTGCGGGTGCGGGCCCTGAACCGCGATGGGCAGCCCTACGAGTTCGACGCCGAGGGCCTGCTGGCGGTTTGCGTGCAACACGAGATGGACCACCTGATGGGCAAGGTGTTCGTGGAGTACCTGAGCCCGCTCAAGCGCGAGCGCATCAAGACCAAGATGATGAAGCGAACGCGCGAGGAGCAGGCGCGCACGGCGCACCGCTTGGGTTGAGTGTTTCGATGCGCCTCGTCTTTGCCGGCACGCCGGCGTTCGCGGCCCAGGCGCTCGAGGCGCTGTTGCAAGCCGGCCACGAGGTGGTGGGGGCGATGACGCAGCCCGACCGGCCCGCGGGGCGCGGCCTGAAGGTGCAAGCCTCGCCCGTCAAGCAGGCGGCGGTGGCGGCCGGGGTGCCGGTCATTCAGCCTGAGGGCCTGCGTTTGGGGGGGCGCTTCGATGCCCAGGCGCAAGCGGCGCAGGCTCAGTTGCTGGCCTGGGCGCCCGAGGTGCTGGTGGTGGCCGCTTACGGGCTCATCCTCCCCGCCTGGGTGCTGGCCCTGCCGCCACGGGGCTGCCTGAACATCCATGCCAGCCTGCTGCCCCGCTGGCGGGGCGCAGCCCCCATTCAGCGCTGCATCGAGGCGGGCGACCGTGACACCGGGAACACCATCATGCAGATGGATGCCGGCCTGGACACCGGCGCCATGTTGCTGCAAGAGGCGTTCGCCCTGGCGCCCGACGAGACCACCGCCACCTTGCACGACCGCCTGGCGGCTCAAGGGGCCCGGTTGATCGTCGAGGCCCTGGCGCGCCTGGATGCTTTGGTGCCCACGGCGCAACCCGAGGCGGGCGTGACCTACGCCGCCAAGATCGACAAGGCCGAGGGGCAGGTGGATTGGACGCAGCCCGCCGCGGTCATCGAGCGTCGGCTGCGGGCTTTCGATCCCTTCCCCGGTGGCTCCGCACCCTTGGCTGGCGAACCCGTCAAGGTTTGGCGCGCCCGCTTGGGCTCGGGGCAGGGCCTGCCGGGGACCGTGCTGGCCTGGCACGCCGACGGCCCGGAACTGGCTTGTGGCGAGGGCAGCTTGGTGCTGACGCAGGCGCAGCGCCCGGGCGGAAAGCGGGGTCCCGCCTCGGCCGTGCTCAAGCCCTTGGGCCTGCCCGTGGGAAGCCGTTGGGCTTGAAATGAGGCCGGGCGGTACCCATCTCACCCGCCGGGGCCCTGCAAGGAGGACGACGTGTTCAATATGTTGAAAACCGCTGTGCTGATGGCGGCCATCACGGCGCTGTTCATGGTCGTGGGGCGACTGCTGGGCGGCCAGCAGGGCATGACCCTGGCGCTGCTGTTCGCTTTGGCGATGAACTTCTTCAGCTATTGGTTCTCCGACAAGTTGGTGCTGAAGATGGTCAACGCCCAGGAGGTGGATGCCCAGTCGGCGCCGCGCTTCTACGCGATGGTGGCGGAATTGGCCCAGCGCGCGAACCTGCCGATGCCGCGTGTCTATCTGATCGACGAGGCCGCACCGAACGCATTTGCCACCGGCCGGAGCCCGCAGCACGCCGCCGTGGCCGCGACGACGGGGCTGATGCGCTTGCTCAGCGAGCGCGAATTGCGCGGCGTGATGGCGCACGAATTGGCGCATGTCAAACACCGCGACATCCTGATCAGCACCATCAGCGCCACCATGGCCGGCGCCATCTCGGCCTTGGCCAACTTCGCCATGCTGTTCGGCGGGCGAGACAGCGAGGGGCGTCCGGTCAACCCCATCGCGTCGATCGCGGTCATGATCCTGGCGCCGCTGGCGGCCAGCTTGATCCAAATGGCCATCAGCCGCGCGCGGGAGTTCGAGGCCGACCGCGGCGGCGCCGAGATCGCTGGCGATCCGGCGGCGCTGGCCAGTGCGTTGGAAAAGATCCACCATCATGCGCGGGGCATCCCGATGGCGGCTGTCGAGGCGCACCCGGAAACGGCGCAAATGATGATCATGAACCCGCTCTCGGGCGGCGGTTTGCGCGGGCTGTTCAGCACGCACCCGAGCACCGAAGAGCGCGTGGCGCGCCTCCGGGCTCTGGCCCGGGGCGCCTGAATTGACCGGCAAAGCAGGCGTTGTTCTCGCTCAAGCCCAGGCCGATGCCCGCCGACATTGACACCATGACGCCGCCCCGCTCCGTCTTGCCCCTGCTCAGCGCTTTGGCGTTGGGTGTTTTGCTGGCCGGTTGCGAAATGCTGGGGATCCCCGATCCGGCCAAGGAAGCGGCGGCGAAGGAGGCCGAGGGCAAGGCCATCGGCAGCGCCTGCCGCCACGCCATGCGCGCCATCGAGGACTGCTACACCCTGAACCCCAAGGCCCTCAAGTCGGCGGTGTACACCGGTTGGCGCGAGATGGACGAGTACATGCGCGAGAACAAGCTCGAGGGGGTGGCGCCCGTGCTGCCTCGGGCGGAGGGCAAGAAGCCCAAGAAGGAAGACGCGGCCGAAGACGACGCGCCGGCGCCCGCCAAGAAGAAGGCCGCCAGCGAGTGACCGCGGGCCGGGGCCATTCGGCCCCGCTTCGGTGCGCTTGGGGCGCCGTGAACCGCAGTTCGTCGCAGCGCGGCTGATGCGCGGGCTCCAACTGGGCAGCATGCGTGCATCGCATCCCCACCCGGAGTTTCGACATGCCATCACAGTTCCTTCGCCGCACCCTGCTCACCGGCGCCGCTGCCGTGGCCCTCACCTTCAGCGCGGCAGCCCTGCCGCTTTCCTTCCAATGGGGAGCCGGAGAAAGTGTCAAAGGCAGTGGCACCTCGGCGCGCGAGGCGCGCGATGCGAGCGGCTTCGAAGCGGTGCGCGTGGCGGGCCCCTTCCAGGTGGTGCTGCGCCAGCAGCCCGCGCACCGGGTGTCCTTGGAGGGCGATGGCAACCTGCTGTCCTACGTCGAGACCCGCGTTGTCGACGGGAACAAAGGCAAGGTGCTGGAGGTGGGCGTGAAGCGCGGCTACCAGTTGAAGTCCAGCCAAGCGTTGAAGGTGGAAATCGACCTGCCCACCCTGAGAGCGGTGGTGCTGGCGGGTTCGGGCCAGGCGCAGTTGGGCCCCATGAAGGCGGGCGTGCTGGACCTGAGCGTGACGGGCAGCGGCAACGTCAAGGCCAGCCAGTTGCAGGCCGACAAGCTCAGCATCAACGTGACGGGCAGCGGTGACGTGGTGGCCGACGGGCGCAGCGCCGAACTGGGTGTGTCCATCACTGGCAGTGGCGATGTCCAGTTGGCCGACTTCGTGGCCGATGAGGTCAAGGTCAGCATCTCGGGCAGCGGGGACGCGGCGGTGCAGGCCAACCGCAAGCTGAAGGTGAGCATCGCCGGCAGTGGCGATGTGCGCTACCGCGGCGATGCCGAACTGACCAGCAGCATCGCTGGCGCCGGCACCGTCCGCAAGTTCTGAGGCCGCCGGTACTCGGGTGAAACCCGGGCCCGCCACAATGGTGGGCCTTGAACGCATCCACCCCCACCCCCCTCTACCGTCACCCGGAATTCCAGCGCGGCGCCCGCGAGATGGTCGGCCCGGCGCTGGGCATTGCGGCGTGGGGCTTGGTCACCGGGGTGGCCATGGTCAAGAGCGGGCTGACGCTGGCCCAGTGCCTGGGCATGACCCTGCTGGTGTTCGCCGGCAGCGCGCAACTGGCCAGCCTGCCGCTCATCGCCGCTGGTGCGCCCCTGTGGGTGTTGTTGGGCACCGCGTTTTGCGTGAACCTGCGCTTCGTCATCTTCAGCGCGCAGTGGCGCCACTACTTCGGCCACCTGCCGCGCCCGCGCCGCTGGGCCATCGGCTACTTGGCCGGCGACCTGAACTTCGTCAATTTCGTCAAACGTTTCCCCGACCCGCAGCCGGGCCCGGGCCAAGAGGCTTACTTTTGGGGCAGCGTGTCGGTGAACTGGACGGCGTGGCAGACCGCCTCCGTCACCGGCATCCTGCTGGCCGAGCGCATTCCCACCGCCTGGGGGCTGGGCTTTGCGGGCGTGTTGGCGCTCTTGGGCATGGCCTATTCGTTGCTCAACGAGCGCGTGCTGTGGGCCGTGGCCGGGGTGGCCGGCGCGGTGTCCATCGCAGCCTACGCGCTGCCCTTCAAGCTGCACATCGTGGCCGCCATCGTGGTGGCCGGCGCCCTGGGTTGGTGGCTGGACGCGCGGGAGGGTCGGGCATGACGGAGGCCGAGGTGTGGCTCGTCATTGCCGGCCTGGCGGGCATGACCGTGTTGGCCCGCAACTTCTTCATGCTCAGTCAGCGCCCCTGGCCCATGCCGCACTGGGCGCGCGAGGCGCTCAAGGTGGCGCCCCTGGCCGCGCTGGTGGCCGTGGTGGCCCCCGAGGTGTTCATGACGCAAGGGCAGCTCATCGACACCTGGCAAGACCCCCGCTGGCCCGCCGCCGTGGTGGCCACGCTGGCCTACTTTTGGCGCCGCAGCATCCTGGCCACCATCGTCTGCGGCATGGCCGCCCTGCTGGTGCTCAAGCTCGGCTTCGGTTGGTAACCCTTTTTTTTCTTCACTCCCTCAAACGACCATGAACGTCATCCGTTTCGCCGATCTCGTTGCGCAAGGCGCTGCCCAAGGCAAGCGCGTCTTCATCCGCGCCGACCTCAACGTGCCGCAAGACGACAGCGGTGCCATCACCGAAGACACCCGCATCCGCGCCTCGCTGCCCGCCATTCGCATGGCGCTGGACGCCGGCGCCGCCGTGATGGTCACCTCGCACCTGGGCCGTCCCACCGAGGGCGAGTTCAAGCCCGAGGACTCGCTGGCCCCCGTGGCCGAGCGCATGGCCGAGTTGCTGGGCCGCCCCGTGCGCTTGGTGGCCGACTGGGTGGACGGCGTGGACGTGGCCCCGGGCGAGCTGGTGCTGCTGGAAAACTGCCGCCTGAACAAGGGCGAGAAGAAGAACAACGACGAGCTGGCCCGCAAGCTGGCCGCGCTGTGCGACATCTTTGTGCACGACGCCTTCGGCACCGCGCACCGCGCCGAGGGCACGACCTACGGCATCGCCCAGTACGCGCCCATCGCTTGCGCCGGCCCGCTGCTGGCGGCCGAGATCGACGCCATTTCCAAGGCCCTGGCCCAACCGGCGCGCCCGCTGGTGGCCATCGTGGCCGGCAGCAAGGTCAGCACCAAGCTCACCATCCTGCAGGCCCTCTCGTCCAAGGTGGACGGGCTCATCGTGGGCGGCGGCATCGCCAACACCTTCATGCTGGCCGCAGGCTTGAAGATCGGCAAGAGCCTGGCCGAACCCGACCTGTTGGGCGAGGCCCGTGCCGTGATCGAGGCCATGAAGGCCCGTGGCGCTGCGGTGCCCATCCCCGTGGACGTGGTGACCGCCAAGGCCTTTGCCGCCGACGCGCCGGCGACCGTCAAGGCGGCCGACGAGGTGGCCGACGACGACCTGATCCTGGACATCGGCCCCAAGACGGCCGCGATGCTGGCCGAGCAGCTCAAGGCCGCTGGCACCATCGTCTGGAACGGCCCGGTGGGTGTGTTCGAGTTCGAGGCCTTCTCGCACGGAACCGAAACCCTGGCCCGCGCCATCGCGTCCAGCAGCGCCTTCTCCATCGCGGGCGGCGGCGACACCCTGGCGGCCATCGCCAAGTACGGCATCGCCGACCAGGTCAGCTACATCAGCACCGGCGGCGGCGCCTTCTTGGAAGTGCTGGAAGGCAAGACCCTGCCGGCCTTCGAGATCCTGGCGAAGCGCGCGGCGGGCTGACGCTGCTGGCGCCGCGCGGCCGTCGATTGGCGCCGCGCGCGCGCCATCCGTCGCCAGGGGGATGGTTCAGGCCGGGGGGGCGGAGAAGATGCGCGCCATCCCCTCCAGGAGCCCCCATGAGCCTCGGTCTTGAAGCGCAGCACCTGCGCAAAACCTACGGCAGCCGCGTCGCCGTCGACGGCGTCTCGCTGTCCTTGGCCCCCGGCCAGTTGCTGGCCTTGCTGGGCCCCAACGGCGCCGGCAAGTCCACCACCATCGGCATGGTGTGTGGTCTCACCGCACCCGACGCCGGCAGCGTGGCCATCGGCGGCCACACCCTGGCGCAAGACCGCAACGCCTACCAGCGCCGCATCGGCCTGGTGCCGCAAGAAATCGCCCTCTTCGAGGACCTGCCCGCGCAGGCCAACGTCGAGCTGTTCGGCGCGCTGTACGGCCTGAGCCGCGCGCAGCAGCGCGAACGTGCCGCCGAGGTGCTGGCCCGCGTGGGCCTGCTGGACCGCGCCGGCGACAAGCCCTTGACCTTCAGCGGCGGCATGAAGCGCCGGCTCAACATCGCCTGCGCGCTGGTGCACGGCCCCGAGGTGCTGCTGCTGGACGAGCCCACCGCCGGCGTGGACCCGCAAAGCCGCAACGCCATCTTCGACACGCTGGAAGGCCTCAAGCGCGAGGGCAAGGCCCTGCTCTACACCACGCATTACATGGAAGAGGCCGAGCGCCTGGCCGACGCCATCGTCATCGTCGACCACGGGCGCGTGGTGGCCCAGGGCACCCTGACGCAGTTGCTGGCGCAGTTGCCGGCGGCGCAGCAATTGCAAATCGACCTGGACGGGCCTCCCGCGCTGCCGCCCTTGTCGGCCCTGCCGGGGGTCAAACGCGTGCAGGCCTTCGATGCGCGCTTGGTGCTGGGGGTGGACGACCTCGAGGTCGCGCCGGCGGTCTTGCAGGCCCTGGCCGCCCAGGGGCGGCGCGTGAAGCATCTGAGCAGCGGACGCGCCTCGCTTGAGGACGTGTTCCTGCACCTCACCGGGCGCACCCTGCGCGATGGAGCGTCGGCATGAGCCCCGCCTTCTTCGCCCTGGTGCGCAAGGACCTGCGCCTGTTCTTGCAGGATCGCCGTGCGCTCTTGCTCAACCTGCTGGCGCCGGTGCTGATCGCCGCCTTCTTTGGTTCCCTGTTCGGCGGCAGCGGCAGTGCGGGCAAGCCCTCGCGCATCCCCGTGGCGGTCACCGACCTGGATGGCAGCCCTGGCAGCACCCAAGTGCTGGAGGCCCTGCGGGCCAACGCCAGTTTGGATGTTCAGATCTTGCCTGCCGACTCGGCGGCGGACTGGGTGCGCAAGGGCAAGCTGCGCGCGGCTGTCACCCTGCCCTCGGGTTTTGGCGCACAAGCCGGGCGAGCGCTTTTTGGGGCGGGCCCCCGACCCGAGATCGTGGTCACGCACGACCCTTCTCAGGCCGTGGTGCTGCCCATGGTCGAGGGGCTCTTGTCGCAGGCGGTCATGCAGGTCGTGGGGCGAGACGCCATGTCACCGTCGGGCGCCACTTTTCGCGCGCTCCGCCAGGAGGCGGAGACCGCCGAAGGCCTGCCACCGCAGCAGCGACAGGACTTGGCGGAGATGTTCCGCAGCATCGAAAAGGTCCAGTCGCAAGCACCTGCCGCTTCCGCTGCTGGGACGGGCGTGGGTGGGCTCAGTCAGCCCTTCGTGCTGCGCAAGGTGGAGGCCACCGCGGGCACGGGGCCAGCCCAGGGCTACAACGCTTACGCCCACTCGTTTGGCGGCATGGGGGTGCAGTTCATCCTGATGCTGGGCGTGGAGATCGGCGTGGGCCTGTTGCTGCTGCGCCGCCAAGACCTGTGGAAGCGTTTGCGCGCCGCGCCGCTGAGCCGTGCGACCTTGCTGGGCAGCCGCATGGCCAGCGCCGCGCTCATCGCCTTGGGGCTGTTCGCCGCCATCTTGGGCGTGGGCATGGCCGTGTTCGGGGTGCGCGTGCACGGCAGTTGGCTGGGGCTGGCCGCTGTCTTGGTCGCGTTCTCGGCCATGACGGCCAGCTTCGGCCTGATGGTGGCCGCCTTGGGCCGCACGCCCGAGGCCACGCGCAGCTTGGCCATCGTGGCCACCTTGTTGATGGTGATGCTGGGCGGCGCTTGGGTGCCCTCGTTCGTCTTTCCCGAATGGTTGCAGACGGTGAGCCTGTTCGTGCCCACCCGCTGGGCGGTGGACGGCATCGATGCCATGACGTGGCGCGGCCTGGGCCTGGACGCGGCGCTGTGGCCCAGCGCGGTGCAACTGGGCTTTGCCTTGCTGTTCGCGGCGGTGGCGGTGTGGCGCTTCCGGTGGCGCGAGTGAAGAGGGGCTGCGGCCTGTTGATCAGGGGGCCAGCAGCAACTCGTGCTGGCCGGCGCCGGCCGGCATCATGGGGTAGCAGTTCTCTTCGGCGAGCACCTCCACGTCGAGCAGGACGGGGCCCGGTTGGTTGAGTGCTTCGAGCACGCCGGCCTCGAGTTCGTCGTGCTGCGTCAGGCGCCGGGCTTGCCAGCCGAAGCTCTGTGCCAGGGCCACGAAGTCAGGCAGGGCCTCGGTGTAGCTGTGGCTGTAGCGGCCGCCGTGGTGCAGCGCTTGCCACTGGCGCACCATGCCCATGCGCCCGTTGTTGACCAGCACGACCTTCACGGGGCAGCCGTGCTGCACGGCGGTTGACATCTCTTGCAGGTTCATCAAGAAGGAAGCGTCGCCGCTGACGCAGACCACGAGCCGCCCGGGGTGGGCGATTTGCGCCCCGATGGCCGCTGGCAGGCCGAAGCCCATGGTGCCGGCGCCGCCCGAGGTCAGAAAGCGCCGTGGCTTTTCGAAACCCAAGTGCTGCGCGGCCCACATCTGGTGCTGGCCGACGTCGGTGCTGACGATGGCGTCGCGCCCGCGCAGGTGACGGTCCAGGGTTTGCATGAGCGCCTGCGGGGCGATGTGCGGGCGGCGTTCCGCGAAAGCCAGCGAGCGGCGCTGCCGCCAGGTCTCGATGCGTGCCCACCAGGGCGCGAGGCGATCGGCCGCCAGCGCCGGGCGCTGGTGCCAGGCGCGGCGCAGGGCCTGCAGCCAGGCATCGGCCGGGCCCACGAGCGGAAAGTCGGCCCGCACGACCCGGCCGATGTTGAGCGGGTCGATGCTCAGGTGCACGAAGCGCGCCCGTGGACAAAAGTCGCCCAAGCGGCCGGTCACCCGGTCGTCAAACCGGCTGCCCAGCGCCAGCACCAGGTCGGCCTCGTGCATGGCCATGTTGGCTTCCAGCGTGCCGTGCATGCCCAGCATGCCCAGCCATGCCGGGTTGCTGGCCGGCAGGGCGCCCAGGCCCTGCAGGGTCAGGGTGCAGGGCGCACCGCTGTCGTTGACGAGGGCCGCAAAGTCGGCGCAAGCCGCCTCGCCCGCCTGCACCAAACCGCCGCCGCCATAGAACACCGGGCGCTCGGCGCAGGCCAGGGCGTCGACCACCGCGGCGGCGAGCGCTTCGTCCACCGCGGCGGCGGGCGGCGGTTGCGGTGTGGGAGCAGGCACGGCGGCGGCGTGGCAGGCCTCGGCCAGCACGTCCTTGGGGATGTCCAGCAGCACCGGACCTGGGCGGCCGCTGCAGGCCGCCGCGACGGCTTGGTGCAGCAGCGCTGGGATGTGCGCGGCCTCCCGCGCTTGCGCCTGCCACTTGGTCACCGAGCGAGTGATCGACAGGGCATCGCATTCCTGGAACGCTTGCGTGCCGATGGCAGCCCGCGCCACCTGGCCGCTGATGCACAGCACCGGCAGCGAGTCGGATTGCGCGTCCAGCAGGCCAGAGACGGTGTTGGCCACCCCTGGGCCGGAGGTGACGAGCACCACGCCCAGGTGCCCGGTGCTGCGCGCGTAGCCTTCGGCGGCGTGGACGGCGGCCTGTTCGTGGCGCACCAGCACGTGGCGCAGCCGCGGCTCCCCGAACAGCGCGTCGTAAATGGGCAGCACCGCCCCGCCGGGGTAGCCGAACACGGTGTCCACCCCGAGGGCCACCAAGCCCCGAATCAGGCACTCGGCCCCCGTGGTGGCGGGGGCGTCGGATGGGGGGAGTCGGCCGGTGCAAAGATCGATGTTCATGGCAAGAATTTGCCGAAAAAGACGCGGAAAAGGCTTCCGTTTTGCTGCGTTTGTCGATTGAATGCAGAACATTCATCTTCAAAAACGAAACCAATCAGCATGAAAACCCTGGATGCTTTCGATCGCGCCATCCTGCGCGAGCTGCAACGCGATTCGCGACTGAGCTTGGCCGAGTTGGGCAAGGCGGTGGGGTTGTCGGCCTCGCCCTGCTGGGCGCGGGTCAAGCGGCTGGAGGCCGACGGCGTGATCGAGGGCTACACGGTGCGCCTGAATGCGGGCCGCTTGGGCCTGGGCGACACGGTGATCGTCCAACTCACCCTGGACAGCCACTCCGACGACACCTTGTTCGCCTTCGGCCGCGCGCTGGCCGAGATCCCGGAGGTGCTCGAGGCCTATCTGGTGTCGGGCGACTACGACTACCTCATCCGCATCGCCGTGCGCGACACCCAGGACTACGAGCGCCTGTTGCGCGAGCGGCTCTACCGGATTCCGGGCATCCGCCACAGCAAGTCCAGCTTCGTGCTGCGCTGCCTCAAAAACAGCCCCTTGCCGCTGGAGCGCTGATCGCGGCCCCAGACCGTGCACACGGCCGGCGCATGTAATCGCATAATCGCAAGACTGCGTAACCGAGTTACATCGTCATGACCCGCGCCACCAAGATCGTCGCCACCCTGGGCCCCGCCTCCAACACCCCCGAGATGCTGGAGCGCCTGATCCGCGCCGGCGTTGACGTCGTGCGCCTGAACTTCAGCCACGGCAAAGCGCAGGACCACATCGACCGCGCCACCATGGTGCGCGAGGCTGCGCGCCGCGTGGGCAAAGAAGTGGCCATCATGGCCGACCTGCAGGGCCCCAAGATCCGCGTCGGCAAGTTCGCCGAAGGCAAGGTCATGCTGGAGAACGGCGCCCCCTTCGTCCTGGACGCCGAGCGCACCGAGCCGGGTGATGTCAACGCCGTGGGCCTGGACTACAAAGAGCTGCCGCGCGACGTGAAGCCCGGCGACACCCTGCTGCTGAACGACGGCCTGCTGGTGCTGACGGTGGACGCGGTGCGCGGCGCCGCCGTGCACACCACGGTGAAGATGGGTGGCGAGCTCAGCAACAACAAGGGCATCAACAAGCAAGGCGGCGGCCTCACGGCCCCGGCGCTGACCGGCAAAGACATGGAGGACATCAAGACCGCGATGTCCTTCCAGTGCGAGTACCTGGCCGTCAGCTTCCCCAAGAACGCCACCGACATGGAGCTGGCCCGCCAACTGGCCAACGTGGCCGGCGAGCCCTATCGCCACAAGGCGGCGCTGATCGCCAAAATCGAGCGCAGCGAAGCCATTCCGCAGCTGGAAGCCATCTTGAAGGCCAGCGACGGCATCATGGTCGCCCGCGGTGACTTGGCCGTGGAGGTGGGCAACGCCGCCGTGCCCGCGCTGCAAAAGCGCATGATCAAGATGGCGGCCGACATGGACAAGCTGACCATCACCGCCACGCAGATGATGGAGTCCATGATCGTCAACCCGGTGCCCACGCGCGCCGAGGTCAGCGACGTGGCCAACGCCGTGCTGGACGGCACCGACGCCGTGATGCTCAGCGCCGAAACCGCGGCCGGCAAGTTCCCGGTCGAAACCGTCGAGCAGATGGCCGCCATCGCCCTCGAGGCCGAGCGCGCCGAGTACGTCAGCATCGAGACCGACTTCGCCGACCGCCGCTTCGCCCGCATCGACCAGTCCATCGCCATGGGCGCGCTGTTCACCGCGCACCACCTGGGCTGCAAGGCCATCCTGGCGCTGACCGAGTCGGGCAGCACCGCGCTGTGGATGAGCCGCCACCGCATCAAGGTGCCCATCTTTGCGCTGACCACGCAGCCCATCAGCCAGCGCAAGATGGCGCTGTACCGCAACGTCTACCCGCTGCTCATGCCCAAGTTCGAAGATCGCGACACGGCGCTGCTGGCGGCCGAGAAGCTACTGGTCGACCGCGGCGTGCTCATGCCGGGCGACACCTACGCCATCACCTGCGGCGAGCCCATGGGCTACCCGGGCGGCACGAACATGTTGAAGGTCTGCCGAGTCGGGTGATCGTTATCCTCGGGCCATGACGCCCGAACAACTCGCCCAAGAACAACTCGACGCCTACAACGCCCGCGACCTGGCGCGCTTCATCGCCTGCTACAGCGAGGACATCGCGCTGTACCGGCCGCCCGCGGCCGAGCCCTCGATCCAAGGCAAGGTCGCGCTGGCCGCGCACTACGCGGCGAACCGCTTCAACCTGCCGGCGCTGCACGCCGAGTTGCTGGGCCGCTTGGTGGTCGGTAGCAAGGTGTTCGACCACGAGCGCGTGCACGGCGTGCGGCCCGAGCCCTTCGAGGTGGCGGCCGTGTACGAGGTGCGCGACGGCTTGATCGCCAAGGCCTACTTTTTCGACGCTTGATGACGCTGGAAGGCCTGCCCCTCGTTGGCTTGGCCGTGGCCCTGGGCTGCGGCCTGCTGGTGGGGCTGGAGCGCGAGCGTCGCAAGGGCGAGGGCCCCGACCGCGACGTGGCGGGCCTGCGCACCTTCACCGTGGCCGCGATGGCGGGCGTGCTGGCCGCCTGGCTGGCCGAGCCCTGGCTGGTGGCCGCCGGGTTGCTGGCCGTGGCGGCCGTGCTAACCGCCACCTTGTGGCGGCAACGCCAGCAGGACCCGGGCCTGACCACCGAACTGGCCCTGCTGGCCACCTACCTCATCGGTGCTCTGGCTTTGGATCGGCCCATGGGCGCCGCCGTGGCGGCGCTGGTGCTCACCGGCCTGTTGGCGCTGCGCACCCGGCTGCACCACTTCGCCCGCAGCGTCTTGCGCGAAGAGGAGCTGCACGACCTGCTGCTGCTGGGCGCCATTGCCTTGCTGGTCATGCCCTTGTTGCCCGCGCAGCCGCTCGCCTGGCTCGGCGGGGTCAGCGCCCGGCAGCTGGGCGGGCTGGTGCTGGTGCTGTTGACGCTGCAGGGGCTGGCGCACGTGGCCTTGCGCCTGTTGGGGTCGCGCGCCGGCTGGCTCGCCTCGGGCCTCCTGGGGGGGCTGGTGTCCAGCACGGCCACGGTGGCGGCGCTGGGGGCGCAGGCGCGGCGTCATGGCGGCGATGTGCGGGCCCACGCGGCGGCGGCGGTCATGTCCACCGCCGCCACCTGGCTGCAAACCTTGCTGATGCTGTGGCCCCTGGCGCCCGAGGGCGCCCGCGCTTGGACGCCGGTGGCCTTGGCGGGTCTGCTGCTGGCGCTGACCTGGGGCTGGTGGCTGGCGCCCGCCCAGCTGCCCGAGGCGGCGCCGGCTGGCCGCCGTCCGCTGCGGCCGCGCGAGGCCTTGCTGCTCGCCGCCCTGCTCACGGGCGTCACGGTGGCCGTCAGCGCGGCCCAGCATGCCATGGGCAACCTCGGTGCCTTGGGCGGCGCGGCCTTGGCGGGCTTGGCCGACGCCCACGCCGCCCTGCCGTCCCTGGCTGGCTTGGCGCACGAGGGCCGGATCCAGGCCTCCATCCTCATCCTCGGCCTGCTGCTCGCCCTGGGCGCCAACGGCCTGACGCGCAGCGTCGTGGCCTTCACGGCGGGCGGGGCTGCCTACGGGCGCTGGGTCACTGGCGCGCTGGTGGCGCAGCTGCTGGCGGCGGGCGCCATGGCCGGCCTGGCGCTGGCCTGAACCGCCGCGCGGCGCTTGTTACCAATCGCAACGGACGCCCTTGTTTGAGGGCTGCGTGCCCGGCTTGAAGCCGTCGGCAGCGCTTACGCTCGCGCCCGTTTTTTCCTTCCCTCCTTCCTGATGCCCATGCGAACCCTCGTTGTTGCCTTGTTGTCCGTTGTCGTGGTGCTGGCCGCCTGCAACAAAAAGGAGCCCGCCCCTCCATCTGGCGCGGCGACCCCGACCCCCGCCGCCACGCCGACTCAGGCGCCGAGCCCGGCCGTGAGCGCTGAACCCACCGAGGAGGAGCGCAAGCGGGCGCAACTGCAAGCCAAGCTGGACTACGCCAACATGGAGCAGCGCTACCTCAGCGACAGCCTGGCCCAATGGGCCACGAGCGCACAAGCCAGCAGCGGCTTCGGCGACAAACCCGAGGCCGTGAAGGCAGATCCCACCAAGGGCCAGGCTTGGAAGGCGGTGGGCGCCCCTGACCACGACGAGTGGTCCCAGCAAAGCCAAGACATGGGCCTGGACTGGCTCGAAACCCGCTACGCCAAGCCGGTGCGCGCCACCGAAGTGCGGGCGGTGCTGACCAACAACCACGCCGTCAAGGCGATCACCAAGGTCGAGCTGGTGGACGAGGCCGGTGGGCTGCAAGCCGTGTGGAGCGGCATCAGCGATTTCAAGCTCGACGAGCGCGGCCCGCGGACTTGGGTGGTGCACACCTTCCCCAAGACCGACAAGCCCATCGTGGGCGTGCGTTTGACCTTCGCCAACGCGGTCAGCTCGGGCTACAAAGAAGTCGACGCGGTGCAACTCGTCGGCGAGTGATCGCCGACCAGCCGGGCCGGTTCAGCCGCCGGCCTCGGCGCGCAGCGCGTCCAGGCGCAGCAACACGATCTCGCCGTAGCGCTGCTGCAGCCAGCCGTCGCGCTCCCAGGCCTTCAGCGCCTGGTTGATGCGCTGCCGGCTGGTGCCCAGCAACTGGCCCAGCGCGTCTTGCGGCAGGCGCAGCGCGATGCGCACCGTGCCCGGCTGCGGGCCGGGCTCGCCGTAGGTGTCGGCCAAGCTCAGCAGCTGTTGCGCCAAGCGCTGCGGCAGGGGCAGCAGGCTGGCCGCCTCAATCAGTCCAAACATCATGCGCAGGCGCTGGCTTTGCAGCTGCAGCAGCGCGCGCGCCAGCGCCGGGTGCTCGGCCAGCAGGGCCTCGAACTCGGCCCGGGCCACGCGCAGCAGCACGGTGTCGCCCTGGGCCTGGCCGTCGTGCGTGCGCGGCTCGCCGTCGAACAGCGAAATCTCGCCGAACCAGGCGCCCGGCTCCAGGTAGGTCAGCGTCAGTTCGCGCCCCTCGGCCGAGGCCGCGCCGATGCGGATGGCGCCTTGCAAGATGCCGTACCAAGCGTCGGCCGGGTCGCGCCGGCGGAACAGCAGTTGCCCATGCGCCAGACGCATGGGCCGCGAGCGTGCGACCACGGCCTGCTGCAAAGCCTCCGGCAACTGTGCGAACCAGGGGTGGCGGCGCAGGATGGGCAAGGGGTCGAGCGTGGGGTCGTCGGTCATGGCGCAGTAGAGGGCCCAGGGCAGGGTCGTTCCCAGGTTGTCGCCTGGGGGACAGATTGTGGCCATGGGCCGCGCGATGATCAGCGGCTCGAACGAGGAGACCCCCGATGAGTTCCTTTGCCGGCACCCGCGCGGCCGACGACACGCCCTGGTTGAACGTCCCGGCCCTCGAGGCTTGGCTGCAGGCCCACGTGGCCGGGTTCCAAGGGCCGTTGACGGTGGCCCGTTTCAACGGCGGCCAAAGCAACCCCACCTTCCAGCTCATCACGCCGCCTAAGGCCTACGTGATGCGCTGCAAGCCCGGCCCCGTGGCCCAGCTGCTGCCCACGGCCCACGCCATCGAGCGCGAAGCCCGCGTGATGACGGCCCTGGCCGGCAGCGCCGTGCCCGTGCCCCGCGTGCACGCGCTGTGCGAAGACGAAGCCCTGTTGGGCCGCGCCTTCTACGTGATGGACTACCTGGACGGCGAGGTGCACTGGGACCCGCGCCTGAAAGCCCACACGCCCGAACAGCGCGGCGCGATCTTCGACGCCATGAACGCGACCATCGCCGCCATCCACACGGTGGACCTCGACGCCGCGGGCTTGCGCGACTACGGCGCCCCCGGCAACTACTACGACCGCCAGCTCGGCCGCTGGACCAAGCAATACCGCGCCAGCTGCGCGCACGCCCCGGCCATCGACGCGATGGAGCGCCTCATCGAGTGGCTGCCCGCCAATGCCCCGGCGCCCGACACCGTGCTCACGCGCCTGGTGCACGGCGACTACCGGCTGGACAACCTGGTGTGGACGCGCGACCAAGCGAACGTGGCAACCTCAGTCATCGGCGTGCTCGACTGGGAGCTGTCCACCCTGGGCGACCCCCTGGCCGACTTCGCCTACCACGCGCTGGCCTGGGTGGCCCCGCCGGGCCCCATGCGGGGGCTGGCCGGCGTGGACTTGGCGGCCCAAGGCATCCCCGCCCTGCGCGACTACTGCGCCCGCTACGAGGCCCGCACGGGCTTGCAGGTGGGCCAGCGCTGGAACTTCTACTTCGCCTACAACCTCTTCCGCCTCGCGGCCATCATGCAAGGCGTGGCCGCCCGGGCCGCGCAAGGCATCGCCAGCAGCCAGCAGGCCGTGGCCCAAGGCGCGCTGGCGCCGCAGGTGGCGCAACTCGGCTGGCACCTCGCCCAACAAGGAATCGCGCCGTGAACTTTGGAATGACTGACAAGGGCAACGCCCTGCTGGCCCGTGTGGACGCCTTCATGCGCGAACGCATCGAGCCCCAAGAGCAAGCCGCCCGCGACGAGCTGGCCGCCAACACCTTGGCGGGCAAGCGCTGGACGCCGCTGCAAACCATCGAGACGCTGAAGAAGGAAGCCCAGGCCGAAGGCCTGTGGAACCTCTTCCTGCCGGATGAGGCCCCCGGGGCCCCGAGTACGGGTCCGGCCCCCCAAGGGGGCGTGGGCGCCTTGGGGCGGCCCGGCGGCGCCCGCTCACTCGGCGCGGGCCTCACCAACGCCGAGTACGCCCCCCTGGCCGAGCGCATGGGCCACGTGCTGTGGGCCAGCGAGGTCTTCAACTGCAGCGCGCCCGACACCGGCAACATGGAAGTGCTGGCCCGCTACGGCACGCCCGCCCAGCAAGAGCGTTGGTTGAAGCCCCTGCTGGCCGGCAGCATCCGCAGCGCCTTCGCCATGACCGAGCCCGACGTGGCCAGCAGCGACGCCACCAACATCGCCACGCGCATCGAGCGCGACGGTGACGACTACGTCATCAACGGCCGCAAGTGGTGGATCAGCGGCGCCGGCGACCCGCGCTGCGCCATCTACATCGTCATGGGCCAAAGCAACCCCGAGGCGCCCAAGCACGAGCGCCAGTCCATGATCCTCGTGCCGGCCGACACCCCGGGCGTCGAGGTGGTGCGCCCGCTGCCCGTCTTCGGCCAGGACGATGCGCCGCACGGCCACTGCGAAATGCGCTTCTCAGGAGTGCGCGTGCCCGCCGCCAACATGCTGCTGGGCGAAGGCCGCGGCTTCGAGATCGCCCAAGGCCGCCTCGGCCCCGGCCGCATCCACCACTGCATGCGCCTCATCGGCATGAGCGAACGCGCGCTGCGCCTGATGTGCGAGCGCCTGAGCAGCCGCGTCGCCTTCGGAAAGCCCCTGGCCACCCAAGGCGTGTGGCACGAACGCGTGGCGCAAAGCCGCTTGATGATCGAGCAAGCCAGATTGCTCACGCTCAAGGCCGCGTGGATGATGGACACCGTGGGCAACAAGGTGGCCAAGAACGAGATCGCCATGATCAAGGTCGTGGCGCCCAACGTCGCCTGCCAGGTCATCGACTGGGCCATCCAAGCCCACGGCGGCACGGGCGTCAGCGACGTCACGCCCCTGGCCGAGTTCTACGGCGGCGCGCGCACGCTGCGCCTGGCCGACGGGCCGGACGAGGTGCACCGCGTGACCATCGCGAAGAACGAGTTGGGGCGCTACTTGCCCCCGCGCTGAAGACCATCCATCCAGCCTTGCCGCTCCTTTCGACAGGAGAGGCAAGTTGGCTAGTCAAGTGTCAAGCGGATGCTGAACCAGCGGGATCAGCCTGTATCGGTGCGTCCTCGGCCTTCACGACAACTGCAGCGCGAACTTGACCTCCGATACGCCGGGCATTGATGCTCAGCGCAACAGGCTTTCTCTCCCACTCGGCGGCTTGAATGACCTTCTTGTAGTCGCCACTCAAGTTGTCCTGGAGGTCAGCATCTAGGCCCTCTCCGCTTGAGAGATTCAAGATGCGTAAACGTGTACCCGTCGGTCCTGACCAATCCACTCTTGCGATCCGGTAGATGCCATCCAGGCGCACTTCTTCTGATTTGCGCCGCGCATTTTCGACAAGGGAAACCGCTGCCCCACCGCTTATCTCAATGCCTCCAACCTTCGCCGAGTCTGCGCTGCGCGCCATCCTCAGGATGTCGTTGTGCGCATCGTGAGCAAGGGCTTCAACGTCCCGTAGGCGGCCGTACGACGTAAGTGCGTCCGCCATGATCTTCATCTGTTGAGTCGACTGCTGAGAGTTGGTCTGCAGCGCTAGCAATGTGGCTCGCTGAGTCTCATCTTGGATCTCTCGCAGCTTGATGTCTCTGCGGGCCTCCACATGCTTTGTCCACGCTGAATGGCCAAAGAAGGCGAGGATCAACGTCACACTGACGATCAAGATCTCTGAACCGCCCCGGGTTTCGCGGGGGCCCGTTGGTTTAAGTCAGACGGTCGCGGCCTGACCAGCGCGTTGTCGATGGTAGTTGGCCTCGAACTCGGCTGGCGGTAGGTAGCCCAGGGGTTCCATCAGTCGGTGATGGTTGAA
>NZ_JAPZSY010000085.1 GCF_027532025.1 Inhella sp. | reverse complement strand
AGGTCGATGGCCTTGTCGGGCAGGAAGCGGTCGGTGATGTAGCGGTGGCTCAGCTCGGCCGCGGCCACGATGGCCGGGTCGGTGATCTCGACGCCGTGGTGCACCTCGTACTTCTCTTGCAGGCCGCGCAGGATGGCCACCGTGGCTTCGACACTGGGCTCGTCCACCAGCACCTTCTGGAAGCGGCGCTCCAGCGCGGCGTCTTTCTCGACGTGCTTGCGGTACTCGTCCAGGGTGGTGGCACCGATGCAATGCAACTCGCCACGGGCCAGCGCGGGCTTGAGCATGTTGCCGGCGTCGATGGCGCCTTCGGCCTTGCCGGCGCCCACCATGGTGTGAATCTCGTCGATGAAGAGGATCACGCGGCCGGCCTCGGCGGTCACCTCTTTGAGCACGGCCTTCAGGCGTTCTTCGAACTCACCGCGGAACTTGGCGCCGGCCAACAGACCCGCCATGTCCAGCACCAGCACGCGCTTGTCCTTGAGGCTGTCGGGCACTTCGCCCGCGACGATGCGCTGGGCCAGCCCTTCGACGATGGCCGTCTTGCCCACGCCGGGCTCACCGATGAGCACGGGGTTGTTCTTGCTGCGGCGCTGCAGCACTTGGATGGCGCGGCGGATCTCGTCGTCGCGGCCGATCACCGGGTCGAGCTTGCCCTGGGCGGCTCGCTCAGTCAGGTCCAGCGTGTACTTTTTCAGCGCCTCGCGCTGGCCTTCGGCTTCGGGGTTGTCCACCTTCTCGCCGCCGCGCACCGCCTTCAGCGCGGCTTCCAGCGCCGCTCGGTTCAGTCCGTGCTGTCGGGCCACACCGGCCAAGTCGCTCTTGGCGTCGGCCAGGGCCAGCAGCACCATCTCGCTGGCGATGAACTGGTCGCCGCGCTTGCTGGCTTCGCGCTCGGCGGCTTGCAGCAAGGCGATGAACTCGCGGCCCGGCTGCACCGCTTGGTCGCTGCCCTGCACTTCGGGCAGCGCGTCCACTTGGGCGTCGACGGCCGCTTTCAGCGTGGGCGCGCGCACGCCGGCCCGCTCCAGCAAAGCACGGGGGCCATCGGACTGGGCGAGCATGGCGGCCAGCAAATGCGCCGGCTCCAGGTAGGGGTTGCCGCGCGTGACGGCCAGGCTCTGGGCATCGGCCAGGGCCTCTTGCAAACGGGTGGTGAACTTGTCAGGGCGCATGAAAAGCCTCCTTGGGTTCCGTCCCAAGTGGGCCCCGAGCTTGGCATTTCAAGGCCGCGGCGTTTTGCGCTGGGTCAAAGGCTTCGCGCCACCCAGACCCCCGCGGCCGCAGCGCCCAAGGCCCCCAGCACGTGGGCGAGGCTGTGCACCAGAGCCCAGGCCCAGGCGCCGCGCATCAGCAGGCCAAGGCTCTCGCCAGAAAACGCGGAGAAGGTCGTCAGCCCCCCCAAAAAGCCCGTCACCAGCAGCAAGCGCCACAGTTGTTGGTCGGGGCGGTCCAGCAACACGAGCGCCAGCCCGATCAGAAAGCCCCCCACGACGTTGACCGCCAGCGTGCCCAGCGGTAAGCCCACCCAGCGGGGGTTGAGCCACACGCCCGCTTGCCAGCGCACCAAGGCCCCGGCGGCAGCCCCCAGGGCAACGGCCAGCGCGGGGTTCATGCGGCGTTCCGGGCTGCCACGCCCCAGCGGGCCAGGGCGGCGTCGTCGGCCTCGCGGGCATCCACCCACTGGGCACCATGCAAGCCGTGCTCTTTCTTCCAGAACGGCGCTTGGGTCTTGAGGTAATCGATGAGGAAGGCGCAGCCGTCCAAAGCGGCTTGGCGGTGCGCGCTGTGGGTCAGCACCAGCACGATGGGTTCGCCCACCATCAGGCGACCCACCCGGTGCCACACACTCGCCTGGCTCAGACCGAATCGGTCGCGGGCCTGCGCCACCATGCGCTCGATGGCCGACTCCGTCATGCCAGGGTAGTGCTCCAACTCCAGGGCTTGCAAGCCGCCCTGCGGCGCGTCGCGAACGATGCCCAAGAAACTGGCCACCGCGCCCACCTCGGGCCCGGCCTGCAGGGCGAAAGCGGCGTTCAGGTCCAGCGGCGTGGCTTGGATCACGACAGGCGGCAAGGTCATCGAGAAATTGTGGCACCCGCTCTTTCAAGCCGGGCGCAAAATGAGCCGAACCCTTCGGTAGTGCCTGTGAAGGACGCCCCCATGCCCAAACCCTCTCTTGCCCTGATCCGCTACGCCCGCGAACACCGCGACCCCCGCAACATCGCCCTGCACTGCTGGGGCGTGCCCATGGTGTGGCTGGGCCTGGCTGGGGTGCTGGTGGAGCGCATGGACCCGCTGCCCTGGGCCTTGCTGCTGACCGGCAGCCTGCTGCAAGCCTTGGGTCATGTGTACGAAGGCCGCCGACCCACGCAAGGCTGGGCCGGTTGGCTCATGGCACCCTGGTTCGTGGGCCTTCAGGGTCTGAACGGGCTGGGTGTGGGCCACGCCCATTGGGCAGCCCTGGAGATGCACGCCGGCCCGCGCCGCATGCGCGACTTGGCGCTGTGAGCGCCTCCGCTCACGTGGCCTTGGAAATCGTGATCGTCGGGAACTTGGCCGCGTAGTCCTTGGCCAAGCGGCCCACGGCCACCGCGCTTTGGCGCGCCAGGGCTTTGTACAGCAGGGCCGCCGCGCCCTCGGGCTCGGCCACCACGGGCGGCGTGCCGGCGTCGCTTTGCTCGCGGATGCTGCGCTGCAGGGGCAGCGCGCCCAGGTAGGCCAGGCCCAACTCGGCGGCCATGGTTTTGCCACCGTCAGCCCCAAAGATGGCTTCGCTGTGCCCACAGTTCGGGCAGCAGTACATGGCCATGTTCTCCACCAAGCCGAGAATGGGCACGCCCACCTTCTCGAACATCTTGATGGCCTTCTTGGCGTCGATCAGGGCGATGTCTTGCGGCGTGGTCACGATGAGGGCGCCAGTCACCGGCACGCGCTGGGCCAGGGTCAGCTGGATGTCGCCGGTGCCCGGTGGCAAGTCCACCACGAGGTAGTCCAGGTCCTGCCAGTTCGTTTGGCGCAGCAGCTGCTCCAGCGCACCGGTGGCCATGGGGCCGCGCCAGACCATGGCCTGGTCTTCTGGCACCAGGAAGCCGATGCTCATCACCTGCACGCCGTGGGCGATCAGGGGCTCCATGGTCTTGCCATCGGCACTTTCGGGCCGCTGGCCGGGCACGCCCATCATCAGAGGCACGCTGGGGCCGTAGATGTCGGCGTCCAGCAGGCCCACGCGGGCGCCTTCGGCCTGCAGGGCCAGGGCCAGGTTGGCGGCGGTGGTGCTTTTGCCCACGCCACCCTTGCCCGAGGCCACCGCAATCAGGTTCTTCACGCCCGGCAGCGGCTGCAGGCCGCGTTGCACGGCGTGGGCCACGATCTTTTGCGTCACGCTGACGCGCACGGGCCCCAGGCCTTGGGCGTTCAGCGCGTCGGCCAATCCAGCGGCCAAGGTGGCGTGCTGACTGCGGGCCGGGTAGGCCAATTCGAGCGCCAGTTCCACCCCCCCATCCCCCGCCAGGGCCGCCGACCGGACCTGCTGGCTGGCCGACCAACTTTGACCCGAAAGGGGGTCGATCAAGGTCGTCAGGGCTTGCTGAATGGCATCAATGCGGGCGCTGCTCATGGGGCACTTTCATCGAGGGGGCGGCAGTGTAGGCGGCCCGGCGTCGCCCCCATCGCACCAGGCCATTTTGAACACAACGTCAGCAATTCCTGACATTTTGATTGACAAGCATTGCTATATGAATCATTTGTTGCGCTTCCGCTTGACGCCAGCCCTCGCGACACTGACTTCATCGCAGCAAGCCCAGAGTCCACTGCCATGAACCGCACCGCCCCCACCGCCGCCCAAGCCGCCCTGACCACCACCTTCGTCAGCGTCGACGACATGGTCCAAATCGTCCAGCGCAAAGGGCTGACCGCCTGCTTGGTGGGCGTGGCCGATCGCATCGAGCAAGAGTTCCTGCGCTGGGAGGCCTTCGACAAGAGCGCTCGCCTGGCCTTCCATTCGACCGACGGCGTGGTGGAACTGATGCCCATCGCCGACGACCGCCAGTTCAGCTTCAAGTACGTCAACGGCCACCCGAAGAACACCCGCTTCGGCCTGCCCACGGTGATGGCCTTCGGCCTGATCGCCGACGTGGACACTGGCGCGCCTCGCTTTCTGAGCGAGCTGACGCTGACCACCGCCATTCGCACCGCGGCCATGTCGGCCCTGGCCGCCAAGAAGCTGGCCCGCTCGAACAGCCGCACCATGGCCCTGATCGGCAACGGCGCGCAAAGCGAGTTCCAGGCCCTGGCCTTCCGGGACATCGTGGGCATCGACACCCTGCACCTGTTCGACGTGGACCCCACCGCCACCGCCAAGCTGGTGAGCAATCTGCAAGGCCAAGGCCTGACGCTGAAGGTCTTCGCCAGCACCGCCGAAGCGGTGAAGGGCGTGGACATCATCACCACGGTGACGGCCGACAAGACCAACGCCACCATCATCACGCCCGAGATGATCGAGCCCGGCATGCACGTCAACGGCGTGGGCGGCGACTGCCCCGGCAAGACCGAGTTGCACCGCGGCGTGCTGGAACTGGGCGCGGTGTTCTGCGAGTTCGAGCCGCAGTCGCGCATCGAAGGCGACATGCAGCAAATGCCGGCCGACTTCCCCGTGACCGAGTTCTGGCGCGTGCTGGCTGGCCAAGCCGCCGGGCGCGTGAGTGCCGAGCAGGTGACGGTGTTCGACTCGGTGGGCTTTGCGCTGGAAGACTTCGCCGCCCTGGCCTTCATGCAAGACGCCGCCCGCGATCTGGGCATCGGTCAGCCCATCGAGCTGGTGCCCGTGCAAGACGATCCGAAGAACCTGTTCGGCCTGCTGCGCACGCAGCCCACGGCCAAGGTGTTGCCGCTGGCGGCCACCCAAGGCGCGAAACACGCCGCCTGATCGGCCGGCGACGAACGGTGTCAACGACGGGCCGCGAGGCCCGTTGTCGCTTCACCGGCCCGGTGGTCGGTTTGGAGTTTGATGTGAATGCCGTTCAAACCGCCCTGCGTGGCACGGTGCTGTTGGCCTTGGCCAGCACGCTGACCGGGTGCATCGTGCTGCCCGTTGAGCGCCCCTACCCGGTGCGGGCCCATGTGGTGGTGCCCCTGCGCGTCGAGCCGCCGCCCCCGCGTTGGCACGACGACCGCCGCTGGCGCCGCGAGCGCCGAGATCGGTACGACGACGACAGCGGCCCGCGCCGCTGGTGATCAAGCGCAGGCTGCGCCGCCGGTGCGAGACCGGAGCGCCGCCGCCAGGGGGGCGTCCATGGCGTCCACGTGCTGGGGGAACCACTCCGCCAGCGCCGGCATCAAGCGGTGCAGCGGGTCGGTGTCGAGCTTTTCGGTGACGTGCTTGCGCACCTCCCGCATCAGTTCCAACACCATGGCGTGCTGCCGCGTGTGGCAGTTCTCGGGGGCGTAGCCCAGGGCGGCCATCTGGGCGTCTTCCAGGCCGAAGTGCGCCTCGGTGTGGGCGATGAGCTCGTCCAACCCCCGCAAGCCATCGCCGCCAGCCTCCAAGCGCTCGGCCAATGCGTTGAGGTGCTCGATGAACTCGGCGTGGGTGCGGTCCATCACCTCGTGCTGCAGGGCGATGCCCTCGGACCCTGAGATCAGTGCCATGGAATGAGCCTAGCGCCTTGGCGCCCGGAAGGCCTTGGCTTGGGTCAAGTCAGCGGAACGTGGCCAGCAGGATGTTGGTTTCGGTGTTGGCGATGCCCTTGATGAGGCGAATGCGCTCCAGCACCTTGCTCAGCTCCCCCATGCTCTCGGCGCGCAACTCGGCCAGCAGGTCCCAGCGGCCGTTGGTGTCGTGCAGGGCCTCCACGCCGGGCTCGCCCAGCAGGCTGGCGGTGACGGCGCGGGTCTGGTTGCCTTCCACCAGCACGCCCATCCAGGCGCGGATGTGCGTGGGCTCGGCGTCGGGCTTGAGGCGCACGGTGTAGCCGACGATGACCTGCTCGTCCTCGAGCTTGCGCAGGCGGTTGGTGACGGTGCCGCGGCTGACGCCCAGCTTGGCGGCGAGCGTCGCCACGCTCATGCGGGCATCCTGGCGCAGCAGGGAGATCAGTCGGCGGTCGGTGTCGTCCATGGCGGGGGGTCAACGAAAGCGGTCGATCTCGCGGGCCAGGTAGAACCACTCGTTCCCGGCTTGCGCCCTGGCGTTGGGGAAGACGATGCAGCCGCTCCAGTCGCCGCTCGGGGCGTGCACCGGCTCGCCGCTGGCCCGGTGGCCGATGAGCTGGCCGGGTTGCAGGCGATCAAAGCTGGTCCAGGGCCGGACGAAGGCGTCGTCGACGTGCTGCTTGTCTTCCACGTGGTGCAGGCGCAGGCCGGCCATGGATTGCACGGGCGGCGCTTCGCCCTCGATCAGCCCGAAGTGCACCAAGGTGTTGACGATGGCGCGGTAGGCCACCTCGGGGCCGGCGGGGTCCTCGTGCTGACCGCACTCCAGCGTGAGGGCCATGCCGCCGGTGCGACGCATCCACTCGGTGGTGCCCACGCCGTAGCTTTCGTCCACGTCCACCGCGCTGCCCACGGCGGTGCCCTTGATGCGGGCGCGGCGCTGGGCCACGCCGCCGGCATAGGTGTCCAGCCAGCCGTCCACGCCGCGTTGCACGCCCAGCACCTTGGCCCAAGCCTGTTCTTGGGCGCTTTGGCTGAAGGGCTGCAGCGGGCCGCCGTTGTCCAGTGGGCCCACCATCACGAAGGGCTGGCCCTGGGCTTGGAAGCTGTGCAGATCGAGCAAGGCCTGGTGCTCGGCCATCAGGGGGCACAGCCAGTTGGCGATGTGGTCTTCGAACTCTTGCGGTGCGCTCGTGGGCTGCAGGCGGCGGTTGAGGTTGCGATCGCCGTTGCGCTGCTTGCGCTCGTAGGCCAGCGGGTTGGTGATGGGCACGAAGCTCACCAAACCGCGCCGAAGTCGGCGCTCGTCGCGCTCGAACTCGGCCACCAGGCGGCGGATGGCCTGGGTGCCGCAGACCTCGTTGCCGTGGACGGCGCCGGTGACGAGCAAACGCGGCCCGGGCTCGGCGGCGCTGAACTGGATGCGCTGGAAGGAATGCATGGGCCGTCAGTGTGCCAGCGGCGGCTTCGCGAACCCCATAGGGGTGGGTTATGGGGGCTGCGGCCCCTTTCATTGGCTGGGGATTGGGGGGCTGGCTTAGCCTGTCGGTCGACAAAGGCAGAAACTCAGCGCATGCAACAAGAGGTGGTGGTGATCGGGGGGGGCATCGTGGGCGTGACCACGGCTTGGGCCTTGTTGGAGGCCGGCCACCGAGTCACCCTGGTGGAACGCGCCCCTGTGCTGGCCTCGGGGGCCAGCCACGCCAATGGCGGTCAGCTGAGCTATCGCTACGTGTCGCCCCTGGCGGATGAGGGCGTGCCGCTGAAGGCCCTGAAATGGCTGCTGGACCCCGACGGCCCCTTGCGTTTCCGCCTGGAGGCCGACCCGCACCAGTGGGGCTGGATGGCCAGCTTCCTGGGCAAGTGCCGGGCCCAAGTGAACCGCGTCACCACGCAGCGCCTGTTGGCCCTCGGCGCCTTCAGCCAGCGCACGTTCGCGGCCTGGGGCGACGCCGGGCTGCTGGACGACGTGCACCTGCGCAGTCCCGGCAAGCTGGTGATTTACCGGCACGCGGCCGAGTTCGCCCGGGTGCGCGCCAAGCTCGCGGCCGGCGGCCCCGAGCGGGCGCTGGACGCGGCCGAGTGCATCGCCCTGGAGCCCGCGCTGTCGCAAAACACCCTGCCCTTGGCCGGCGGCATCTTCACCGAAGGGGAAGCGGTGGCCGACTGCCAACGGGTGTGCCAACGCCTGGGCCAGCGCCTGCGCGAGCATCCGGGGTTTCAAGGTCTGCTGCACGACGAGGTCCTGGGCTTCGAGCTAGAACAAGGTCGCGCGCGGGGCGTGCGCCTGCGCAGCGGCGTGATCGGGGGCGATGCCTTCGTGATTTCGGCCGGCTTGAACAGCCGCGAGCTGGCCCAAGGGCTGGGCATGAGCCTGCCGCTTTACCCGCTGAAGGGCTACAGCCTGACCGCGCCCATCGGCGCCGAGCACCTTGCGCCCGAAGTGAGCGTGACCGATTTCGAGAAGAAGATCCTCTACGCCCGCATCGGCCAGGAGCTGCGCATCGCCGCCATGGTGGACCTGGTGGGCAGCGACGAGCGCATCAACCCGCGCCGCATCGCCTCGCTGCAGCGCTGGGTGGCCGCCACCTTTCCCCATGCGGCTGACCACACCCGGGCCCGCGCCTGGGCTGGCCTGCGGCCGGCCACCCCCAGCGGGGCGCCCATCGTGGGGGCCACGCCCACGCCCGGCGTGTGGCTCAACGTGGGCCATGGCGCGCTGGGCTTCACCTTCAGCTTCGCCACCGCGGCCATCACCGCGGCCCTGGTGTCGGGACGCGAATCGCCCCTGCCCCTGGATGGCTTGACCTGGCCCACCGCGTGACACTGCGGCCATGCCGCTAACCGCCGACACCCTCGCCCAGGCCCTGCACGCCGCGGTGCAAGCCCAAGCGCTGCACCGCAGCGCCGACGCCCTGCGCGGCGGCCAAGCCCTGGCTCAGCCGCCCAGCCTCGACCTCGCGGTGGTGGCCTTTCGGGCCGATGGCAGCCCGGTTGGCGCCAACGTGCTGTGGTCGCGCGAGCACCCCGACGGCCACGTGGCCACGTTGCCGGCCGATTTCGGGCCGGTGCAAGGCATCCGCTTCGATGCCGATCGCCAAGACGCCGACGGCAACTCCATGGCCTGGTGGCCCGACACCGACTGGGCCGCTCTCTCTTGGGAGCCGCTATGGGGCGACGGCCCCGTCCGTTTCGTGGCGCCCTACCCCGCCTCGGTGCTCAAACTGCAGGTGGCGGTCGGCGTGGCGCTGCAACTGGACCCGGCCGACGGCGCGCGCCGCTGGACGCATCAGGGCCGGGAGCGCGCCTTGCGCGACTGGTTGTTCGACATGCTCGCCGTGAGCTGCAACACCAGCACCTCGGCCCTCGTGTCTTGGCTGCACGCCCACGGGGCCTTGCGCGCCGACGGCGACGACGCCCTGCACCGCCTATGGGCCGCGCTGGAATTGCCCACCCTGAGACTGCTGGGCACGCAGCCCGATGGCGGCTGGGGCAATGCCGCCGGGGCGGGGGTGGGTCGCATCCAAATGACCGCCTGGGACACCGTGCGCCTGCTGTGGTGGCTGGACCCCGACGCGCCACCACCGCCTTGGCTGCCGCCGGCAGCGCCCCGTCTGCCCGAACCCCAGCGACAAACCGTGCTGCGCGGACTGCGCGAGCAGGGGCTGGACATCGTGCTCAGCAGCGGCACCCTGGCCGGGCTGCCGGGCTGGGTCGAGGGCATCCCCGCGCGGGTGCAAGCCGGCTGGCTCCAGGCCGATGGACGCTGGCTGGCCGACGAACGCGAATACCCCGCCGCCACCGGCCCACGCACGCAAACCGTGCGCTTCGCGCACAAGATCGGCAACACCGAGAACTACGCGGCCGACGCTGGCATCGTGCAGTCGCTCGCGCCCGGCGGCCGCCATTACCTGATCGCCTTGTTCAGCAACTTGGGCCAGCGTTACGCGCCGCACCCGCTGGCCGCCGGCCCCTGGGGCTTGCCCGCGCTGGGCGCCGCCATCGATGCCTTCTTGGGTGAGCACCTGGGATGAAAACGCCCCTGATCCCCCCGCTGCCGGCCTCGGCCTGCCTCGGGGTCATCGCCCCGGCGGGGCCACCCAAAGCTGGCGTGCTGGCCCAGGTAGCGCCCCTGCTGAAGCGATGGGGCTTCATGGCCAAGCGCTTCCCTGGTTGTGATGGCCCCGCGCACCTCGGACACCTGGCCGCCAGCGACGAGCAACGCTTGGCCGACCTGCACGCGGCACTGGCCGACCCCGAGGTGGACGCCTTGCTGTGCCTGCGCGGCGGCTACGGGTGTCTGCGCATCGGCGACCGCGTGGACCTCGAGCTCGTGCGCCGCGCCGCCAAACCCCTGATCGGCTACAGCGACATCACCACCCTGCACGGCCTGTGGGCGCGCGCGGGAGTGCCTGCCTGGCACGCGCCCATGCCGGCGTCCGACTGGGTGCGCGACGGCGGCTGGCCCGATGCCGAACACCTGGCCGCCGCCCTGCGGCGCGGCGTCTGGGCCGGCGATGTGCAACACGCCCCGGGCCCCTGCCACCCGCTCGACCATGGCGGGTGCGCCAAGGGCCGCTTGCTGGGCGGCAACCTGTCGGTCATCGCCAGCGGCCTGCACACCCCCGCCGACCCCGATTGGCGCGGCGCCGTGCTCTTCTTGGAAGACGTGGCCGAAGACCCCTACCGCTTGGACCGCTACCTGACACAGTTGCGCTTGGCCGGCGTGCTGGATGCCGTCAGCGGCTTCGTGCTGGGCGGTTTCAGCGAGGCCGACAGCCCCGACGCCGTGCTGGCCGATGCCCTTCACCCCTTGGGCAAGCCGGTGCTGGCCGGTTGGCCGGCCGGCCACATCGTGCCCCACTGGGCGCTGCCCCTGGGGCTGCCGGTGCAACTGGACGTGGCCCAGCGGCAACTGCGCTGGCTCTGAACGTCGGCGCGAGGGGCGCCACGGGCGCGATCGGGGTCGATCGCGGAGGGGCCGTCACAAAACCCCAGCGCCAGGCCTCTAAGGAGGGGTCCCCTTCAAAACCCAGGATGCCCCATGCCCGCCACCAGCCCGACCTCACCCACCCCGCCCGTCGCCTCCCGCTTTGCCTTCGCGGGCTTTTGGTTGGCCTCGGCCATGGCCACGCTGATGTTCGTCAACGCGGCGCGGGCTTGGCTCGACCCCAGCGCCTTTGCCATCTACATGGGCCTGCCCTTGCACAGCGCCGCGGACGCGGCCTGGGTGCAGGTGTACGGGCTGCGCGCTTTGTTCATCGGCTTGACCGTCAGCGTCTTGCTGCTGCGCGAGGACGCCTCCACCCTGAAGTGGCTGGCCGGCCTGGCCTTGGTGATGTCCTTGGGCGATGCGGCCCTGGTGCATGCCCGCGGCGGCCCCGAAGCACTGCGCCACCTCGCCATCTCGGGTGTGCTGATCGCAGCGGCCGTCGCCTTGAACCGCTGGGACCGCGCTCAGCACCTCGCGGGCCGTGGGGCTTGAGTGGGCCTGGCGCCGCCGCCGTCGCACCATGCTCAGCAACGTTCAGACCCACCCCCTGAGCTTCCGTGCCGCCGATGGCACACCGTTGGCGGGCACGCTGTTCATGCCAACGCACCCCGCGCGCCCGCCCGTGCTCATCGCCGGGGCCCTGGCAGTGCCTCAGCGCTTTTATGCGCCGTTTGCGCAATGGTTGGCCGCGCAGGGCCATGGTGTGCTGAGCTTCGACGTTCGCGGCATCGGTGCCTCTCGGCGCCCGGAGCACCGACGCTCGCTGCGTGGCTTGAACGCCGACCTCATCACCTGGGCGCAGCAAGACTTCACGGCAGCCGTGGAGACGCTGGCCCGGCAGACCGCCAGCCCGTCGGTGCTGGTGCTGGGGCACAGCCTGGGCGCGCACCATGCCGGAATGACGCTGCCCGGCACGCAAGCGCGCATCGCCCTGCTCTTGTCGGTGGCTGCGGGGGCGAGCGGGTGGCGCAGTTGGGCCGCACCCTCTCGGCGCCGTGCCCCTTGGATGCTCCATGTCGCCGGCCCCTTGCTGACGCCCCTGCTGGGCTACTTCCCGGGCCGGCGGCTGGGCATGGTGGGCGACCTGCCCGGCCCAGTCATGCGGCAGTGGAGCCGCTGGTGCCGTCACCCCGGCTTTGCCGCAGGCGCCGACCCAGCGCTGGTGCTCGGCGCCCTGCACGCCGCTCGGTTCCCGATCACCGCGGTGAGCTTCACCGACGACGAAGCCATGACCGAAGACTGCACCCAACGCTTGCTGGCCTCCATGCCGCATGCGCCGTCGGTGTTGCGGCGCGTGCGGCCGCAAGACCTTGGTCTGTCCTCCATCGGCCACTTGGGCGCGTTCCGAGCCTCCGCCCAAGCCTCGCTGTGGCCCTGCATGGCAGCCTGGCTGAGCACGGAGTGAACGCCCCGGGCCGGTGCCTTCCTACACTGCCGCCCCATGCAAGCCTTGCTCGACACCATCGCCACGATGGCCCGGCCGCTGCAAGCCCAACGGGTGTTTCATGGGCGCGGCTGCCTGCACCCGGGCTGCGACGCCTGGACGTTGGACGCCTACCCGCCCTGCTGGCTGCTGACCCGCTTCCAGCCGGTCAGCGAAACCGATCTGGCCACCGTGCACACGGCCCTGGCCGCGCGCTGGGCCGAGGTGGCCCCGGGCGAGGCGCTGAACCTGGTGCTGCAAGTGCGCGACGAGGGCCAGGTCGACACGCGCGTGCTGGCCGGCGCCGTGCCCGACCCGCACGAGGTGCAAGAAGCCGACACGCGCTACCGGGTGCACCTGCTGCGCGGCCAGAACCATGGCCTGTTTCTGGACATGGCCGAGGGCCGCCAATGGGTGCGGCAGCACTGCGCCGCGCACCCCGGGCTGAAGGTGTTGAACCTGTTCGCCTACACCTGCGCCTTCTCGGTGGTGGCCTTGCAGGCGGGTGCGTCCCAGGTGGTGAACGTGGACATGAGCCCCGGCGCCCTGGCCATCGGCCGGCAAAACCATGCGTTGAACGGCGTGGCGCGCGGTGCCAGCTTCCTGGCGCACGACGTCTTCCACTCCTGGGGCAAGCTGACGCGCGGCGGGCCTTACGGGCTGGTGATCCTCGACCCCCCCAGCTTTCAAAAAGGCAGCTTCGTCGCCACCAAAGACTACGCTCGGCTGGTACGCCGTTTGCCCAGCCTGCTGGCACCGGGCGGGCATGCGCTGCTGTGCCTGAACACCCCCAAGCTGCCGGAGGCCTTCCTTCGCGACGTGCTGGCCACCGAAGCGCCCGCGCTGCGCTGCCTGGGGCGGCTTGCCAACCCGGCGGCCTTCGCCGACGCCGACCCCGACCGCGCCCTCAAGGTGCTGCTGGTTCAGGCCTGAGCGAAAAAAAGCCCACCGTTTGCACGGTGGGCTGCGGCCCCCCCAGGGCCTCGAAACGGTGAGTCGACGGGCTCAGAAGTTGTAGCGCACCCGCAGGTTGAAAGAGCGCATGCGCGGGTCGGCC
>NZ_JAPZSY010000049.1 GCF_027532025.1 Inhella sp. | reverse complement strand
GGACACCCCAGACGGGGAGCCCCGAGTGTGGCAACCGGCGGGGCCGGGTGCGATGGCCTTGCGACGAACTGCAGCGCCAGTGGCGTGAACCCGCGGCGGCACAGCCATCAAGGCGCAAGAGGCCGTCCGGCCTGGAAGGCTGGAGGCTGGGGGCTGATCCTCGTCAACCCTCGCGCTGCAGGCGCTGCAATTCGCTGCGCCAATCGGCCCAGCGGCGCAGCGTGCGCTGGCGCTGGGCGGGCTCGGCGCGGGCCAACACGGCCAGGGTGTCGTCCACCACGGTGTCGCGCAGGGCTTGCTCGTTGGCGCTGCGGGCCTCGGGAACGAGGTTCATGGCCCGCATCAGGTCGCGCACGCCCGCGGCCGATTGGCCGCCGGCCCAATGGCGCAAGCCAGCCAGCAGCTGGGCCTGGCGCTGCTCGCGCCGCTGGCGCTGGGCCTCGGGGTCGGGCACGGCCCATCGTGCTGCGCGCTCGCGCGCCAAACCAGCCTGGGATCGATCGAGTTCGTCCAACCAACGCTCCAGGCTGCGGACGTAGGCTTTTTCCCGCGCTTGCCGCAGCCGCTCGGGCGGCGCCTGCAGCTCGCGCCACCATCGGTCTTGGCGGCGGGCCATCTCGGCCTCCATCGAGGCCCATTGCTCGGGCGTGAGGCCGGCCAGCAAGGGGCCGGCCAGCGGCGCCGCGTGGACCAGGGTGCGGTGCACGGAGTCGGCCCAGGCGGCCTCCAACTGCGCCAGCTCGGCACGGTCGAGTGCGCCGGCGGCCAGGGCCTTTTCGGCCTTCGCCAACAACGCGTTCAGCCGGGGCAGTTCCTCGCGGCGGTGCCAGGCCTGCAACTGGGACCAGGCCTGATCGAACTGCGCTTGCTGGCGGCGGTCGAGGTCGACGTAGTCGTCCACCCACCAGGAGGCGAGGCGGGGCAGCTGCTGGTAACCCAGGCGCAGGGTGCTGCAGGCGCTGAGCAAGGCCATCAGCGCCAGCAACGCCCAAACGGCGAAACGATGGTGGGGGGCCGACATGGGCGCATGGTGCCGCTGGCGTTTTGCCCCCGTTGGGCCCAGGGCTTCAGGCACAACGCTGGCGCAGGTGCGCCAGGGCTTCTTCGACCTGGTCCACCAGCACCAGGCAGAGGTCGCCCTCGTTCAGGTGCGCGAACGCGTGGTCGATGGCAGCGAACTCACCCCGGATGTCGTCGATGCGCGAGGTGCGGCTGGCACCGGCCAGGCCTTGGCGTAGCAAGGCCACCACCTCGCCGTCCTCGCGGCCGCGCTGGCAAGCGTCTTGGTAGAGCACGACGTGGTCGAAAGCCGCCCCCAGGATTTGGGTCTGTTCGACGATGTCTTGGTCGCGCCGGTCGCCCGCACCACTGATGACCACCACCCGCCGCTGGGCCGGCATGGCGTCCACGGCGGCCACCAGGGCACGCATGGCGTCGGGGTTGTGGCCGTAGTCGGCGATGACGGTGGCGCCGTGGTACTCCATGACGTTGAAGCGGCCCGGGGCGTTGTCGCCGTCGGTGCTGAAGCTGGCCAGACCGCGGCGGATGACGTCCCACGCCAAACCGGCGCCCCAGGCGGCTGCCACGGCCGCCATGGCGTTGTCGACCTGGAAGCCCAGGGTGCCACCACGGGTCATGGGCACGTCGCGCAGCGGGATGGACTCGCGCCAGGCACCGTCGCTGGCCACGATGGCGCCTTCGTCCACGAACACGCAACGCTTGCCCTGGGCGCGGTGCGTGGCCATCAGGGGCAGGTGGCGGTCGGCCGCAAAGAAGATGATCTTGCCCGGGCACGATTCGGCCATGGCCACCACCAGCGGGTCGGTGGCATTGAGCACGGCGTAGCCGGTGGGGCTGACGTTTTGCACGATGACCGACTTGACGCGCTTGATGTCCTCGGCCGTGTCCAGGTAGTTCAGGCCGAGGTGGTCGCCCGCGCCGACGTTGGTGACGACCGCCACCGCGCAGCGGTCAAAACCCAAGCCCTCGCGCAAGATGCCGCCGCGGGCGCACTCCAGGACCGCGGCCTCGACGTCGGGGTGCATGAGCACGTTGCGCGCGCTCTTGGGGCCCGAGCAATCGCCGCTGTCGATCTGGCGGCCATCGACGTACACGCCGTCGGTGTTGGTCATGCCCACGGTCATGCCCGCGGTGGCGAACAGGTGGGTGATGAGACGCACGGTCGTGGTCTTGCCGTTGGTGCCGGTCACGGCAACGACGGGGATGCGTCCGTCCTCGTTCTTGTCGGGGCCGTAAATGCTCTGGATGACGGCCTTGCCCACGTTGCGGCCCTTGCCGTAACTGGGGCTCAGGTGCATGCGCAAGCCCGGCGCGGCGTTGACCTCCACGATGCCGCCGTGCAGCTCTTCCAGCGGGCGCAACACGCTCTCGGCCACCACGTCGACGCCGCACACGTGCAGGCCCACGATTTGCGCCGCCGCGATGGCGCGCTGGGCCACTTCGGGGTGCACGTCGTCGGTCACGTCGGTGGCGCTGCCGCCGGTGCTCAGGTTGGCGTTGTTGCGCAAGATGACGCGCTGGCCTTTGGCCGGCACGCTGTCGGGCGTGAGGCCCTGTTGCTTGAGCCGCTCGATGGCGATGTCGTCCAAGCGCATCTTGGTCAACGAGGTGGCGTGGCCGTCGCCGCGACGGGGGTCTTTGTTGACCTCGTCGACCAGCTCACGCACCGTGTGCACGCCATCGCCGCTGACCTGCGGCGGGTCGCGCCGTGCCGCCGCCACCAGTTGGTTGCCCACCACGAGCAAACGGAAGTCGCTGCCAGGCAAGAACTTCTCCACCATCACGGTGCCGATCTCTTCGGCAGCCTGGTAGGCGAGTTCGAAGTGCTCGCGCGTCATCACGTTGACGGTGACGCCCTTGCCTTGGTTGCCGTCCAGCGGCTTGACCACGACCGGCAGGCCGATGTCCAACGCGGCCTCCCAGCCGTCGTCCACGCTGTCCACCGGGCGACCAATCGGCACCGGCACACCGGCGCTTTGCAGCAGGCGCTTGGACAGGTCTTTGTCCTGCGCGATGGATTCGCTCACGGCGCTGGTGGCGTCCACCTCGGCCGCCCAAATGCGGCGCTGCTTGTGGCCCCAGCCAAACTGCACCAAGCTGCCTTGGGTGAGTCGGCGGTAAGGCACGCCCCGCGCCACGGCAGCGTTGACGATGCTGCCGGTGGACGGGCCCAGGCGCACGTCTTCGTCCAAGTCGCGCAGCTGCTTGACCACCGCCGCGGCGTCCCAGTCGTCGCGGCCATCCAGCGCGGCCTGCAACAGCTTGACGGCCTCGTCCATGGCCAGCCGGCCAACGTCTTCCTCGCTGTACTCCACGACCACCTGGAAGTGGCCGGGCGTGCTGGTGACGTGGGTGGTGCTGAAGGTGACGGGGCAGCCGGCCTGGGCCTGCAGCGCCAAGGCGGCCTGCTCCAGCACGTGCGCCAGGCTGACGGGCACGCGCTGACCCGACGGCGGGCGCAGCGGCCCCAGGCCCGGAAACAGCGCCCGCAGTCGGGTTTCAAAACCGGGCAAATCATCGATCTGGCACTCCACCGGCGTGCAGATCACCACCCCTTCGATGGCCGTGTGTCGGCTCCAGAGGTTGGGGCCCCGCAGGGCGCGCAAACGAGAAACGTCCATGGTGTGTTGGCGGGTGGGAGTGGTTTACTGGGGCAGCGCCGGCACGAAGGTGTCCAGGCCAGCCACGATGAGTTCGGGAGAAATGCCCAGGGCCCAGGCGGCGCCCACGGCGGCCAGCACGGTGGCGGCATCCACCGGCTTGCCCGTGCCGTCGAAGCGCGCTTGCAAGGCGGCCACGTGGGCCCCGACGGCTTCGCCATCGGGCGCCAGCAGCATGGCCTCACCGCCGCGCAGCACCACGGCGCGGCCGCCGGCGTGCAGGTGGGCTTGCAGCGCAGGGGCCTGCGCGTTCAGGCTGTAGAAGATCACCGCGCCGTCGCACAGTTCGGCCATGGCGGCCACCTGCGGGTCTTCGGCGTTGAGCACGGCCGCCCCCTCGGGCAGCACGACATCGACCTGGGTGCGCAACACCTTGAACAACTGTGAGTCCTCGTGCACATCGTGCAGAGTCAGGGCCTCGGTGCGGGTGAGATCGGTGACCACGCCCACCCAGCATCGGTCGTAGGCCAAACCGTCGTTCAAGATGGCCATGGCATCGTTCTCGGCGACCACGGCATCGACCCGGCGGTTCATCAAGAGCCGATGGGCGGCATCAAAGGGCCGCTTGACGCGTTTCTCCACCTGCCGGGCGCCCAAAAAGAGGCCGTCGGCGCAGGCCAGGCCCACTTGCTTGCCGTGCAGGTGCAGCAGCCAGGCCACCAAGCGGGCCACGGTGGCGGTGCCGCGCGAGCCAGCCACGCCCACGATGGGGATGCGGCCCGATTCGTCTTCGGCAAACAGGTGGTCGACGATGGCTTGCCCCACCGGCTGGGGCACGCCCTCGGCGGGCTTCAGGTGCATCAACAGGCCGGGGCCGGCGTTCACTTCGACGATGGCACCACCCTGATCCTGCAGCGGCCGCCCGATGTCTTCGGCCACGAGGTCGATGCCGGCGATGTCCAGCCCGACGGTACGGGCGGCCAAGCCCACGGCGTGCGCCACCTCGGGGTGGACCTCGGCGGTGCAGTCGATGGCCACGTTGCCGTTGCGCTGGATGAGCACCCGCTGCCCATGCGCCGGCACCGACTCCACGCGCAGGTTCTGGCGCTGCAGCTCCAGCAAGACCACCGGGTCCTCCTCGGGGACAACGCGGTTGAGCGGGAAGTCTTCCGTCAAGCCGCGGCGGGGGTCGGTGTTGATTTGTTGGTCGATGAGCTGCTTGACGTTGTGCTTGCCATCGCCCACCACCCAGGCGGATTCGCCCCGCGCCGCGGCCACCACACGGCCGCCCACCACGAGCAGGCGGTGCTCGTTGCCGGGAATGCAGCGCTCTACCAGCACCTCGGAGCCTTCGCGGTCGGCCAGGGCAAACGCCGCGTGCACATCGGCTTCGATCACCAAGTCGAGCGTGACACCACGGCCATGGTTGCCATCGCTGGGCTTGACGACAACCGGCAGGCCCAAGTCCTTGGCTGCCTCCCAGGCTTCCTCGGGGCTCTTGACCACCACGCCCTCCGGCACGGGCACACCCACTGCCTTGAGCAAGGTCTTGGTGAGGTCTTTGTCGCGGGCGATGCCTTCGGCGATGGCGCTGGTGCGGTCGGTTTCGGCCGTCCAGATGCGCCGCTGGCGCGCGCCGTGACCCAGTTGCACCAAGTTGCCGTCGTTGAGCCGGATGTGCGGGATGCGCCGGTCGGTGGCGGCGGCCACGATGGCGGCGGTGGAAGGGCCGAGGTAGCAGTCGTCGATGGTGTCGCGCAAGCGCGCCACGGCCGCGCTCACGTCGAACGATTCGTCGTTGATGGCGGCCATCAAGAGCGCATGCCCTTCCTTCAGAGCCGCGCGGGCCACCTGCTCGTCGCGCGCCCGAAACACCATGCGGTAGACGCCACGCTGGCTGGTGCAGCGCGTTTGGCCGAAGCCCGTCGGCATGCCGGCCAAGTTCAACAGCTCGATGACCACGTGTTCCAGCACGTGACCCATCCAGGTGCCTTCCTCCAGGCGCTGCAGGAAGCCGCCGCGCTCACCCACGCCACAGTGGTGCTCCACCAGCGCGGGCAGCCAAGCGCACAGGCGTTGATTCAGGCCCGGCAGGCTGTTGGAGGGGAAGTCTTCCAGTTCGCCCAAATCCAGCCAGGTTTCCAGGCAGGCTCGGTACGTCCAGATGTTGGGGCCGCGCAGGTAGTTGATGCGCAGCAACTTGATGTCGTTCTTCTTGCTCATGGGCAGGGCCAGGGCTGACGGGAATGGGGGCGATTCTGCGCCGACAATGCCCGCCGTTCAGAACCAGAAGCGCCCCCGATGCAGCCCCTGCCCATCAGCGACACCCTGCGACAGCACCCCGCGTGGGGTTCGGCGCAAGCGCATGTGCAGCCGGACGAGAACGTGGTCGCCGCCGCCAGCGTTGACCTGGACAGCCAGCGGCGCTTTCAAGCCGGCCTGCTGTTGATGGTGCAAGGGCCCCGCGGGGCGCGCTTGGTGCACCAAGGCGGCCAGCAGTGGCCGCTGCGCCCCGGCCAACGCTTGCAGATGCACGACCAAGGCGGATTGGGCACCCTGGAGTTGGTGGACGATCAACAGCGCCTGGCCCACTGGCCCTTCACCCTGGCCGAGCAACTGGGCCTGCAGCGGCTGTGCGAAGCCTTCGAGCGCCTGCAAGACGAATGGGCGGGGCGGCCGGCCCCAGCGGCCAGCGACGACGCCGAGCACTGCCCCACCTGCCAAGCGCCACTGCCGCCCGAGAGCGAGGAGTGCCCCACCTGCCACCGCGAGCTGCACACGCCGCCCAGCACCTGGGTGCTGCTGCGCCTGTGGCGCTTCGCCAAGCCCTACCAAGGGCAGCTGCTGCTGGGCTTCCTGTTGATGTTGGGCGCCACCGGCGCCACCCTGGTGGCCCCGTACCTGACCATGCCGCTGATGGACGATGTGTTGATCCCGTTCCAGAACGGCCAGCCCATCGACACCGGCCATGTGGCGCTGCTGCTGTCGGGCCTGTTCGGGGCCGCCCTGGTGAGTTGGGCCCTGGGCTGGGCCAAGACCTACATCCTGGCGCTGATCAGCGAGCGCATCGCTGCCGACTTGCGCACCGCCACCTTCGACCACCTGCTGGGCCTGTCGCTCGAATACTTCGGCAACAAGCGCACGGGTGACCTGATGGCCCGCATCGGCTCCGAGACCGACCGCATCAGCGTGTTCTTGAGCCTGCATGCGTTGGACTTCATCACCGACGTGCTGATGCTGGCCATGACGGCGGTCATCCTGTTCAGCATCCACCCTGGGCTGGCCCTGGCCACCCTGGTGCCCCTGCCCTTCATCGCGTGGCTCATCCACCTCGTGCGCGACCGCCTGCGCACCGGCTTTGAAAAGATCGACCGGGTGTGGGGCGAGGTCACCAGCGTGCTGGCCGACACCATCCCCGGCATCCGCGTGGTCAAGGCCTTCGCCCAAGAAAAGCGCGAGGCCAACCGCTTCAAAGAGGCCAACGCCAACAACCTGGCCGTCAACGACAAGCTCAACAAAACCTGGAGCCTGTTCGGCCCCACGGTGGGCCTGATGACCGAGATCGGCCTTCTCGTGGTCTGGGTCACGGGCATCTGGCTCATCAGCCACCAGAGCATCACGGTCGGCGTGCTGACGGCCTTCCTGGCTTACATCGGGCGCTTTTACGGTCGGCTGGATTCGATGAGCCGCATCGTCTCCGTCACGCAAAAAGCAGCGGCCGGCGCCAAGCGCATCTTCGACATCCTGGACCACGTCTCCAACGTGCCCGACCCGGCCCAGCCCGTGCCTTTCGACCAGGCCAAGGGCGCCTTGAGCCTGCAGGGCGTGCACTTCCGCTACGGCAGTCGCGCCGTCATCAAGCGCCTGGACCTGGACATCCGCCCCGGCGAAATGATCGGCCTCGTGGGCCACAGCGGCTCGGGCAAGAGCACGCTGGTCAACCTGATTTGCCGCTTCTACGACGTGACCGAGGGCAGCATCCGCATCGATGGCGTGGACCTGCGCCGCATCAAGGTGGCCGACTACCGCCGCCACATCGGCCTGGTGCTGCAAGAGCCCTTCCTGTTCTTCGGCACCATCGCCGAGAACATCGCCTACGGCAAGCCCGGCGCCACGCGCGAAGAGATCGTGGCCGCGGCCCGCGCCGCCCACGCGCACGAGTTCATCCTGCGCCTGCCCCACGGCTACGACAGCCTGGTGGGCGAGCGCGGCCAGGGCCTGAGCGGCGGCGAGCGCCAGCGCATCTCCATCGCCCGCGCCCTGTTGATCGACCCGGCCCTGCTGATCCTGGACGAGGCCACCTCGGCCGTGGACACCGAGACCGAAAAAGAAATCCAGAAGGCCCTGGACAACCTCGTGAAGGGCCGCACCACCATCGCCATCGCCCACCGCCTGAGCACCCTGCGCAAGGCCGATCGCCTGGTGGTGATGGACCGCGGCGAAATCGTCGAGGTCGGGCCGCACGACGAACTCATCGAGGCCCAGGGCCACTACTGGCGCTTGTGGGAGGCCCAGGTGCGTCGGGTGGACCAGGAAGAAGGCGAGATCGTCATGACGCCCAACCCGAACCAGCACGTGGAGGCTGCGGCATGAACCTGCACCGCGACCCCTTCGGCCGCCTCTTGCTGGACGGCGAGCCCGTGAACCCGGTGCGCGCCCACCCCATCAGCGCGCCCGACGAAGGCCTGAGCCTGGTCGGCCCAGACGGCCACGAACGCGCCTGGGTGGACCGCCTGTCCACCTGCCCCGAGCCCGCCCGCAGCCTGATCCAAGACGAATTGGCCCAGCGCGAGTTCCACCCCACGGTGCAGCGCTTGGTCCAGGTCAGCACCTTCAGCACGCCCAGCGTTTGGACGGTGGAGACCGATCGCGGGCCGCTGTCCTTCGTGCTCAAGAGCGAGGAAGACATCCGCCGCCTGGGGTCGGACGGCCGCCTGCTCATCACCACCAGCCACGGGCTGATGCTGTTCGTGGCCGACCGGTGGGCGCTCGACCGCCACTCGCGCCGCTTGCTCGAACGCTTCCTCTGAGCCAGGGCCGCTGGCCGGCGAACGAACGGACGAACGGACGAACGGACGAACGAACGGCCGGACGGAGCGACACGATCAGAAAAAAGGGCGCCTGCAGAGCGCCCTTTTTGTCGGGGAAGCTCCGGCCTCAATGAGGCGGCAGCTTCTTGGGGAACTGGTGCACGCGCTGGCGCTCCTCGATCACCTGCTGCTGCCACGCCTCGGCGGCGCTCAAGGCACGCAGGCGGTCACGAGCATTCGTGGGCGTCGCCAGCGGGCCCAGGTTGAGGTTGCTGGTCCAAGAATCGCCCTGACGCATGGCGATGGGCGCGGGCAAGGCGTCCACCTCGCTGCTGGGCAACCAAGGCACGACGAGGGCCGCTGCCTCGCGAACACGGGGCTTCAGGCGCGGATCGCCCACGCGCCCGCGTTGCCCCCAGCGCACGTTGCTGGTGACGATGGATTCGGTCGTGCGGGGCACGAACGCCACGTCGCGCTGCACGCCCAGCCGGCGGCTCATCAGCATCTCCTCGACGCCCATGGCCACGTCCTCGCGCGAGGTGCTGTAGGCGTACTCGTCGGTGGCCAAGTCGGCGCTGAAGAAGGCGGCCACCTGGTCGGCGGTGTAAGCGTTTTGCGTGGCGGTGGCCGTCTGGCCCTGGAACTTCACCTGCCCCAAGCCCTTCATCTCGTTCGAGGTCAAGGGAAAGCGCGAGCTGACGAGGTCCGACACCAACTGGCGAGCCGAGAAGCGGGGCGCGATGTTGCCCCAGGCCGACAGGCTGTTGTTGAGACCGGCGTACTGACCCGGGGGCATGAAGTCCAGCGCGTGCACCAGCTCGTGGTACATCAGCCAACCGGCCGCCGCCAGCAGGTCATCCTGCGAGCGATCGACGCGCAGCTTCGGGTCGAAGAAGCGGAAGTAGCTGCCGTTGTTCTTCGCGTAGCGCCACAGGCCGTAGTGGCTCAGGCTATTGCCGAAACCAGCGCGGAAGTCCGGGGCTTCGTCGATGGTGTCGCGCTGCGCCGGGGTCAGCCAGAAGTTGGCGGCATCCAAATAAATAGCGCCCGTGCCGGCGTAGTAGAACGAGGGCCGCACGTGGGCGCCCAGCACCACGGCCGTGGTGCTCATCAGCATGCGACGGAAATCGCCATTGGTGTCGTGCGTGCGCAAGAACTGCTCGAAGTTCTCGCCCAGCCAGTCGTGCGACACGATCACGCGGTTCATCACCTGCTCGACGGTCGGGATCTGCCCAGCCGACACGTCTTGCGCCAGGAACGGAAGCTGGCTCAAGGGGCACAGGTTGCTGTTGGTTTGCGCTGGGTCGTACACGCAGCGGACCAGCGCACCCGCATACGGACCGTTGGGCCGGTAGGCGTAGACGCGGGAGATGTGATCGCCGGACCAAACGGCGTTGCTGTCGTTGGCGGCGGCTTGCACTTGGCGCTCCACCACCACGAGGGCCTCGTGCGTGTCGCTCGCACCACTGGACGTGGTGACCGTGGCCCGGAAGCGCAACACGGTGTCGCGCGTCACCTCGGGCGCCACGAATTGCTTGGCCAGCGCGTCCACGTTCTGCAGGGTCACGGTGGGCCCGGCGGTCTGCACCCAGTTCACGCTGTTGATGGCTTCACCCGAGGGCGACCAGGCGCGCAGCGAAATCTTGCCGCCCATGCGCACGGCTTGGTGGTTGCGCACCAGCGCACGCACTGCCTGCGCGGGGGCGCTCACAGTGACGCGAACGTCTTCGCTGCGGGCGGTGCCGGCAGGGTCGTTGAACCGCACCCGGAAGCCGTAGGTGCCGGCTTGCGTGGGCTCGAAATGGATGACCTGCGTCTTGGCGCTGAGCAAGGCCACGCTGGGGCCCTCGATCTGCGACCACTCGGGCCGGGTGATGGCCCCGGTGCAACCCACGACGGCAGCGGCGGCCTGCTTGCCGACCAACTCGCCGCCGAAGGTGGTAAGTCCGTAGCTGGCGCTGCCGCTGTTGCAAGGGTCTTCCCCCAGCGCCGAAATCGGTCCCGGAGCCGGCGGGGGGGCTGGGGCAGGAGCGGGCGCCGGAGCGCTGCCCCCACCTCCGCCACAGGCGGCCAACAACAAAGTCAGGGTGGCGACGGTGACGGAACCGCCGAATGAACGGGACAGGGACATGGTGGGCATGACTCCGCGTTGGACGGAGGGAGCATTGCTCCCCGGCTGAGGCCGGCAGTGTGCCCAATCTGACGTCATGAAGGTCACAGGGCTGGCCCTGATGCAGGGGCATTGCGGTCGCCCATCCGCACCTGGATCGAAGCGGCGCATAATCAGCGGCTTGTTCCAAGGAGCGCTGCAACCGCGGGGATGACCCCGGCCAGGCTTGGAACGGAGCCCCCAAGGGGCTTTGGCAACGGCGCTCACCCGCTGAATCGGCGTGGGTGAGCGTGTCCTGTTGCTCTCTCCGTCGCGTTCGGCGGCCCGTGATCACCACCGGAGCCCGCGCATGAACGCCGTTGC
>NZ_JAPZSY010000004.1 GCF_027532025.1 Inhella sp. | reverse complement strand
AATCCCCCATACCCACCGCAACACACCCGCTGAACCGCGACTGGAGCGGCGGTTTTGTTCAACACGGTTTACCTGCCGCCGGTGGCGCTCAGCTGCGTGGCAAATGCCGTGCGGCGGCAGATAAACGCTGACTGTTAGGCGGTTCCAAAGCGCTGATCTTCAGACAGCCGGCCTCGCCTATGTCAGGAAATTGAGGTCGGTTGGTGGAGTGCTCTTGCAGCCCTTCATTTCAGAAGTTCACACCGCTGGGCAGCTGATGTCTATGAGGCAATGGTCAGCTTCGGGTCGACGTGAGTCTCGCGCGGCAGGCTGGACCGTTCGTACGTGCTGGAAGGATGCTTGCACCGCCGTCGGGAGCATGGAACAAGCGCTCCCGACGCCAAGTTTCCGGCTTGCACCGATGCTGCCACTCGGGCGCCAGCCTGCGAGTGACTCAGTTCAGCCTGTTCATGCCGTAGCTTCGCCCCTCAGAGCCACCTCTATCGCCCTGGCCCTAGGTGCGTCGGGACCTTGCGACAGGGGCGGTGGGCGTTACCGGGTTCACTGCCTTACGGCCCCGTTCAGTTCAGGATTGAGTGAAAACAATTCGGGATTGAGTGAGACCCGACAGGGGCGTCGAAGACCGACGGCTTCGTTGTGCAGCGGCCCGGATAATCGGCAAATGGCCTTCGCTCCTCTGCACAACGACACCTTCCTGCGCGCCGCCCTTCGCCAGCCCACCGAGCACACGCCCCTGTGGCTGATGCGCCAAGCCGGCCGCTACCTGCCGGAGTACAAGGCCACGCGGGCCAAGGCCGGCAGCTTCATGGGCTTGGCCACCTCGCCCGACTACGCCACCGAAGTCACCTTGCAGCCGCTGCAGCGTTTCCCGCTGGATGCGGCCATCCTGTTCAGCGACATCCTCACCGTGCCCGACGCCATGGGCCTGGGCTTGAGCTTCGGCGAGGGCGAGGGCCCCCGCTTCGCCAAGACGGTGCACGACGAGGCCAGCTTGGCCGCGCTGCACTTCGACCTTGACAACCTGCGCTACGTCTTCGACGCGGTGACCAGCATCCGCCATGCGCTCCACGGCCGCGTGCCGCTCATCGGCTTTGCCGGCAGCCCCTGGACCTTGGCCTGCTACATGGTGGAGGGCCGCGGCAGCGACGACTACCGCGCCGTCAAAACCTTCCTCTACCGCCGGCCTGATCTGATGCAGCGCCTGCTGGACACCTTGTCCGATGCCGTGGCCGCCTACCTCAACGCGCAGATCGACGCTGGTGCCCAGGCCGTGATGGTGTTTGACAGCTGGGGCGGCGTGCTCAGCCACGATGCCTACCTGCGCTACGCCTTGCCTGCCAGCCAGCGCGTGCTGCGCCAGTTGAAGACGATGGGCGCCGACGGCCAGCGCGTGCCGCACATCCTGTTCACCAAAGGCGGAGGCCTGTGGTTGGCAGAACAAAGCGAGACCGGCGCCGACATGCTGGGCCTGGACTGGACCATGGACCTCGGCCGCGCCCGGGCCCTGACGCAAGACCGCGTGGCCCTGCAGGGCAACCTCGACCCCATGGTGCTGTTCGCGCCCCCCGAAGTCGTGGCCGCCGAGGCGGTGAAGGTGTTGGACAGCTTTGGTCGCCCGCAGCGCGCCGATGGAACTTGGGGCGGGCATGTGTTCAACCTGGGCCACGGCATCAGCCAGCACACCCCGCCCGAACACGTGGCAGCGCTGGTCGAGGCCGTGCACGCCCACTCCCGGCGCTTGCGCCAGCCGCAGTGAGCGCCTGCTCACCGGCTGGGCTCTGATTTGTCCCCAGATTGGTGCTTCCAGCCCGCGTCATTCGGGTTGCCCCCATTGCGGTTCGGGTTTTGCGTCAACTGGCTGATTCGCAAAGGTTTTTTACCGATCCCTGCCCGCGCGGCGCGAAGCATCGCGGAGAGACTCTGCAAGGAACGCGCTCTGCGGACGCGCTTGTACACAAAGTTATCCACAGGCCCTGGCCGACCTCCAAGAGCCAATCGCATCAAGCACTTGTGACCGTTTTGTGAACGAATCCACAACTTCAGCCCCGGTGCGATTGCGGGTGGCGGTGCCCACGCCGCAGCACGCCGGCTTGGCGGGCTTGTTGGATTACGAGCACCTCCACCCCCTGCCGCCCGGCGCCTTGGTGCGGGTGCCGCTGGGTCGCCGCCAGGTGCTGGGCGTCGTTTGGGACGACGACGGCCACGGCGAAGCGCCGGTGGTCATCAAGCCGGTGGCCGACGTCTTGGCGCTGCCGCCCCTGGACGCCGCTTGGCGCGCCTTGCTGGCGTTTGCCGCGGCCTACTACCAGCGCGGGTTGGGCGAAATGGCCGTCTCGGCCTTGCCCAGCGCCTTGCAGGCTCTGGACAACACGCAACTGGCGCGCCGCCTTCGCCGCGCGCCCACCCCGCGCACCGCGCGCGATGCCGGTGCTCAAGCCGCCGCGCAGGCGCCGGTGCTCAACGCGGGGCAAACGGCCGCCGTGGCCGCCGTCCAATCCCAACTGGCGCTGCCGCCCGAAGCCCCGCGCCCACCCATGCTGCTGTGGGGCGTCACCGGCTCGGGCAAAACCGAGGTCTACCTGCACGCCGCTGAACTGGCCCTGGGCCAAGGCCGGCAGGTGCTGGTGCTCGTGCCCGAGATCAACCTCACCCCGCAGCTCGAAGCGCGGTTTGCCGCCCGCTTTGGGGCCGAACGCATCGCCACCTTGCACAGCGGGCTCACCCCGCCGCAGCGCCTGCGCCACTGGCTGGCGGCGCATGCCGGCACGGCCGACATCGTGCTGGGCACGCGCCTGGCCGTGCTGGCCTCCTTGCCGCGGCTGGGCCTCGTCGTGGTCGACGAAGAGCACGACGCCAGCTTCAAAGCCCAAGACGGTGCCCGCCAAAGCGCCCGCGACCTCGCCGTCTTGCGCGCCCACCAGGCCCGCGTGCCCGTCCTGCTGGGCAGCGCCACGCCCAGCCTGGAAAGCTGGCACCACGCCAGCCAGGGTCGCTACCTGCGCCTGGACCTGCCCGAGCGCGCTGCCGGCGGTGCTTTGCCCACCTTGCGCGTGCTGGACCTGTCGCAGCAGCAGCGCCCCAAAGGCCTGCGCGGCCCCGGCGCCACACCGCCGCCCGTGGCCCAGGCGCTGCTGGACGCCATCGAGCAGCGCCGCCAGCGGGGCGAGCAAAGTCTGCTGCTGCTCAACCGCCGCGGCTACGCGCCCGTTCTCCACTGCGGCGCCTGCGCCTGGAAGAGCGCCTGCCCCCACTGCACCGCGTGGCGCGTCTTCCACAAGAGCGACCGCACCCTGCGCTGCCACCATTGCGGCTTCACCGAGCGCGTGCCGCGGGCCTGCCCCGACTGCGGCAACCAAGACATCGCCCCCATCGGGCGCGGCACCGAGCGCCTGGAAGAACAACTCCAGGGCCTGCTGCCCGAAGCCCGCATCGCCCGCCTGGACGCCGACACCACCAGCCAAGTGGGCAGCTTGGAGCGCCAGTTGGCCGCCGTGCACGCGGGCGACGTCGACGTGCTGGTGGGCACGCAAATGATCGCCAAGGGCCACGACTTTCAGCGCGTCACCTTGGTGGCGGCCCTCAACCCCGACGGCCTGCTCTTCAGCAGCGACTTCCGCGCCCCCGAGCGCTTGTTCGCCCTGCTGTTACAGGCCGCCGGCCGCGCGGGCCGCGACGGTGCCCGCAGCGAAATGTGGCTCCAGACCGACCAGCCCAAGCACCCCCTCTACCAAGCCTTGGCCCGGCACGACTACCCCGCCTTTGCCGCCAGCCAACTCGCCGAGCGCCAAGCCGCCGGCCTGCCGCCCTACGCCCACCTCGCCCTGCTGCGCGCCGACAGCAAAGACCCCGACACCGCCCCCGCCTTCTTGCAAGCCGCGGCCGAAGCCGGCCAGGCCCTGAGCGGCGAATGGCCCATCACCTGGTACCCGCCCGTGCCCCACCCCGTGGCGCGCGTGGCCGACCACTGGCGCTGGCAAATGCTGGTCGAAAGCCCGCAGCGCGCCCCCTTGCAGCGCGTGCTGGCGCAGTGGGTGCCCGAACTGCACGCCCTGCGCCGCGCCCACAAGGGCTTGGCGCGCTGGGCCATCGACGTCGATCCGTCGGCCATCTGAACCCATCCAAGTCCGACTGAGCCTATAAACGGCAGTTGACCGCTCGCCTTGCGCATGCAGGTCATGGGCACCCCATCGAAATTGACTCACGGCCACGATCACCGCTTCGGTGTGAGCGCGACACGGCCGAGTGCACCGCACTGCGGCACGCTGGCGGCGTTGCTCAGCCAGGGCCAGGAGGCCCTGGCCTTCGGCAGGCACAAGCAGTCCTCAGGACTGTTTGTGTCCGGCCTCAGTCTTGCGGGCACGAGCCCGCTGCGTCGTCGCGCCTTGCCAGCGCACCGCATCACGGCGCACTCGGCCGTGTCCAACTGCCGTTTCTAGGTTCACAGGAGCGGGCGCCACTCTCGCCTCTGCGCGATCATCAATTCCTGCATTGGTAGGAATTTCAGGGTTTCGTACCGCTGCCAAACCGAATATTCCTTTGCACATAGGAATTTTGTTGGTCAACGGACTGGCTTGCGTCAAAATTCCTTCGAAAGTAGGAATATCCATGAACATCCCTCTCACCTCCGTGCTGGACGCTGGCATTGCCATTCGAACGCTGCGCAAACGCGCGGGCATCCGCATCGACGACTTCGCCCAAACCGCTGGCGTGAGCAAACAGTTCATGACCGACTTGGAAAACGGCAAGGCGACGGTGCAGATGGGCAAAGTGCTGCAACTGCTGCAGCGCCTGGGCATCAAGGCGAGCCTGGAACTGACACCGGCAGATGCCCCGGCGTTTCAAGTCGAGTTGAGCAAGGCGCAGGCACGCCGCGCGGCGTCTACCAAGGCCGACAGCGATGTCTGAACGAGCCCCCGAGGCGCCTACAGATCCGTCGGTGCTGCCCAATGCAGGCCGTCGACTGAACATCTTCATCAACCAGGAGCAACTGGGCACCCTGCACGAGGACAACGACCTGTGGACCTTGGCTTACCTGCCGCAGTGGAGAGACCGGCCGGGAAGCTTCGACCTGTCGCCGGCACTGCCCCGCAGCCAACTCTTGCATCGCGATGGTGCGACGCTGCGCCCCGTTCAGTGGTACTTCGACAACCTGTTGCCCGAGGAGAAATTGCGTGAGCTCATCGCGGCGGACGCCCACCTGCGCAGCCATGAAGACGCGTTTGCGCTCTTGGAGTACCAGGGCGCAGAGTCAGCCGGTTCGCTCACCTTGCTGCCACCCGGCGAGTTGCCAACCACGCGCACCGACCTGCAACCCTTAACCTACGCGGCGCTGAGCCGGCGCATCCAAGGCTTGCCTCGCACGACCCTCACGCGGGAAGCCCCGAAGCGGATGTCCCTGGCCGGCGCCCAGCACAAGATGCTGGCGGTGCTCAAGGGCCGAGACGTGTACGAACCGGTCGGCTCCACGCCTTCGACCCACATCCTCAAGCCCGACCATCCGGACAGTGCCACCTACCCTGCGTCGACGTACCTGGAGTGGCTCACGATGCGTCTGGCGTCGGCTGCGAAGTTGACAACGCCACCGGTGCATTTGCTGCACGTGCCGCAGCCGGTCTATGTCGTCGGACCTGCAAATGACCCAACCCGTTGTTTTTGAATGACTTTCGGGTGATTTCGGATGGTCGAAACTCCCGGAATTCAATTCAATGGGCGGCATTTCCTGGGAGATCGAGGACAGCATCCGATGGCCACCGACGACT
>NZ_JAPZSY010000048.1 GCF_027532025.1 Inhella sp. | reverse complement strand
GACGCCGCGCATCAAGACCCTGAAGGTGGCCGAGCCGGCCAAGCGCAGCGCCGGCATCAAGGTGCCCGACGTGGCCACGCTGGTGAACAAGCTCAAGAACGAAGCCAAGGTGATCTGAGATGTCCGTCCTCGTCATTGCTGAACACGATCACGGCAGCCTGAAGGGTGCCACCCTCAACACAGTCACCGCTGCCTTGGCCTGCGGGGGCGATGTGCATGTGCTGGTGGCGGGCCACAACGCCGGTGCGGCTGCTGCTGCGGCGGCGCAAGTGGCGGGCGTGGCCAAGGTGCTGCACGCCGATGGAGCCTCGCTGGCCGAGGGATTGGCCGAGAACGTGGCGGCGCAGGTCGTCGCGCTGGCCTCGGGCTACAGCCACATCCTGTTTCCCGCCACGGCGGCGGGCAAGAATGCGGCACCGCGCGTGGCCGCCTTGCTGGACGTGGCCCAGGTCACCGACATCACCAAGGTGATCAGCGCCGACACCTTCGAGCGCCCGATCTACGCGGGCAACGCCATTGCCACGGTGCAGGCCACCGACTCGGTGAAGGTCATCACCGTTCGCACCACGGGCTTCGATGCCGCCGGCACTGGCGGCAGCGCGCCGGTGGAGGCTGTGACGGCCGCGGTCGATTCGGGCAAGAGCCGATTCGTGGGTCGCGAGCAGACCAAGAGCGACCGGCCTGAATTGACGGCGGCCAAGATCATCGTGTCGGGCGGCCGCGCGCTCGGTTCGAGCGACAAGTTCAACGAGGTGCTGACCCCCCTGGCCGACAAACTCGGCGCTGCGCTGGGTGCCAGCCGTGCGGCCGTGGACGCTGGCTATGCGCCCAACGACTGGCAAGTGGGCCAGACGGGCAAGATCGTGGCGCCGCAGCTGTACGTCGCGGCGGGCATCTCGGGCGCCATCCAGCACCTGGCCGGCATGAAGGACTCGAAGGTCATCGTGGCCATCAACAAAGACCCCGAGGCCCCGATCTTCAGCGTGGCCGACTACGGCTTGGAAGCCGACTTGTTCGCGGCCGTGCCCGAGCTGGTCAACAGCCTCTGATCGTCTGAACCTGCGAACCCAGGGGCGCCGCCACAGCTTTGTGCCGGCGCCCTGTTTCATTTCTGGAGACCCCTCATGAGCTACACCGCCCCCGTCAAGGACATGCTGTTCAACATGGCGCATTTGGCCGAGTTGGATCGTTTGACGCAGGACATCCCGGCCTTCGCCGACCACGGTTTGGACACGGCGCAAGCCGTGCTCGAAGAGTGCGCCAAGCTGACGGAGCAGGTCATTGCTCCGCTGAACTGGGAGGGCGACAAGAACCCCTCAAGCTGGCACGAGGGCGGCATCGTCAAGACCACGCCCGGCTTCAAGGAGGCCTTTCGCCAGTACGTGGAAGGCGGCTGGCAGGGACTGGTCCACCCGGCTGAGTTCGGTGGCCAGGGCTTCCCCAAGGTCATCGCGGCGGCTTGTCAGGAGATGGTGAACAGCGCCAACCTGAGCTTCGCGCTGTGTCCGTTGCTGACCGACGGCGCCATCGAGGCGCTGCTCACGGCGGGCAGCGACGCGCTGAAGACGCGCTACATCCCGCAGATGATCGATGGCAGTTGGACGGGTTCGATGAACCTGACCGAGCCTCAAGCCGGCTCCGACCTGAGTTTGGTGCGCACCCGTGCCGAGCCGCAGGGCGATGGCACCTACAAGGTGTTCGGCACCAAGATCTACATCACTTACGGTGAGCACGACATGGCCGAGAACATCGTCCACCTCGTGTTGGCCCGAGTCCCCGGCGCGCCGGCCGGTGTCAAGGGCATCAGTCTGTTCGTGGTGCCCAAGGTGCTGGTCAATGACGACGGGTCCTTGGGCGCGCGCAACGATGTGCATTGCGTGTCCATCGAGCACAAGTTGGGCATCAAGGCCAGCCCCACGGCGGTGTTGCAGTTCGGCGATCACGGCGGTGCCGTGGGCTACTTGGTGGGCGAGGAAAACCGCGGCCTGGAGTACATGTTCATCATGATGAACGCTGCCCGCTACGGCGTGGGCGTTCAGGGTCTGGCCTTGGCTGAGCGCGCTTACCAACAGGCGGTGCGTTACGCCCGCGACCGCGTGCAAAGCCGCCCGGTGGACGGTTCCCTGCCTGGCGCCGCGCCCATCATTCACCACCCCGATGTGCGCCGCATGCTCATGACCATGCGCGCCCTGACCGAAGGCTGTCGCGCGATGGCCGCGGCTGCGGCGGCGGGCTACGACCGAGCCCACGCTCAGGGCGACACGGCCGCCCAGGCGTTCTACGAGTTCTTGGTGCCCTTGGTGAAGGGCTACAGCACCGAGATCAGCCACGAGGTGACGGCCCTGGGCGTGCAGGTCCATGGCGGCATGGGCTTCATCGAAGAGACCGGTGCGGCTCAGCACTACCGGGACGCCAAGATCCTGACCATCTACGAAGGCACGACCGCGATCCAGGCCAACGATTTGGTGGGCCGCAAGACCCTGCGCGATGGTGGCGAGTTTGCGCGTGGCATCGCCGCGCTGGTGGAAGCGACCGAGGCCGAGTTGGCTTCGGGCTCGACCGCCGCCCACGCCGTGCGCGCCAACCTCAGCCATGCCCGCCAGGCCTACGTGGCGGTGGTGGACTACCTCGCCGCCACCGGCAAGGGCAACTTGAACGCGGTGTTTGCTGGCTCGGTGCCCTACCTGATGCTGGCGGGCAATCTGGTGGCCGGTTGGTGCCTCGCTCGAGGCCTGCTGGCCGCCGAGAAGGCGATCGCGGCCGGCGATGACGTGGCCTTCATGCAGGCCAAGGTGACGACGGCGCGCTTCTACGCCGAGCACATCCTGCCGCGCACCGCCGCCCTGCGCGACGCCGTGCTGAACGGGGCCGACAGCGCGCTGGGCTTGCCCTTGGAGGCCTTCTGATGGCCTTGCCCGCGGTTTTGCAAGGCCTGAGGCTGCCGGTGGTGGCCTCGCCGATGTTCATCCTCAGCAACCCCAAGCTGGTCATCGCGCAATGCACGGCCGGCGTGGTGGGCTCGATGCCGGCTCTCAATGCGCGGCCGGCCGAGTTGCTGGACGAGTGGCTGGCCGAGATCACCGAAGCCCTGGCGGCGCACAACCGGGCGCATCCCGATCGCCCGGCGGCACCCTTCGCCATTAACCAAATCGTGCACAAGAGCAACGACCGCTTGGAGCACGACATGGCGGTGTGCGCCAAATACAAGGTGCCCATCGTGATCACCTCGCTTGGGGCCCGGGAGGACATCAACCAAGCGGTGCACGCTTGGGGTGGCATCGTGTTGCACGACATCATCAACAACACGTTTGCCCACAAAGCCATCGACAAGGGGGCTGACGGACTCATCGCGGTGGCCACCGGGGCGGGAGGGCATGCGGGGGTGAAGAACCCCATCGCGCTGATCGCCGAGATCCGCGAGTGGTTTCAGGGGCCGCTGTTGTTGTCGGGGGCCATCGGCACGGGAGATGGCGTCTTGGCGGCGCAGGCCATGGGTGCCGACCTGGCGTACATCGGCTCGGCTTTCATCGCCACCGAAGAAGCCAGAGCCGATGAGGCTTACAAAGAGATGGTGGTGGCCTCCACCAGCGACGACATCGTCTACACCAACCTGTTCACCGGGGTGCACGGCAACTACTTGCGCGGCTCCATCGTGCGTGCGGGGCTGGACCCCGACAAGCTGCCCGAAAGCGACCCGAGCAAGATGAACTTCGGCGGCAACGCCGCCGCGAAGGCCTGGAAAGACATCTGGGGCTGCGGTCAGGGCATCGGGGCCGTCAAGGCCGTGGTGCCCACCTCGGTGTTGGTGGATCGGCTCTTCGCCGAGTACCAAGCCGCGCGGGAGCGCCTGAAGCTCTGAGCCGGTGCGCTCAGAGCAGCGTGTAGCGGGTCAGCATCTGCTGACCGCGCACGTCTTCGGCCACCAACCAGATTTCGCGGGCCACTGGCGTACCGGCTGCTGGCACGGGGGGCAGTCTGACCTGGGATTGGTTGTCGATGGTGACGAGGTAGCCGTCGGCCCCGGCTGCATAGCGGATGACGATGCGCACTTCAGTCACCCGCAAGTCGGGGTTGGCCGTGGCCCAGGGTGTCCAGGTCAAGGTTAAGCCTGCCGTCAGGCCCGCCGCCGTGAGCGGTGCGTTCGCGCTCACACCGTCCAGGGTGGGGTGCCGGCTGGCGCTGGGCAGCAGCACCGCCGAGGGCAAGAAGATGCGCCGTGTTTCCAGGGCGCCGCTGCGCACCGTGCTCACCGTGTAGCGGGCGCCGCGTTGGGCGTCCACGCTGCTGAGCCAACTGGTGCTGGTGGCTTCGATGTACTGGTCGAGCAAGCCGCCCGTCGAGTTGACCGAGCTGGCGCCCGGGGTGCTGAGGCACAGGAGGTCGCGGTTGCAGGTGGCCAGGGGCAGGGCAAAGCCTGAGGGGGCTTGCACCGTGTTTTGCGTGGTGCCGCCATCGCGCACCTCCACGGCCACGCCAGCACTGGGGTTGGTGCCGGTGGTCTCGGCCACTCCGGCGCCGCTCAGGCGCAGCAGGCTTGTCGGGCGCACCGCCATGGCCAGCGGCTTGCCGTTGCCCAACAGGCGCCAGCGCTTTTGCGTGGCGTTGTAGGTGACGGCATTGACAAGTCGATCTTTCACGACGCCGTTGCGGTCGGTCAGGGCGCTGGCCACCAGCACGCGGCCGCAGTCGTTGGTCTTGACGACGTCGTCGGCGCAACCCAGCACCTGAAGTGGGCCCATCTGCAGGCCGGCCGTGCCCCATGCAGCCAGCCGGGTGGCCAAGCCGTTGGTGTCCACGCCATCGTGGCGCTCGTAGCCAAAGAGCACGGCGTTGGTGTCTGTGACCGTGGAGCCAGGGCGGGTGGCCTTGTAGTCGTCGGCTGGGGCAGCGCGGGCCAGCAAAGGATTGATTTGGGTGACCACTTCGTCCAACAAGGGGGCATTGGCCAGGGCGATGGAGGCGCCCGTCGTTACCTTCAGCGCGCTGGTCACCGCGTTGGCTGGCGCGCTGCCGCTGGCTTTGATCAGTTCGGTGCGGGCGGCGGGCAGGTCGACCACGACTTCGGCCGCCGGCACGACGAGGAGCTTGCTGGCCAGCGTCAGGGTGTTGGCTTGCGCGCCGTCCAACTGCACCCTCACGGCCTCCAGCAGTAAGTCCGCGCCACTCTTGGGCGTGGCAAAGCCGCTGTCGCTGATCAGGTTCAGGCTGCTGGCCGTGAGTTTGAGGTCGGCCAGCGGCGTTTTCAGCAGGGTCTTGAGGAAGTCCGACGCCGCCAGGCTTTGCGCGCTGGTCAGGCTGCTCAAGGGGCCCTCAGCGGGCTGAACGAAAGCCGCGTGGGGGTTGCCACCCAGCAGCAACGCCGCGTGTGCCTGCGTCAGCGGGGTGATGTGCGCCGTCACGGTGCTGCCGGCGGCGGCCTCGGTGAGCACGGTGTGCAACAGCACCCACTGTCCGGCGGCATCGCGCGCCCGGGCTTGCAGCATCAAGGGCAGGGTGGGCGTGGCACTGCTCAGGGTCAGGCTGTAGCTGCCGTCGGTGGGGTGGGTGGTGGCGCTGCCCAGCGCCGTGCCCTTGGCATCCACCACACGCACGGTGGCGCCGCCCAGGGGCGCACCCACCGAGGCCACGCCGCGCACCACCGCTGGGCTGGAGGGCGGCGGGGCAGGCGGGGTCACGCCGCCGGAGTCGCCGCCCGAACCGCCGCCGCCGCAGGCCGAGAGCAAGGTGGCCAGGGCCAGGGCTGGAAGCCAAGAAGGGAGAGAGGCGCGCATCGGGCGGGGCAGGGAGGTCACAAACCGGTCGCTCGATTGTCCGAAGCGCACCTGTGGGGCAGGCCTCGAACAGCGGGGTGCCCGCCGCGCAATTCCACGCCAGCGCCCCGCTGCCCGTCGATACTGCCGGCATGGCCCTCAAGAGCACCATCTTCAAAGCGAACCTCGCCGTGGCGGACATCGACCACGGCTACTACGCCGACCACAACCTCACCCTGGCACGTCACCCCAGCGAAACCGACGAACGCATGATGGTGCGCTTGGTGGCCCTGGCCCTGCACGCGCACGAACTGCAAACCCGTTGCGGAGGCGACGCGACCCTGGCCTTCGGCGCGGGCTTGAGCGACGCCGACGACCCCGACGTGGTGCTGACCGACTTCATCGGTGCCAAGCGCTTGTGGATCGAAGTGGGGCAGCCCGACGACAAGGCCCTTGCCAAGGCCTGCAGCAAGGCCGAGGCCGTTGTTGTTTATGCCTTTGGTCCCACCGCCGAGGTCTGGTGGCGCGGCATCGAAACCAAGCTGACCCGCCTGGATAAGCTGCAAGTGTGGCGCTTGCCGCATGCGGCCATGGCCGAGCTCACCGCTCTGTCGGAACGCAGCATGCAACTGCAGGCCACCGTGCAAGAGGGCCACCTCATGCTGACCGGCGGGGCCGGCGGCAGCGTGGACCTGGAGCCCCTGCGCTGGAAGTGATTTTTGGGGCAGGCCCGTGTCCGATGGCACATGCGCGGGCCGCCAAAGGGCGGTAGCGTGTCGGGTTTTGGATGCTCCGCAAAGCCACTTCCATGCGCAACTCGACCCTGGCCCGCGCCCTGCTCTGGGCCCCCCTCTCCTTGGCCCTCGGCTGGGCCCATGCCCACGAAGGCATGTGGATGCCCTCTCAGCTGCCGCAGGTGGCCAAAGACCTGAAGGCCGCCGGCTTGGCCATCGACCCGGCCAAGCTCACCCAGCTCACCCAATTCCCGATGGGGGCCATCGTCAGCCTGGGGGGATGCACGGCCTCGTTCGTGTCGCCCATGGGCCTCGTGGTCACCAACCACCACTGCGCCTACGGCAGCATTCAGTTCAACAGCAGCCCGCAGCGCGACCTGCTCAAGAACGGCTTCCTGGCCGCCAGCTTTGCCGACGAACTGCCCGCGGGGCCCGGCAGCCGCGTGTACGTCACGGAGGCCGTCACCGACGTCACCAACCGCGTGCTCAGCTCCGCGGTGCGCGGCTTGCAGGGCAAGGCCCGGATCGACGCCATCGAGGCCCAGCAAAAGGCCTTGGTGGCCGATTGCGAGAAGGCGGCGGGCTACCGCTGCAACGTTGCCTCCATCTACGGCGGCCTGCAGTACCAGCTGTTCAAGCAGCTGGAGATTCGCGACGTGCGCCTGGTGCACGCCCCGGCCGACATGGTGGGGCGCTTCGGCGGCGACACCGACAACTGGATTTGGCCCCGCCATACGGGCGATTACAGCTTCTACCGTGCTTACGTGGGCCCGGATGGCAAGCCGGCCGACTTCAACGCCGCCAACCAGCCCTACCGTCCCAAGCACCACCTCCGGGTGGCCCGCAGCCCCCTGAACGAGGGCGATTTCGTGATGGTGGCCGGCTACCCAGGCCGCACCAACCGCCACGCCTTGCCCGCCGAGGTCGACTTCACCTTCGGTTGGCTGCGCCCGCGCAACATTCAGGCCTATGGCGAATGGCTGGACATTATCCAGCGCGAGACCACCGGCCGGCGCGATGCCGAGATCAAGCTGGCCAACACCGTTGCCGGCCTGGGCAACGCGCACAAGAACTGGCAGGGCCAGCAGGCCAGCTACGAGGGCAGCGACATCCTGGCTCGCAATCAAGCCCAGTACCAGGCACTCAAGGCCTGGGTGCAGGCCGACCCCCAGCGCCAAGTCCAGTTCGGGGCCAGCTTGGCCCGCATCGACGGCTTGCTGGCCCAAGTGCAAGAGGAAACCCGGCGCGACTTCTTGAGCAACCTTGGAACCCCCACGCTGCTCGGCACCGCGCGCGACCTGCTCAAAAACGCCGACCAACGCCTGCGCCCTGATGCCGAACGCCAAGCCGGCTACCAAGACCGCGACCAGGCCCGCCGCCGTGCCGGCCTGGAAGCCTTCGAGCGCCGCTTCGACGCCCAGACCGACAAGGCCAAAGTCAGCCACTTCCTCACCCAGTACCTCGCCCAGCCGGCCGATCGTCTGCACGCCGGCTTCATGCAAGCCCTGGGCCTGCAGCCCGGCATGAGCGCCGAAGCCGTCAAGGCCCGCGTGGACAGCCTGTACGCCCTCAGCACCCTGACCGACAAAGCCGAGCGCCTGGCTTGGCTCAGCCGCACCCCGGCCGAGTTCGCCCAGAGCGGCGACCCCTTCATCGCCGCCGCCGTGGCCTTGTACGCCGACGACGAAGCGCGCGAAGCCCGCGCCAAAGAACTGGCAGGGCAGGTGCAGCAGGCCTACGTCGACGTCATGAGAGCCCGCATCGCCTTCAAGGCCAGTCAGGGCCAGGCCGTCTACCCCGACGCCAACGGCACCCTGCGTGTGAGCTTCGGCCAAGTGACTGGCCGTGAAGGGCCCGACGGCAGCACCTGGAGCGCCTTCACCACCCTGCGCGGCATCACCGCCAAGCACCAGGGCAAAGGCGACTTCGACGCTCCTGCCGAGCAATTGGCCGCCATCAAGAAGGGCGAGTTCGGGCCTTACGGCGTGAAGGCGCTCAACAGCGTGCCCGTCAACTTCCTGGCCACGCTGGACACCACCGGCGGCAACTCGGGCTCGCCGGTGCTAAACCGCCGGGCCGAGCTGGTGGGCCTGCTGTTCGACGGCACGCTGGACGCCGTCATCAGCGATTGGGACTTCAACCCCAAGACCACCCGCAGCATCGTGGTGGATGCGCGCTACATGCAGTGGCAGATGCGCTACGTGGACAAGGCGGACCGTTTGCTGAAGGAGATGGGGGTGCTTTGAGCGCGGCTGAAGGGCCCGACGCCACTCCTGCAGCGTCATCCGAGTAGACCTTGCAAAAGGCATTGGCTGCTGCGTCACCTCAATGCCGATGCGCATCTCGCACCCACGGATAACCGGGTTCGATGGCGCACTCCGCCTCCACCCAATCAGGCCAGCGTGGGATCTTGCTGGTGCGCATCACGACCCAGCGGAAGAGGCTTTCCAGAAGCACGATGGGCGCTTGAATCAACGCCAGCAAGCGCAAACCCACGGAGTCGGACCACAGCATGCGAAGGCCCCACCAATAGCCTTCACGACGCTCATCCAGCGGCGGCAACCAGTGCTTGCGGGTGTGGTCCAGCAACTCGCTCGAAGGCCCCTGCTCCATGTAGCGCCGATAGAACTCGAAGTGCGTGCGCAGTCGGTTTTCCCCAGACACACCGCCCACGATCATGCTCAACGCAAACGTCTCCTTGACGGTATTCCGGTCGTCGGCCAGCACGTGGCCCACCACATACAGGTCCCGAAACCCCACGCTGTGCCCGTAAATCGTGAAGTAGTCGGCCCTGCAAATGACCCAACCCGTTGTTTTTGAATGACTTTCGGGTGATTTCGGATGGTCGCAACTCCCGGAAATCAATTCAATGGGCGGCATTTCCTGGGA
>NZ_JAPZSY010000131.1 GCF_027532025.1 Inhella sp. | reverse complement strand
GTCGGGCTACCGGTTCCGACGCCTGCCGGCCTCATGCCGCCAGACGCGGGAAGACAACCCGACGGTTGACTTGTAGTCTGCGGATTGAGGTCGGCCGCATATCAAATCAACAACTTACGCGCCGTAAGTGTCGAACTTGGGGGGCTCGGCCTCGATGGCACGCCGCAGCAGCGCGACGTTGTCCTGCCACGGGGCCCCGGTCATTTCGCCCAGGGCGGCCAGGGCCACCAGGGCGGGGCGATGGCGCGGGTCGCGTGCCAGCACGGCGTTGAAGCGCTCGCGGGCGCGCTCGGGCTGGTGCTCGCGCACGTCCAGCTCGGCCAGGGCCAGGGTGGCCGGGAAATGCGCCGGCGCCAAGCGCAGGGCGCTTTGGTAGTGCTCGCGGGCGGCTGCCACATCGCCCCGTCGCACGCTCATTTCGCCGCGCAGCATGGCGGCGGTGGGGCTCTGGGGCCAGCGCCGCTCGAGCTGGTCGATCTCGCGCTGCGCGGCCTCCCAGCGCTGGCGCTGCAGGTGGACGCGCACCAGCGCCAGCGCAGCGTCTGCGCCGGCGGGCGTGGCCGCCAGCTGTTGCAGCTCGGCCAGCGCGGCATCGCCCTCGCCGCTGGCCAAGCGGCCCATGGCCAGCGTGGCGCGCACCCGAGGGTCTTGCGGCGCTTGGCGCGCGGCCGCCTGGAACAGCGGTCGGGCCTGCAGCGGTTGTTGGTTTTGCAGGTGGGCCATGGCGGCCAGGGCGAGGGCCTCGGCGTCGGGCGGCTGGCTGTGCAGCAGCGGCCGGATGGTTTGCAGCGCCCGCTCGGCGTCGCCGCTGCGCAGCAGCACCAGGGTCAGCAGGCGGCGCAGGGAAGGGTCGCCCGGCTGGTTTTGCAGCGCGGCGGCCAGGTGGGTGGCGGCCTTGGGCCATTCGCCCGCCTCCAGGGCCACGGTGCCGACCAGGCGTTGGTACAGCGGGTGGGTGGGGGCGCCCGCCAACAGCGGCTCGGCGGCCGCGCGGGCGCTGGCGATGTCGCCGCGGTGCAGGGCCAGCACGGCCTCGAAGTAGCGCGTTTGCGCGTGCTGAGGGTGGGCGGCGCGCAGGGCGGCCCACTGCTGCTGCGCGGCGGCCATCTGGCGGCGCTGGACGAGCAGGTTCAGCATGGCCGTGCGCGCATGCAGGGCGTCGCCGCCCAGGCGGATGGCCTGCTCGTACGCGGCCAGCGCCGAGGCGGCGTCGCCCGTCGTGCCGGCCAGGTCGGCCAGCAGGTCGCCTCGGGCCAGCCACACGGTGGGGTCTGGCCCGGCGTGCGCGGCCAGCTCGTCCAGTTGTTGTAGGGCGGCGGCTCGGTCGCCACGGCTGGCCAGGCGGGCCACTTGCAGCAGGCGGGCGGGCACGAAGTCGGGCCGCTGGCGCAGCGCGCGCTGCAGCGCGGCTTGGCCTTCGTCCGTTTGCTGCAGGGCGAAGTGCGCGCGGGCCAGCGAGGTGGCGAGGTCGGCATCGGCCTGGGCGTCTGGCAGGGTGATGGCGCCCATGCGCTGCAGCAGGGCGCGGTGCTCGCGCTGCTGCAGCAGCGCGCGTGCCAGTGCCGGCAGCACCAGGGCCTTGGGGTGGCCGAGCTGGGCGGCTTTGTCCAGCTCCACCGCCGCCGCGGCCCACTCGCCTTGCTCGAGCAGCACGGTGCCCAGCAGGTAGCGCCCTTCGGCCGACGCCGGCTGCTCTTGCAGCCATTGCTTGAGTTGCACCCGCGCGGTGGCCGGGTCTCGGGCTTGCAGCGCGGCTTGGGCCGCGGCCAGCAGGTCGGGCTGCGTTCGGTCGCAGGCGCTCAGCAGTCCAACGACGAACAGGCTCGACACGACGAAAAAGCGCATGGCCAGGCTCCGAGGCAGGTGGTGCGGGGGAGGTGGCCGGGACCCGCCCGAGACCGGGCCCCGGCGGGCTGTCGCCCTCTCAGGCGGGCAGCGCCTCGCCGGCCTCGGTGGGCTCGCGGCGGCGGGTGCGCAGGCCCAGGGCCATCAGGCCCGTCAGCCCCACCAGCGCCAAGGAACCGGGCTCGGGCACGGTGAAGCGGAAGGCCGTGTCGGTGTGCGTGTCCACCCAGGGGCCACAGTGCGGGCCGCCGTCGGCGCAGGGCCCGATGCCGGTGGAGCGGTGCACGTTGAAGTTCTCCCAACCCACGGTGGGGCCGTTGAGCGCCTGGGCCCATTGCCAGCCCGCGGCGAAGTTGGCCACGGTGAACCAGTACTCCACGCCCGCCAGGATGTGGGGCCCGGCGATGTTGGCGGTGTAGTGAAAGATGTCCGGGTGGTTGGGGTCGTCGGCCACGCCCAGCGCGAACAGCGAGCCGTCTTCGCCCAGCTTCAGGAAGGCGCCCTCCACCGGGTTGTCGATGTTGGGTTGGCCGCGCCAGTTGGTGTGGAAGGCCAGCTCCCAGCGGCCGTCTTGCGCCGCCGAGCCCCACCACTCGATGCGGCGGATGGTGCCGCCCAGGACGGAGATGAAGTCGTCGGCCAGGATGGGGCCGCCGACGCCGTGGTGCGACTCCATGTGCTCGCCGCCCAGGTTGGTGGGCAGGTTTTCGTAGCCGACGGCCATCGCGGCCTGAACGGGTTGGGCGGCGCAGGCGGCCGTCACGGTGACGGCCAGCAGGGTCTGGCGCCACGGGAGAGAGGACAGGGACATGGGAGGCTCCTTGGGGTTGGATGTCAGAAGTGAAGACGGGGGGCCGACGGCAAGCCATCGACCCGCTTCAATCTAGGAGCCGACCCGGGCGCGGAACTGCGTTTGCGCAATGCCGTCGTGCATCCCCACGTCCTTGGGGGGGTGGGCTGCGGGGTGGGCTCTCGCCCCTTCAGGCCGCCGCGGCCCAGGACGGAACGGCCGGCGCCAGGGACTGCGGCAAGTCCCGCAGGCGCGCCAGGTATTCCGGCCCTTGGGCCTGCACCTCGTGCTGCAAGAAGGCGGTGCTGAACACCGGCGGGCGCCGCAGCAGGGCGGTGGCCTCGCCGATGGCGCCCGCCGCGCCGCTGCCGCCCATCACCTCCAGCACGGCGGTGGGCCCCAGCTTGTCCAGGTACTGCGTCATGAAGCTGCGCATGGGCGAAGCCAAGCGCCCAGCCCACACCGGCGAGACGAGCACGGTGATGTCGAACTCGTTCGGCGCCGGTCCGTGGTAGCGGATGGCGGGGCGGCGGTGCAGCAGCGAATCCAGCAGGCACTGGGCGTAGCCCATCCAGCCGCTGCGGGGCTCCTGCAGCTGAATCTCGCCCAGGGGCCAGCCGTGCATCTTGGCCAGTTGGCGGGCCAAGCGACGCGAGTGGCCGGAGTACGAGTAACAAACCAAGAGCGCGTGCGTGTTGTCCATGGGGTTCTCCTTGAAAGTGCCATCAAGGCTAGGCAAGCCCGCGCGACAACGGCGTGCGTTGCGTCAATGCGGCCTGCATTGCTTGGACGCAACCGGCGGCGACCCGCGCGGCCTAGATTGAGGCCCACCCGACGCACCGCCCATGCCCCCGACCGCCCCCCTTGCCCAAGCCGCCGCCGAGCACGCGCAGCGCTGCGCGCGGGCCGCGGCCAGCCTGCGCGCGAGCGAGGGGGCGGTGCGCTTGCGCAAGTCGGGCTCCAACCTGTTTCGCGACCGCGGCCCCGCGCCACGCCAGCGGCTGGACCTGCGCGACTTCGACCACCTGCTGGCGGTCGGCCCCGACGGCGCCTGGGTGGAGGCCGAGGCCGGCATGAGCTACGAGGCCCTGGTGGACGCCTTGCTGCCGCTGGGCCTGGTGCCCACGGTGGTGCCGCAGCTCAAGGGCATCACCGTGGGGGGCGCGGTGGCCGGCGTGGGCATCGAGGCCAGCGCCTTTCGTCACGGCCTGGTGCACGACGGGCTGTTGGCCGTGGAACTGCTGCTGGCCGATGGCGAGCGCGTACGTTGCACGCCGGACAACGAGCACGCCGCGCTGTTCCGGGGCTTTCCCAACTCCTACGGCACCTTGGGCTATGCGCTGGCCCTGCGCTTGCGCGTGCGGCCCGCCCGCCCGTTCGTGACGATCGAGCACCGTCGCTTCCAGCACCCGCAGGCCTTCTGGGCGGCCATGGCCCAGGCCTGCCAGGACCCGCGGCTGGACTACGTCGACGGCGTGGTGTTCGGGCCCAACTGCACCGTCCTCACGCTGGCCTGGCAGGTGGACAAGGTGCCCTATTGCAGCGACTACCGCGGCGCGGCCATCTACTACCGCTCGCTACTCAAGCAGCGCTTCGATCACCTGCGCCTGCGCGATTGGCTGTGGCGCTGGGACACCGACTGGTTCTGGTGCTCGAAACGCTTCGGCGCCGAAAACCCCTGGGTGCGGCGCCTGCTGGGGCCGCGTTGGCTGGGCTCCCGCACGTACCAGCGCTGGATGCGCTGGGCCAGCCGCCTGGGCATCAACCACGCCGGGGCGTGGTGGCGCGGGCGGCAGGCGGAATCGGTGATCCAGGACGTGGACATCCCCATCGAGCAGGCCGACGAGTTCCTGGGCTTTTTGCTGCGCGAGGTGGGCCTGCTGCCCATTTGGGTCTGTCCGCTGGTGGAGCCCCCCAACGCCGCCGGCCCCTGGCCGCTCTACCCGCTGCAGCCCGGTCGGCTCTACCTGAACTTTGGCTTTTGGGGCGTGGTGGAGCACCTGCAGCCGCAGGCGCCGGGCGCCCTCAACCGGCGCATCGAGGCGCAGACCCTGCACGCGGGCGGGCTCAAGTCGCTGTACTCCGAGAGCCACTTCGCGCGCGAGCGCTTTGCGCAGCTCTACGGCGGCGCGGCTTATGCCGACCTGAAGGCCCGCTACGACCCGCGCCAGCGCCTGCCCGACCTCTACAGCAAATGCGTGCTGCGCTGCTGAGGGCGGCATGGGCGCCCCCGCACCGGCATTGAGCCGCCTCAATCGCGGCCACCGCCGCGGGCCTACGCTGGAGCTGCCACCGCGCCGGAGTCAAGGCCTCCCTGGCGCAGCCGGCTGTGACCTGGGCGCGAGAGCGACCCGCGATGCCGTGCTGCCCCACAGCACGCACACAGCTCGGGAAAGCGGGAGGCTCTGCGACCGCAGGGCTTCGGCTGCGGTGGCTCCCTCGGGGCGCTCAGGAGCGCGGGCCGTTCAGCGGCAACCGGGTCGCCCTTTGGCTCCAGGCCACGCGCATGCGCTTGAGCAACGTGGCGCCGTCGCCAACGCCGCCCCCATCGCCATCGCCTGCGGACGGCGGCACGGCGCGGTGCACCTCCGACGCCGCCCCCGCCATCGCCCAACGGCTGCCCGGCCCGCCGGCCCGCTTGGCGCGGTACATCGCCTCGTCCGCCAGGCGCATCAAATCCGAGGCGTTGGTGCCATCCTCCGGGTACCGGGCCACCCCCACGCTGACCGGCAAGGGCATGCGGTGGCCCAAGCCCAGGGTTTGGGCCTCGTCGCAGGCCTGCAGCACGGTGCGCATGATGCGACCCACCTCGTGCACGTCGTGCAGCAGCAGCGCGAACTCGTCGCCACCCAGGCGGGCCGTGGTGTCGGCCTGGCGCACGCTGCGCGCCAAGCGCTCGGCCACCGCTTGCAGCGCCTCGTCGCCCGCCGCGTGCCCGAAGTGGTCGTTGATGCCCTTGAACCCATTCAAGTCCACCAGGGCCACGGCAAAGTGCTCGCCGTTGCGCGCCGCGCGATGCAGGGTTTGCGCCAGACGGTCCAAAAACAGCGTGCGGTTGGGCAGGCGGGTCAGGCCATCGTGCGTGGCGTCGAAGTGCAGCTTCTCCAGCGCCTGCTCGCGCTGGCTGACGTCGCGGCCCAGCGCCATGTAGTGCAGCACGCGGCCATCGGTCTCGAACAGGGGGCGGATGGTCTTCTCCTCGTGGTAGAGGCTGCCGTCGTGGCGCCGGTTGAGCAGCACGCCGTGGAACTCCTGCCCGCTGCTCAGACACGCCCACAGCTGGCGGTAGAACTCGGGCGACTGGCGGCCCGATTTCAGCAAGGCCGGCGTGCGCCCCAGCACCTCGGCGCGGCGGTAGCCCGTCATCGCCTCGAAAGCCGCATTGACGTACTCGATCCGCCCATGCAGGTCGGTGACGATGCCCGCCTCGTCGCTGCGCTCCAGCAGCCAGGTGGCGCGCTCCAGCGCGGTGTCCGGTTTCATCTCGATGTCTCCTCTCGATGGCCCACACCGCCGACTGTGGCGGCCCGTGCGCCGGCGCGATTGAGGCTTCTCAAAGGCTGCCCATCGCCCATCGGTGGCTTTTCAGAAGACCGACTTTGCGTGGCAGCCAAGGTTCAGCGCTGGGTCGGGGTCCGTGTACCGCTTCATTGACCCGGCCCGGACGCACTGGGGGGTCCTCCGTTCGGGCTGAGGGTTCAAAGCCTTGCGCTGACGGTTAACACTTCAGGCCGAACGGTTCAAGTTGCCTGGGGTCTTCTCGGAAGGGTGGCTGAGAAATGGACGCAGCAGGCCTTGCCAATGGTCAAGGGCGATCCAGGGACCCTGGCTGCCATGCCCCGGGGGCGGACATCAAGTTGCTGGATTGGCGGACTGAACCCGGGGTGCAGGGCCTTTCGGCGGAGTCGCAGTGCACCCGATTGGTGTTTGATGTTGCCGAACTCGATCCGCCTTGCTCGATTCGGTTGACTCGCCTGCGAAGCGAGGTGCTACCGCGTTTCGGGGGCGATGCCTCAGCGACGCACCTCAAACCCCGAAGCGCCGCATGAGCGCCACCACGTCGGCGTCTTCGATGGTGGAAAAGTCGGCGTAGTGCCGCCCCACGGCGCCGAAGCACTCGGGGGCCGACAGGCAGACCAGTTCGTCCACCAGGGCGCGCAGGGCCGGCAGCTCGGAGGCGGGCGCCACGGGCACGGCCAGCACCACGCGCTGGGGTTGGCGCTGGCGAACCGCGCGGATGGCGGCGCGCACGGTGGCCCCGGTGGCGATGCCGTCGTCCACCAGCAGGGCGGTGCAGCCTTGCAGGGGCAGCGGGGCGCGCCCGCCCAAGTAGAGGGCGCGGCGCCGCGCGATTTCTTGCCGGTGGGCGGGCAGGGTGCGCAGCACGTCGTCGCGGGTGGCGCCGCAGGCTTGGAGGGTGCGTTCTTCGATGTCGAGCACCTCGGGCTCGCCTTCGGCCAGGGCGCCGATGGCCCACTCGGGTTGCAGGGGGGCCCCGATCTTGCGCACCAGCAGCAGGTCCAGCGGGGCGCCGAGGGCGCGCGCCACTTCGGCGGCCACGGGCACGCCGCCGCGGGGCAGGGCCAGCACCACGGGGTGTGGCAGGCGCAGGCCCAGCAGGCGCTGGGCCAGGCGTTGGCCCGCTTCGGTGCGATGGGCAAACACGGGGCTCATGCGGGGCTCCGGGCCGTGGTGGAGGAGCGGGCCAGTGTGGTGCGGGGGCGGCGCGCGGGGTTGCGCGAACGCAATGGCCCGTGGGGCCTGCTGCCTAGAGTGGGCCAACCTTCATCCGCCTCAGGAGCCGCCATGAGCATCGCCAGCATCGCGCAAAGCAGCGTCGTCACCATCGACGCGAACGCCACCGTCCAACACGCCGCGCAGCTGATGCGCGACCGGCACATCGGCTCCTTGGTCGTGACGCAGGGCGGCGACAGCAGCGCCACCTTGGCCGGCGTGCTCACCGACCGCGATTTGGCGCTGAACGCGGTGGCCAGCGCCCTGGACCCCAAGACCCCGGTGCGGGAGGTGTGCAGCACCACGGTGTACGCGCTGTCGGACCGCGGCAGCGTGGCCGATGCCGTGGAAACCATGCGCGCCAAGGGCGTGCGGCGCTTGCTGCTGGTGGACGATGCGCAGCGGCTCACGGGCATCGTCAGCTTTGACGACGTGTTGACGGCCTATGCCGAGCAGCTGGGCGATTTGGTGGAAGCCATCGACCGCGGTGCCGAGCGCGAAAGCGCGCGGGAGCGCGTGTCCGCCGCGGCGGCGCAGGCCGATTTGCCGGTGCTGGTGCCACAGCCCTTGGCGGAAGCCTTGCAGCGCTTCATGCAGACCCTGCCGGGCGACGGCGCGCGCCGGAGCGGCGCCGGGACCGCCTGAGGTGGGCCGAGGCCGCGCCGTCACCGAACCGCGCCCCGGCATTGAGCCTGCGCAATTCGGCCGCGGCGCGGCTGCCTAAGCTGGGCTCGTCATCGCCCCACGGCCCGCTGCACAGCACCTTGGCCACGCATCACACCGGCTCACCCTTTGACGGCACGGCATCGTGAACAGGGTCGGGTGCTGTGTCTGGCGCTTCAGCGCCCGGCGCCGTGGGGCGATGGCATCCACCCCGCGATGAGGACGTGCCCCCGATGAGTGCCAAGCAGCTCCTTTTTGGTGACGACGCCCGCCAGCGCATGCGCCACGGCATGGATGTGTTGGCCGAGGCGGTGCGGGTGACCCTGGGCCCGCGTGGGCGCACGGTCATCCTGGAGCGCGAGTTCGGCCCGCCGCAGATCGTGAACTCGGGCGTGGTGGTGGCGCAGTCGGCCGAGCTGGAGGACCCGTTCGAAAACATGGGTGCGCACCTGTTGCGCGAGGTGGCGTCGCGCACCAGCAAGACGGCGGGCGATGGCACCACCACGGCCACGGTGCTGGCGCATCGGCTCATTGGCGAGGGCCTGCGCTACCTGGCCGCTGGCATGAACCCGATGGAGCTCAAGCGCGGCATCGACACCGCCGTGGCCCCTGGGCCGGCGCAGGCTCGGAGCGACGCCGCCATGGACTCGTGTCCACGAGAAGAGCTGCGCGTGGAAGATGCCCTGCACGCCACCCGGGCGGCCGTGGAGGAGGGCATCGTGCCCGGCGGTGGCGTGGCCTTGCTGCGGGCACGCCAGGCGTTGCAGGGCATGCAGCTGCCGAGCTTGGACCAGGACTCGGGCCTGCGCATCGTCGAGCGCGCGTTGGAGGAGCCGCTGCGTCGCATCGTGCTGAACGCGGCCGACGAGCCGGCCATCGTGTTGCACCAGGTCTTGGCCTCGGCCCAGCCCAACCATGGCTACAACGCGGCCACCCGGGCGTATGGCGACTTGTGGGCCATGGGCGTGATCGACCCCGCCAAGGTGGCGCGCTTGGCCCTGCAAAACGCGGCCTCCATCGCGGGCCTGGTGCTCAGCACGGACTGCTTGATCGCTCGCGCGCCGCGCCCGGCGGCGGCCCCGTTGCCGGCGCCCGACCGGCCGACCGAGGCTTGGTGAGCGCGGCCATGGACGTGCTGCACCAGCCGCCCAGCGGCAGCAACATGCCGGACTACGAGCAGGCGCGGCGCAGCTTCAGCTGGGCCGCGGAGCGTGCCGCGGTGTGGGGCCGCAACGGGCCGCTGAACATGGCGCAGGTGGCGGTCACCCGCCATGCGCAGGGCGAGGGCGCCGACCGCATCGCGCTGCGCTGGCGCGGCCGCACGGGCGATCGCTTGGACCTGAGTTACGCCGCGCTGGAGCAAGCCAGCAACCGCTTGGCCAACGTGCTGCGGGCCTTGACGATGGGCCCGGGCGATGGCGTGTTCTTGCTGCTGGGCCGCATCCCCATGCTGCACGTGGCGCTGCTGGGCGCGCTCAAGCAGCGCTGCGTGGTCACGCCCTTGTTTTCAGCCTTCGGGCCGGAGCCCATCGCCACCCGGCTGCGCCTGGGGGCGGCCAAGCTGCTGGTGACGAGCAGCAGCCTGTACCGCCGCAAGGTGCAGGCCCTGCGCCCGGCGCTGCCGCAGCTGCGGCACGTGCTGCTGGTGCGCGACGACGACGAGCCCTTGCCCCCGAGCACGCACGACGTGCAGGCGCTGATGGGGGCGGCCGGCATCGACTTCGCCATCGCCCCCACGCCGCCCGACACCCCGGCGCTGCTGCACTTCACCAGCGGCACCACCGGCCAGCCCAAGGGTGCGCTGCATGTGCACGAGGCCATCGTGGGCCACTGCAGCAGCGCGCGCTTGGCCTTGGACCTGCGTGCCGACGACGTGTTTTGGTGCACCGCCGACCCGGGCTGGGTCACGGGCACGTCGTACGGCATCCTGGCGCCGCTGGCGCTGGGCGCCACCTTGTTGGTGGACGAAGCCGAGTTCGACGTGGAGCGTTGGTACGGGCTGCTGGAGCAAGAGCGCGTGAGCGTTTGGTACACGGCGCCCACGGCGGTGCGCATGATGATGCGCGCCGGCACCGAGGCGGCGCGGGCGCACCGCTTTGCGGCCCTGCGCTTCATCGCCAGCGTGGGCGAGCCCCTGCACGCCCAGGCGGTGCGTTGGGGCCTGCACGCCTTCGGCCTGCCCCTGCACGACAACTGGTGGCAGACCGAGACCGGCGGGATCATGCTGGCCAACTTCGCGTCGATGGACATCCGCCCGGGCTCCATGGGCAAGCCGCTGCCCGGCATCGAGGCGGCCTTGGTGCAACGCCTGCCGGACGGCGGCCTGCGCACCGTGGAGCGCGCCGACGAGACGGGCGAGCTGGCGCTGCGGCGCGGCTGGCCGTCGATGTTCCGCACCTACTTGAACGAAGAGGAGCGCTACCGCCGCTGCTTCGTGGGCGATTGGTACCTGAGCGGCGACCTGGCGCGCCGCGACGCCGATGGCTACTACTGGTTCGTCGGGCGTGCCGACGACATGATCAAGTCGGCCGGCCACTTGATCGGCCCCTTCGAGGTGGAGGCGGCCTTGATGGCGCACCCGGCGGTGCAGGAGGCCGCCGTCATCGGCAAGCCGGAGCCGGTGCTGGGCGAGATGGTCAAGGCCTTCGTGGTGCCCAAGGCGGGCGTGGCGGGCGACGAGGCCCTGCGCCGCACCCTGCTGGGCTTTGCACGGCAACGGCTGGGCGCGGCCGTGGCGCCCAAGGAGATCGACTTCGCCCCCAGCCTGCCCAAAACGCGCAGCGGCAAGATCTTGCGCCGCTTGCTGCGTGCCCGCGAGCTGGGCCTGCCCGAGGGCGACACGTCCACGCTGGAGTCGCCGTGACGCCTGGCCCCGCCACCCCCGCCGCCGACCTTGCCGACATCGCCCTGCTGCGCCAGATGATGCGCATTCGCCGCTTCGAGGAGCGTTGTGCGCAGCTCTACGGCACGGGTCAGATCCGCGGCTTTTTGCACCTGTCCATCGGCCAAGAAGCCGTGGCCGCCGGCGCCCTGCCGGCGCTGCGTGACGACGACAGCGTGCTGTCCACCTACCGCGAACACGGCCACGCGCTGGCCCGGGGCTTGCCCATGCCGGCGCTCATGGCCGAGATGTTCGGCCGGCAGCAGGGCTGCTGCCGCGGGCGGGGCGGCTCCATGCACCTGTTCGACGTCGGTCGGCGCTTCTTCGGCGGCAACGCCATCGTGGCCGGCGCTTTGCCGGTGGCCGCTGGCATGGCGCTGGCCGAGCAGCTGCGCGGCACCGACCGCGTGGTGGCCTGCTTTTTCGGCGAGGGCGCGATGGCCGAAGGCGAGTTCCACGAAACCGCCAACCTGGCTGCCTTGTGGCGCTTGCCTCTGCTGCTGCTGTGCGAAAACAACCTGTACGCGATGGGCACCGCGCTGGCGCGCTCGGAATCGCAAACCGACTTGGGCGAGAAGGCCCGCAGCTACCGCATGGAGGCGCTGAGCGTGGACGGCATGGACGTGGCCGCGGTGGCGGTGGTCACGCAGCAGGCCGTGGCGCGCGTGCGGAGCGGAGCGGGGCCGGTGTTCGTGGAATACCGCACCTACCGGTTTCGGGCGCATTCGATGTTCGACGCCGAGCGCTACCGCAGCAAAGCCGAGGTGGAGACCTGGAAGGCGCGTTGTCCCATCGCGGCGTGGCAGCGCCGCTTGGCCGAGCGGGGCGTGGCCATCGACGTGGACGCCATCGAGCGCGAGCTGGGGGCCGAGCTGGACGCGGCCGTGGCCTTCGCCGAGGCCGGCACGCTCGAGCCCTTGGAGGCCCTGGGCCGGCACCTGACGGCCGAGGCCACCCCATGAGCCGCACCACCTACCGCGACGCCTTGCGCCAGGGCCTGCGCGCTGCCTTGCGCAGCGACCCGCGTGTGTTCCTGATGGGCGAAGACGTGGGCCGCTACGGCGGCAGCTACGCGGTGAGCCAGGGCTTGCTGGAGGAGTTTGGCGAGGCGCGCGTTCGCGACACGCCCCTGTCCGAGTCGGGTTTCGTGGGCTGCGGCATTGGCGCCGCCATCAACGGCCTGCGGCCCATCGTGGAAGTGATGACGGTGAACTTCAGCCTGCTGGCGCTGGACCAGATCGTCAACAACGCAGCCACCTTGCGGCACATGTCGGGCGGCCAGGTGGGCGTGCCCTTGGTGGTGCGCATGGGCACCGGGGCCGGGCGGCAATTGGCGGCCCAGCACTCGCACAGCCTGGAGGGCTGGTACGCCCACGTGCCCGGCCTGCGGGTGCTGGCCCCGGCCACGCTGGAGGACGCGCGCGGCATGCTGCTGGCGGCGCTGCAGCTGGCCGACCCCGTCATCGTCTTCGAGCACGCCTTGCTGCTCAACGAGGAGGGCGAGCTGGACGGCGAGCCGGCACCGGTGGACCTGCAGCACGCCGCCGTGCGTCGGCCGGGTCGGGACATCAGCCTCGTCACCCACGGCGGCTCTTTGCCGCGCTGCTTGGCCGCAGCCGAACGGCTGGCGGCCGACGGGGTGGAGGCCGAGGTGCTGGACCTGCGCAGCCTGCGTCCGCTGGACTTGGCCGGCCTGGCCGACACCGTGCGGCGCACGCACCGGGTGCTGGTGGTGGACGAGGCTTGGAAGACCGGCGGGCTGTCGGCCGAGCTGATGGCCAGCGTGGTGGAGTTGGCCTTTGACGAGCTGGACGCGCCGCCGGCGCGGGTGTGCAGCGCCGAAGTGCCCATGCCCTACGCCAAGCACCTGGAAGACGCGGCCCTGCCCAACGTGCAACGCATCGTGGCCCAGGCGCTGGCGATGGTGCGGCCATGATCGAGCTTCGGCTGCCCTCTTTCGGCGCCGACATGGACGACGCCGAATTCCTGCAATGGCACGTGGCGCCCGGCGAAGCGGTGGCGAAGGGGGCCGTGGTGGCCGTGGTCGAAACCCAAAAGGGCGCCATCGACGTCGAAGCCTGGCAGCCCGGCGTCGTCGCCCGTTTGGTGGCGCAGCCCGGGCAGCGCTTGCCGGTGGGCGCCTTGTTGGCCACCCTGGCCACCGAGGGCGAGGACTGGGCCGCGGTGGCGGCCCGCCCCCTGCCGACGGCTGCCGCTGCGCCGGTGCCGCCCCCCGCGGCCACGACGCCAACGACGGCAACGACGCCAACGCCTGCTTCACCGCCAGCCGCCACCGAGGCGGCCGAGGCGGCCGAGCGCGTGCGTGCGACCCCCGCCGCGCGGCGTCGCGCGCAGGCCCTGGGGGTGGACCTGACGACCCTGCGCCCTGCCGTGCCCGGCGGCACCCTCGCGCTGGCCGATGTCGAGCGGGCCACGGCGCCCGCCGCGGGCATGCGGGCCGCCATCGCTGCGGCCATGGTGCGCTCCAAGCGCGAGATCCCGCACTACCACGTGGGCCGCGAGGTGGAGGTGGAGGCCGCGCTGCAGTGGCTGGCCACCTTCAACGAGGCGCGGCCGCTGACCGAGCGGGTGCTGGCCACGGTGTTGCTGCTCAAAGCGGTGGCCCTGGCGCTGCGCGAGGTGCCCGAGCTCAACGGCCACTGGCGCGAGGGGCGCTTCGAGCCCTCCGGGCCCATCCACCTGGGCGTGGTCAGCCGCTTGCGCGAGGGCGGGCTGGTGGTGCCCACGCTGCACGACGCCGACCAGCAGCCCCTGCCCGCGTTGATGCAGGCCCTGGACGCCGCGCTGCAGCGCGCGCGCCAGGGCCGGTTGCGCAGCTCCGACCTGGCCGATTCCACCGTGAGCGTGACGCCCATGGGCGAGCGGGGCAGCGACTACGTGCACGGCGTCATCTACCCGCCGCAGGTGGCGCTCATCGGCCTGGGCCGGGTGATGGCACGGCCCGTGGTGCACGAGGGGCAGTTGGGCGTGGCGCGCGTGGTGCAAGCCACTGTGGCGGCCGATCACCGGGTCAGCGATGGCCTGCGCGCTGCCCGCTTCTTGGCCGCTTTTCAGGAGCGGCTGCAGCAACCGGAGTCATGGGCATGAGCCAAGCCCCCGAGGCCAACCCTCTCTTGCGTCAAACCGTCGAGCAGGCCTTGCACAACCTGGCCCCCGAGGCCGATTTGGCCCGGCTGCACCCGCAGCGCTCTTTGCGCGAGCAGCTGGACCTGGACTCGTTCGACTTCTTGCAGCTGCTCATCGGCCTGCAGCAGCGCTGGGGCGTGAGCGTGCCCGAGCGCGACTACCGGCAGGTGGATTCGCTGGAAGGCCTCATCGCCTACCTGGCAGGCCGCGCGGCAGAAGCCCAGGCTGGGCCCTTGCCGGGCAGCCTCCCAGGTGCCCACCGCCCCCCTCAGGAGGGGTGACCCACCGTTTGCGACAGCAGCACGCTTTCGTGCGGCGCCAGGCCCAAGGCATTGGCGATGGCTTCGCGGTCGATCCACGCGCGCAGCACGGTGGCCAAGCCGTTGGCCGCACAAAACAGGTACACGTTTTGCGCCACCGCGCCCGCGGCCACGTGGGCGAAGGCGTCGCGCTGGCCGGCTGGCACCAGCGCCATGCGGCTGTGGTCGGCCACGTAGACGAGGTCCAAGGGCGCGTTGTCCACGAAGTCCTGGTAGCCGGTGACCCGCCGGACATCGCTGCCCGCCACCAAGTCCAAGGCGTTGTCGCTGGCGTTGTAGCGGTAAGCGCCCTGCGGCAGGGCGACGTAGATGACGATCTCCCGCGCGCCCAGCGCCGAGGGCGCGGTTTGCCCGGTGCCCCGGCGGTTCAGGCCATCGGCCGCCCACAGCAAATCGGCCAGCACTTGCGGCGACAGCGAGGCCGGGTGGAAGGCCCGCGACGAGGCGCGCTGCTCCAGGGCGTCGCGCAGCGGCAAGCCACCCTCGCGCTGCGGGGCCGGCAGCTCGATGCGCCGCACCGCATCGCCCAAGGCCGGTTGCGGCCGCAAGCGCCCCATCGCCCCCAGCACGAGCTTGGTGAAGGTGTTCATGGCGTTCTCCTGAACCAGTGGGAGCGCCCAGCATCTCGCGCTGACCGCGCATCGGCATTGCGCTGACGCAATCGCGCTGCGTTCCCTTGGGCCTAAGGTCATCCCACCCCGTCGCGTTCGATGGGGAGAAGGGGGATGGGATGTTGCTGACCACGCCCATGGAGGCCCGGCCGGAAATCGTGGACATCGGGCCCGCGCGCTTGGAGGGCGAGCTCGCGCTGCCGCCACGGCCCCAGGGCTTGGTGCTGTTCGCACACGGCAGCGGCAGCACCCGCAACAGCCCACGCAACGCCCGCGTGGCCGCGCAGCTGCAGGCGCATGGCCTGGGCACGCTGCGCTTTGACCTGCTCCAGACCGCCGAAGCGGCGGAGCGGGACCGCGTGTTCGACATCGACCGGCTTGCCCAACGCTTGGTGCAGGCCATCCACTGGGCCGACAGCCGCCCCACGCTGGCCCGCCTGCCCCTGGGCCTGTTCGGCGCCAGCACCGGCGCAGCGGCCGCGCTGCGCGCAGCAGCCGCCGAGCCGGACCGCGTGGGCGCCGTGGTCTCGCGCGGCGGCCGGCCCGACTTGGCCGGCCGCGCCTTGGAGCGCGTGCGGGCGCCCACCCTGCTGATCGTGGGCGGGCGCGACCTCGACGTGCTCGCCCTGAACCAAGAGGCCCAGCGCCACCTGCACGCCGAAAGCCGGCTGAGCATCGTGCCCGGGGCCACCCACCTGTTCGAAGAGCCCGGGGCGCTGGAGCACGTGGCCCACCTCGCCTCGGATTGGTTCATCACCCACTTGTCCACCCCCTTTCACGGAGCCGACCATGCCCACCCTGAGACTGCCTTCCGTCCCCATGCTGCGTAGGGAGCAAGACCGAGGCCGCCTGCTCCACCTGCTGCGGCTGGTGGTCACCCTGCTGGTGCTGTTGCTGCTGGTGGCGCCGATGGTGTTGGCGCGGCTTTGAGGCGGGGGCCTGCGGCCGGCGCTCAGACCGGCCCCTCCACCGGGTCGTCCCGGCTGAGGTCGCTGGGCTCGTCGGGCGCCAGGCCTTGCAGGGTTTGCTCGGCCCAGGCGCGTTGTTCGAGCACTTGCTCCACGGGCCCTTCCATGTCGGTCAAGGCGGCTTCGATGGAGTCGAAGGGGCCAAACTCTTGCCGGCCCTCGGCGTCGGTCCAGTGGTAGCCGTCGGGTCGCTCTTGGATGCGCGAGAGGCGTTCGTCGCGGTCGTCGGCGGGCGGCGCGGGACTGGGAGCCGTGGGGGTGACGGGGTGGGCGGTTTTGGCGCGGCGCATGGGGGGTTTTTCAGCGGGCGGGCGAGTGGCCGGGTTCGGTGTGCTCGCGCCGGTTCACGGCCGAGTGGTAGCGGGCGATGAGGGCTTCGAGTTCGTGCACGAAGGCGTCGGCGATCCATTGCGGGTCGGGCACGAGTTGGGCGTCGGCCATGACGCCCAGGGTGATTTGGCCCCGGTAGCTGAGCAGGCTCAGGCCCATGCCCAGGGTGTCGCCGGGGTGGGGCACCCAAAACATCAGGCGGTCCACCGCGCGGCCGGCCAGGTAGAGGCGCTGGCGCGGCCCGGCCAAGTTGCTCAGCACCACGCTGGCTTTGCTGCCCAACAGGGCCTGGACCTGGTCTTGCAGCGGCTTGGGGCCGTGCCCCAACAGCTTGCACAGCCATTGCATGGCCACGGGCTCGGTGGAGTGCTTGAGTTGGGCCATGCGCTCCTGGGTCAGCGTCACGCGCTGCACGGGGTTGTCTTCTTCGATGGGCAGGGCCAGCAGGGCCAGCCCGAATTCGTTGCTCAGTTGGCCGCGGTGCTCGGCGGGGCGCAGGTTCACCGGCACCACGGCGCGCAGGGTGCGGTGCCGCAGGTCGATCCCGCGGTGCTTGAGGTAGTGGCGCAGCGCGCCCGCCACGCAGGCCACGAGCACGTCGTTGACCGTGGCGTGAAAGGGCCAGGCCACGTCCTTGATGTCGCTGAGCTCGAAGCCGCTGGACCACGCCACGGCCTGCCGCACGCCGAACTCGCCCTTCATCGGTGATGGGGGATCGGGGGGGATCAAGAGGTCGTGCAGCAGCACCTGCGCGCCGTCCATCACCTGCTCGGCCGCGTGAAGCCCCTGCTGCGGGTGTTGCAAGGCCTCGAACACGATGGCCAAGGGGGAGGGGGGCGGGGCCACGGCCAGCGGGGGCGGGGGGCCCCCCCCCCCGCGGGGGGGCGCGGGGTGGGCCACGGCGCCGGCCCCCGTCAGCAAGGGCACGCCCACCCCCCA
>NZ_JAPZSY010000009.1 GCF_027532025.1 Inhella sp. | reverse complement strand
CTCTCGGCCGCGGCCGGCCTCTTCGTCAGCCCCGCCCCCGGCCCCGTGCTGGCCAACTACGGCCTGGAGAACCTGCGCTTCGTCACCCCCGTGGCCATCGGCGACACCATCCAAGCCCGCCTCACCGCCAAGCGCAAGATCGACCGCCCCCCTCGCGACGACCAACCTGCCCAAGGCGTCATCGGCTGGGACGTGGCGGTGACCAACCAGCGCGGCGAGCTGTGCGCCAGCTACGAGATCTTGACCCTGGTGGCCAAGCGCAACGCGGGGTGAGTGGCTGCTGTGGGTCGATAGCGCCCCTCGCGGAACTCGGCAACGGCTCGTTGGGGCACCTGAGGTAAAACCGCGGCTCTACGCCGAGCCCGCCGCCGGTGGCCTGTCCAAAGGAGACCCAAGATGTCCAGCTTCATGCCCCCTGAACTTCGCGCCTTGGCCCTGGCGGAGCGGCTGCAACTCGTCGAGGACGTGTGGGACAGCATCGTGGAAGACAGCGCTGGAAACCTGCCGGTGAGCGATGCCCAGCGCGAAGAACTTCGTCGGCGTTTGGCGGCCCACGAAGGCCAACCCGAACAGGCGGTTCCGTGGGAGCAGGTGCGGGCAGCGCTGTTCAAGCCCGCCGCGCACTGAGCCTGGCCCAGTCGCGCCATGCGCGTCGTCTTCCGACCGGAAGCCCAAGAGGAACTGCTGGAAGCGAAGGCCTGGTACGAGGCCCGCGCCGATGGCCTGGGGATGGACTTCGCCCGGGCTTTTGAATCGGCCCTGCTGAACGCGTTGCGGCGCCCTGAGGCACACCCGGTCGTGCAAGACGAACTTCGACGGGTGCTACTGCGCCGTTTTCCCTATGCCTTGTTTTTGCCGGGCGCGGGGCGACGAATTTCTTGTCGTTGCGGTCTTCCACCATCGCCGGGATCCGGCTTTGATGAGTGGAAGACAAAAGGCAAGACTTGACCCCTGATCTTGCGTGCTCTCGGCCGCGGCCGGCCTCTTCGGCAGCCCCGCCCCCGGCCCTGTGCTGGCCAATTAGTCGGCCCTGCAAATGACCCAACCCGTTGTTTTTGAATGACTTTCGGGTGATTTCGGATGGTCGAAACTCCCGGAATTCAATTCAATGGGCGGCATTTCCTGGGAGATCGAGGACAGCATCCGATGGCCACCGACGAC
>NZ_JAPZSY010000058.1 GCF_027532025.1 Inhella sp. | reverse complement strand
CGCTGCGCGAACAGCACGCCGTCCACGATGGGGCCGCTTTCGAGCATGCTGATGACGATGTCGGCCGCAGCCACTGCGGCGCTGGCCTGCGTGTGCGCCGTGGCGCCCAGCGCCGTGAGCGGGCCGGCCTTGCCCGGCGTGCGGTTCCAGACCTGCAGCGTGTAGCCGGCCTTGCACAGGCGCGTGGCCATGGGCAGGCCCATGATGCCCGTGCCCAGAAATGCGATACGGGGCAGGGGCGTGTTGCTGGTGATGGTCATTGCGGTGTCCTCTGGATGGCTATGGGCCATCATGAAGCACCCCGCGCGAGAAGGCTGTCAGCGAGCTTTCTAGGAAGCGCCCAACACAGTTTTTTACGCGGCTTTTTTGGCCGTCTTTCAGGCGGCCTTTTTAAGCGCCGGGGCAAACATGCTTTGCATTTCCTGCCGCACTTTGTAGGCGTGGGTCGAGGTGTCCATCGCCACGTCGGCCCAGCTCAGGCTCTGGCCCTTCTTGACCGCGCGCACGACCTTGACGTTGTGCGCCAGGCCCAGCGGCAGCCCGCCCATCTTCATCGAGGTGTCTGCCGGCAACAGCTTGCCCCACACGGTGTAGCCGCCTTCGCCGTCCAGCATGTCGCCGGGCTTCAGGTCGCGTTTGGCGGTGGCCACCACGTCGGCGTTCCAGCAGGTGGCCACGCCGGTGGGCTCGCCGCGCAGCGCCACGCTGGCGACCGACACGCCGACCTCCAGCCCGATCAGGTGCCAGCGTTTGTACAGGGTGAAGTAGCGCCCGCTCGGGTCGGTGTGGGCGTTGTATTCCTCAAAGCAGTTCTTGATGTAGTCGGTCTCGGCCTCGACGGTGACCCAGACGCCCATGCGGATGTCGTAGGGAATCTTGCGGCCATTGGCTTCGAGTGAGGAGATCACTTCGACCATGCCCTTGCGTTCGAGTACGCCGCCTTCGCTGATGGGTCGCGTGACATAAGGAATGTCTTCGACGCTGGCCGGCGGGTAGAGCAGGCCGTTGCTGGGCACGGTGAGGCCGGTGGCGTTGGCCACAGCCGTCGATTCAATCGAAGGCTTGGAGCCATCGAGAAAGCTGTTGAACATCTTCGGGTTGAGCCCGCCGCGCTCGG
>NZ_JAPZSY010000045.1 GCF_027532025.1 Inhella sp. | reverse complement strand
GCCCCGGGGGCGACAAGCGTCGTTGCCGGCTCCTGACGTAGCCCGCCACGCGGCGTCGCCAGCGCCTAGCCTGTCGCCCCCGGGATCTCGGCGACGGCCTGGGCTTCTGCCGCGCAGACTCCTAGCCGCCCGAAGCCTCTGAGCGGCCCCTCGGGGGGTTGAGGCTGGGGACCGATTCATTTCAGCGCAGCAGCAAGGTCAGGCCCACGGCCAACAGCGCCAGGATGAGCAGGCCGGTGACGACGCGCCCCATGCGGCTCCAAGTGCGGCTCCCAGTAGGGCCCCAAGCGCGGTCGGCGATGCATTCGGGCGCGTCGCCTTCGTCCTGGGCCTGCTGCCACGCCGTGATCTGAACCCGCGCCCAGGGCAGGGCCTCGTGGGCGCACAGGGTGTCGCCCCCTTGGGGGTCTTCCAGCGTCCCCTCCATCAGTTCGGCCAGGGCCGCTGCCGCGGCCAGGGCGGCAGGCGTGTTGTCACCACGCCCCACGATGACGGCCGCGCACCCGCCCGGCGGGCCCCCGAGGTCCGCGTCGGCGGGGCGCAATTGCCAATCGAAGCCGCTGGGGCGGCCCTGCCAAACCGCCGACCAAAAGCCCTCGAGGCCGCTGGACTCGTCCAACTCGCCCAGCTGCAAAGGCAAGCCCGCAGCGGCGATTTGCTGCTGCCAGCTCTCGCGCGTCGGCGCGGCGCTGCCGGCCCAAGCCACCACCAAGCTGATGCTCATGACTTGCTCACCCCCACCCGCTGCGCCAAGGCCACACTCGCCACGCACAGCGCCATGCCACCCAGGGCCAACGGCGTAGGCTGCCAGCCCTCCAACACTGCGGAGACGCCCAAGGCGATGACCGGGATCACGACCCCCATCAGCGCTGCCCGCGCCGGACCCTCGCGCTGCGCCAGCTTGAAGTACAGCACGAAGGCGATGACGGTGCCAAACACCGTCAGGTAGAGCCAGGAAAGCACGTAGGGGGCCCGCCAGTCGAAGGCCCAGCCGATGCCGGTCACGCCGGCCATGCCGATCAAGAACAGCGCACCGTAGCCCATCGCCCAAGCCAGCACCGGGATGAGCGGCAGGCCTTGGCGCGTGAGGTGCAGCGTCAGCATGTTGCCCACGCAGGCCGCCACCACGGCCAAGAGGCCGATGGCCAAGCCCCAGGCCGCATGCGGGCGCGCGCCGGTGCTGGCGATCTCGGGCCAGAACACCATCACCACACCCGCCACGCCGCCCAAGGCGGCGATCAAGAAGGCGCGGGGGCTCTTTTGCCCGAAGGCCCACCAGGCACCGAGCGCGTTGCCGAACACCATCAACGCGAACAGCACCGCCACCAGGCCGGAGGGGATGTAGCGCTCGGCCTCGTACACGCCCCAGTAGTTGCCGCCGTATTGGATGACCCCGGCCGCCAGCAGCCAGCCATGCATGCGCAGCGGCAAGCGCAAGTTGGCCCCTTGTTGCCAGGCCAGCAAGGCCATCAGCACGGCGGCGAGGGCAAAGCGCCAGCCCACCGAGTTGAGCACCGGCACGGTGCCCAGTTGGTACAGGATGACGTGCCAGGTGCTGGCCCAGATCACCGTCGGCACCAGGAAGAGCAGCCAAGTGGGCATCGGGTCAGGCTCGCTTCACGCCGGCCAGCAGCAAGCCGGCGCCAACGAACAAGGTGCCGAAGCCGCGGTTGAGCAGGCGGATCTTGCGCACGTCCGTCAGCGCCCCCAGCACCTTGGCCGCCAACGCGGTGTAGCCGCCCATCACCACCAGGTCGGTGAAGCCCAGGGTGAGCGCGATGACGAGGTACTGCGGCGCCAGCGGCTGGCCCAAGGCCAGGAACTGGGGCACCACCGCCAGCAGGAAGACCGTGCCCTTGGGGTTGATGGTGTTGACCATCCAGCCCCGCAGCACCAGGTCGCGCCGGCGCGCCAGAGCGCCGCCCTGCACGCCGTCGTCACCCGCCACCATGGGCCGCGCCGGCGCGCGCCATTGCTGCACGCCCAAGTACACCAGGTAGACCACACCGGCCCACTTGATGGCGGTGAACAAGGTGGTGGAGGTGGCCACCAAGGCCCCCAAGCCCACCCCCACCAGCAACACCTGGGTCCAGATGCCGAGGATCAGGCCCGCCGTCGTCCAATAGCCGCGCCGGAACCCGTGGCTCAGGCCGCTGCTCATGGCCGCCACCGCGCCCGCACCCGGGCTCAGGCTGATGGCCCATGACGCGGCAAAGAACGCCAGCCAAACCGTCCACTCCACACCGCGCTCCTTTGATGAGTCGGGCATTGAAGCACGTCGCCCGGTGCTGTGACGCAAGGCATCCGCGATGCCGTGGAGAGGCCCATGCTTGCCGTCCCAGCCCCCCGTCACCGCCCAGGCACCGCTGCACATCGCTTGACACTGGGGCGACTTCCAGGGTTCCAATGGCGGCTCTGCACCCCTTCAGTCCGACATGAGCGCCTCCTGCGGTCACCACCACCCTTCCCCCAACGCAGCGATCCCCCCGGGCTTGCGCCGCGCGCTATGGGTAGCGCTCGGCGCCAACGCCACGATGTTTGCCGTCGAGTTGGCCGGAGGCTGGCGGGCCGGCTCGCTGGCCTTGTGGGCCGATGCCATCGACTTCTTGGCCGATGCCATGGCCTATGCCATCACGCTGGCGGTGCTGGGGGCGTCGCTCACGGCCCGGCTGCGGGCAGCGCGGCTCAAGGCACTGTCGATGGCCGCGATGGGCCTGTGGGTGCTGGGTTCGGCCGTGAGCCGGCTGGGGGATGGAGAGCCGCCGCTCGCGCCGCTGATGGGCAGCGTGGCCGTGATGGCCTTGATCACCAACCTGGGCGTGGCCTGGATGCTGTATCGCTACCGCGAGGGCGACGCGAACCTGCGTTCGGTGTGGCTGTGCTCTCGCAACGACGCCATCGGCAACCTGGCGGTCATGGTGGCGGCGCTGGGCGTGTTCGGCACGGGCCAGGCTTGGCCGGACCTGGCGGTGGCCACGCTGATGGCGGCCCTGGGTCTGAGCGCCGCCGTCAGCGTGTGGCGAGACGCCGCGCGTCAAGCGGCGGCGGCGTCCTCGCCCTGATCAGCCAGCCGTCGCCTTTTTCTTTGCGGCGGGCTTCTTGGCTGGCACCGGGGCCGCGCCCAGCTTCTTGACCGCGGGCATGGGCGCCTCGGTGGCCGTTTCGGCCGATGGCTTGGCCGTCTTCTTCGCCGCTTTCTTCGCGGGCGCCGGTGCGGGCGTCTCGGCATTCGCCTTGGCACTCTTGGGTGCAGCCGCCTTGGCGGCCTTGCGAGGGGCCTTGGCCACCGCCGCCTCGGCCGCCGGCTTGGCGCCACCGTTCCAGGTCAGCCGCGCCTTCTGCGCCAAAGCCACCACCTTGGCAATGTCCTTGTCGGTGAACACGCCATTGACGCCCGAAATGGCCGCCAGCTTCATGCCGTGCTTCAAGCCCAGCTTGTAAATCTCCTTGACCTTCGGCCACTCCGTGTCGCGACCGACGGTGAAGACCTCGAAGCGCCCTTCCAGCGCCAGCACGATGGTCTCGGCCAAGCAGGCGTAGATGACGTTGTTGGGCAGGCCGATGCTCTTCATGCCGCGGACCTTGGTGGGCAGCTCGATTTCGCCCGACTCGATCACCAACACGTCCGGCCGCTTGGCGACTTCTTCGGGGGGCAAGTCCAGCGGTCGGGCCACGTCGGTGATGACGCAACCCGGCTTGACCTTGGTGATGTCCAGGATCTTCTTGCCCGCGCCACTGGTGCTGGTGACGATCATGTCCATGTCGCCCAGCAGGCTGTCGTAGTCGGTGGAGCACACCACCTTCGCGTCGGGCGTGTCCTTAAGGATGCTCTTCTTGAGCTCCTCCAGTTTTTTCATGTCGCGGCCGGCGATCACCACCTCGTCGAAGGCCATGGCCAACAGGCGCGCCGACACCGAGCCGATGGAGCCCGATGCGCCGATGACCATGGTCTTGGCGGGCACGCGCTTGTCGCTCTTCTTGACCTTGACCAGCCCCATGCGGCGCATGGCGTCGGCCGCCGCCCACAGGGCGCCCGAAGCCGAGTAGCTGTTGCCGGTGGTGATGGGGATGCTCGAGCGTCGCGCCACCGTCACGCCGGCGTCGCCCACCACCTTGGTGAAGGCGCCCAGGCCCATGATCTGCGCGCCCAGCTTTTCCGCCATTTCAGCCGCTTGCAGCAGGCGCCGGTAGGTGAACTCGGGGCTGCGGGCCAGCATCTCCTTGGGCGTGCCTCCCACGCTGATCAACCAGCCCTCGGCCTCGGCCCCCGCAGGGCTGACGATGTTCTCCATCTTGCAATAGACCATGGGCGGCATGTGCGCCGCCAAGGTCTCGACCTGGTTCATGATGAACTTGGGCGTGCCCTTGGGGATGGGCAGGCCCTTGCGGATGAACTCTTGTGACAGCGGGTGGATGACGAAGGCGAAGCGGCGGATGTTGCGGAACTTGCCCGTCGGGTGAAGCAGGCGCGGGGTGATCTTGAGCTCGTCCAGCATCTCGCTGAAGTCGTCGTCGGACACCTCCTCGGTGGCCTTGTCCAAGGCGGCCAGCATCATGGCCTCGAGCACGTTGATGCCCACCACGCGCTCGAAGAGCTTGGGCGACACGTCGACCACCAGGTTGACCTTGCACAGCTTGAAGAAGGCCAAGCGCTCGTCGTCCACCGCCGAGGTGATGACGGTTTTGCCCGACAGGTTGGCCGGGTTGCCCACGGCCTTGAGCTCGGCAAAGGTGCCCACGATGACGTGCGAGCGCTCCACCTCGGACACGATCTTCTTGCGCTTGAGGCCGCCCAGCGACTTTTCGAGGATCTCGCGCGGTTTGCCCGGGAGCGCCCACTTGATGCCCTTGGCGTAGACCTCGAGCTGGTCGAGCGAATTCAGCATCACCGGCGCGCCGGTTTGGAACAGCGCGTCGGCAAAGTGCAGGTTGCGCGTGTAGTCGGACATGGCCACCGCCATGTCGTAGTTGCGCATGCCCGAGAGGAACAACACGATGTTGTTGTTGAAGTAATGCCCCAGCTCGTGCTGCACGTGGCGCACGGCCCGCACTTGCAGCAAGCGGCGCAAGGTGGCGCCCGTGGTCACCGGCACGCGCGTGACGACGTTGAGCAGCCGCCGCGTCTCTTTGTTCACCACCGAGTGCAAACCCACTTGGTAGTGGTCCCCGATTTCGCCCAGGCCGATGGCGTCGGCGTCGCCCTGGTGACGACGCAACAACTCCCAGGCCTGGGTCAGGTCGTCATCGGCGCCCAGGCGCTGCACCTGGAAGGTCTGGCCGAGGAACTTCGTTTGAAAGGTGAAGTCTTGTTGGGAAGCGCCGAGCGTGACGGTCACGACCTTTTTCATGCGGATGTCTCCAGGCTGATGCGGGGCAAGGGGGGCGGCACGGGCGCGGGTTCAGCGCGCGGCGCGCGAGGTCTTCTTGGCGGCGGCCTTTTTGGCGGCCGGCTTTTTGGGCGGGGCCTTGGCAGCGGTTGGCGCAGGCGCCATCGGCGAGGCGTCGCCCGGCGGCAGCACGGCGCGGATGATCTGCTCGCAGATCTCTTGCGTCATGTAGCGCGGCACCGGGTAGCCCACGTGCGCCTCATGGCAGGCGGCGCGGGCCAGTGCGGGGATGTCCTCTTCGCGCAGCGCAGCCAGGTGGGTGGGGATGCCGAGGTCGGCGTTGAGTTGCTCGACGCCCTCGAGGAACTTCTCGGCCAAGACTTCGGTGCGCTCGCCAGGCCCGCCCAGCTTGGCGCGGATGGCAAGCTGGGCCAGCTTGTCCATCACCGCCGGGGCCGAGTAACGCAACACCAGCGGCAGCATGATGGCGTTGGCCAAGCCGTGGGGCGTGTGGTACTTGCCGCCGAACTGGTGGGCGATGGCGTGCACGTAACCCACGTTGGCGCGGGTGAACGCCATGCCAGCGTAGGTGCTGGCCAGCGCCATCTTTTCGCGCGCGGCCAAGTTGCGGCCATCGCGGTAGCAGGTGCGCAGGTTGTCGAAGATCAGACCCACAGCAGTCAGCGCAAGGCCGTCCGTGTACTCCGTGGCCCAGTTGCCGATGTAGGCCTCGACGGCGTGCGTCAGCGCATCGATGCCGGTGGCGGCGGTCACGGCCGGGGGCAAGCCCGTCATCAGCGTGGGATCCAGCGCCGCCATGCGAGGCACCAGGCGGGGATCGACGATGACGACCTTGTCCTCCTGCTCGGGGTCGGACACCACAGCGGCCACGGTGACTTCAGAGCCCGTGCCCGCCGTGGTGGGCACGGCATACAGCGTGATGGGGCTGCGGCGCCCCTTGAAGTAGCCCGCCAAGCTGCGAATGGGCTTGGGGTTGGCCACGGCCATGGCGATGGCCTTGGCCGAGTCGATGGACGAGCCTCCACCCACGGCCACGATGGCATCACAGCCATGCTCTTTGAAGGTGGCGATGCCGCGCTCGATCAGCGGGATCGGGGCATCGGGGGTGATTTCGTCGAAGACGAAAAAGTCGACGCCACCCGCAGTCAACGCCTCGGTGATCGAGCGCAGCAGGCCCAATTTGGCCAACACGCCGTCGGTGACGACAAACACCTTTTCGTGCCCAAAGGCGGCAACCGCCTCGCCCAGCCGCGCGGCCGAGCCAGGCCCGACCAGCAGCGTGGGCTGAGGGATGGGGATGTAGCGCGTGACCTTGCCCGCGCCTTTCATCAGGGCCCCGAGGCCGGCGGCACGGGTGCTTGAGGGAATCAGATCGAGGATCACTCCGGGTCTCCAACAGCGCAATGTCCAAGTCGCGGGTTCGACCCGGTTTCAGCCCATTCTGCGGCAAGTCCAAGGGGCTGTTCGTGCCGGGTGTGGAGGCGATCGTCGATCTGGCCTCATCGCAAACCCTCACCCTCGATGGGTCGATCGCCGCCGAAGCGGCCCGCTCCGCGTCATCGCGCGAAGCCGACCCAATGGAAACGGGGCGCCGTTCGGCTCTCCAATTCCTTGCCGGTGCGCTCGTCTCGCAACACCGCTTTGAGCACGAACTCCGAGACATTTCTGGCTCTGAACTGGAAGCGAGGGCAAAGCCCGAACCGAGCCACGTTGCCAGCCAACTCCTCGTAAGTGATGTTCCGGCTGTTGCCGCAGTTGAGCAACTCCACGTGGCCTTGCGCGCGATCGTTGTTGAAGCACAAGTAGACCGGCAGCATGCCGTAGGGTCCGTTGTGGCATTCGAGGGTCAGCCGGTAAGGGTAAGCCTTCAGGTGCCGCTCTCGATCAGCGGCCTCTTGCGCTCGCGCCTTGGCTTCTCGCTGGTTCCGCACGCTGACGGCATTGCCCCCTTGCTGGCGTGCGCTGGACTCGTCCGCGAGGAATTGAATCAGCGTGGACCAGTCTCGCTTCGGGCTGTAAGACACCGCCGCCAAACGCGCCCAAGCTTGGTCGGCCAGCGCTGGCGTGTGGATGCCGGCAGTGCGCAAGGCTCCCAACTCCTTGGCATCAGGCGGGTTCTGAAACTGTCGGGACAGCCGTGCATCCTCCACCGACGCATAGCCCTTGTAGATGCGCAAGGGCTCCATCAGGGCGTTCTCGTCCAGCAACTCCAGCACCTCGAAAGCGACACCGTCCCGTTGGAGCGCGGGGACCATGGCTTGCGCATCGGCTCCGGTCACGACCACGGAGGTGCACTTGCCGCTCTTGAACGACAAGTAAAGCGCATCCAAATCGGGGAACACTTCGTCAAAGCCCGACGACACGGCCCGCCCTGACCAGGTGACGAAGGCAGGCCAGTGGCGGTACGCCGTCACCCAGGTGCCCTCCTTGGCCTGCCGAGCGCAGACGCGAGGCTTCTCCCCAGCGGGAGGTTCCCGCTTCAGGGCCCCAAATTGCGCAGCGGCGCTGGGCAACCGATCCATGAATCGAGCCCAGCGCTCTGCTGACTGCTGGGCCTGACGCTGCGCGGCGCCCGCTTGTTCTTGCAGGTGCTTCGCGTAACCACTGGCCAACTTGTCGGCATCCATGGTGGCAGCCGCCAAGTGAGACCCCGAGCGCAAGAGACGATCACGCAAGGCATCCATGTGACCCGGGATGACCACCAACTGTTGATCCCCAGCGCGTTCGATCGACGCCTCCAAGTCGTCCACCGTTTCCAGCTGACTGCCCCTGAACCCCAGTTGCGTCAAGATGCCGTTCACCGCCTCGTGGGCGTTCTCCCAGCTTTTCGGATCCACCCCTTTGAAGGTGCGACCCCAGGCGTCCACATGCTGCTTGCTGGCCACCAAGGTGGGCCTCGAGCCCGGCTTCATGGCCGCAAGACTGCCGTCGAGCTTGGTCGTCAGCACCGCGCCCTTGCGCCCCAAAACGGTCCAGGTAAGCGCTCGGTAATCGGGGGCGACGTCCACACGCAAGACGTTCGGTTCGTCCAAGCTGCACTCGCTGAACGTCAGCGTGTGCTGACCGGGCGTGAAGAACGTCCAGTTGAACTGCACGGTCTTGCCCTCTCGGGTCCAACCTTGAGGCTCGACGCCATACGACTGGGTTCGACGCAGGGTGTACCCGTTCAGGTCCAAGTCCAAGTGCGCCTGGTAGTCGTCCCTCGATGCTGGCTGACCGTCAACTTCGATGTGCATCTTGCACGACTCGGGTTCGTGCCACCTGAACTTCGGCTCGAACAGCACCCTGAACGGCTGGCCCACAGCGGGTTGAGCAGGGTCGGTCCGCAGGTTGCGCAAGCCCGCGCCCATGGCGCTGAGACTGGCCCCCGCCACCAAGAGTGCACAAAGCCCAGCGCGCCAGCCACCAGAACTCGAACCCGCCATCGGCACCTCCTCAAGACATGTCGTTCCATCCTGCCAGAGCACGCTGGCTGGAACGCACTGGCGACAATCGCCGGCCATGCCAAAAGAAAAAACAAATCACGTTTGCGGCGCGTGTGGGTACGAGAGCGCCAAATGGCTCGGCAAATGCCCGGGCTGCGGAGCCTGGAACACTTTGGTGGAAGGGCCCGCCGAGCCCAAGGCCGGCGCGCACCGCTTCCAGGCCCTGGCCAAGAGCAGCCCGGTGGCCACCTTGAGCGAGATCGAGGCCGTGGACACCGCGCGCACGCCCACCGGCATCGACGAGCTCGACCGCGTGCTCGGCGGTGGCATCGTGGCGGGTGGGGTGACCCTGATCGGCGGCGACCCCGGCGTGGGCAAGAGCACCTTGCTGCTGCAGGCGCTGGAGTCGCTGAGTCGCGGCCTGCCGGTGCTGTACGTCACGGGCGAGGAGAGCGGCGCGCAGGTGGCGATGCGCGCCCGCCGCTTGGGGCTGCCCGGCACCGCGGTGCGCGTGCTGGCCGAGATCAACCTCGAACGCATCCTCGCCACCCTGGCCGAAGAGCGACCGGCTTTCTGCGTCATCGATTCCATCCAAACCGTCTACACCGAGCAGCTCACCAGCGCCCCCGGCAGCGTGGCCCAGGTGCGCGAATGCGCCGCCTTGCTGACCCGCGCCGCCAAGGCCAGCGGCTGCAGCATGGTGCTGGTGGGCCACGTGACGAAAGAGGGCGCGCTGGCCGGCCCGCGGGTGCTGGAGCACATCGTCGACACGGTGCTGTACTTCGAGGGCGACACCCACAGCAGCTACCGCCTGGTGCGCGCCATCAAGAACCGCTTCGGCGCGGTCAACGAGATCGGCGTGTTCGCCATGACCGAAAAGGGGCTCAAGGGCGTCAGCAACCCCAGCGCCATCTTCTTGAGTGCGCACAGCGCGCCCGTGCCCGGCAGCTGTGTGCTCGTCACGCTTGAAGGCACACGCCCCCTGCTGGTGGAGTTGCAAGCCTTGGTGGACAGCGGCGGCGCGCGGCGCTTGAGCGTGGGCCTGGAGCGCGACCGCCTGGCCATGCTGCTGGCCGTGCTGCACCGCCACGCCGGGGTGGCCACCAACGACCAGGACGTGTTCGTCAACGCCGTGGGCGGTGTGCGCATCAGCGAGCCGGCCGCCGACCTGGCCGTGCTGCTGGCCATCCAAAGCTCGCTGCGCGGCCGGCCGCTGCCGCGCGGCTTTCTGGCCTTTGGCGAAGTCGGATTGGCTGGCGAGGTGCGTCCCGCCCCGCGCGGCCAGGAACGCTTGAAAGAAGCGGCGAAGCTGGGCTTCAGCCTGGCCATCATCCCCAAGGCCAACGCCCCGAAAAAGCCCATCGAGGGCCTGACCGTGCAAGCGGTGGAGCGCATCGAAGAGGCCATGGACCTCGTCCGAGCCCTGGCCTGAGTTGTCGGCCAGGTTGACAAGCCGCTCCAAGCTCGGAGCCAACCCCAATGATTCGATAGCCCTTTCTAAGCCTGGTATTGACTTTGCTTGGTATTGCGGTCCTCACCCAACTGGGAGTCACCATGACCCGCTTCAACAAGTCCCTGCTGGCCGCCGCGCTGGCCGGTCTCACCGCCACCGCCCAAGCCGCCCCCGCCGTGGATGGCGGCTGGTACGGCTTCTGCTTCGGCGGTACGGGCAGCCAAGCCTATGCCGGCTGCGCCAACGAGGCCGGCAAAACCACCGGCTTCCCGTTGCTGCTGACCCTGACCGGCAGCACCCTGCTGAAGATCACCGACGGCTTCAGCGTCGGCGACGTGTTCGACGTCTACGTCGACGGCAACAAGGTCCTGACCACCTCGGCCCCGGGCGCCGGCGCCTTCCTGAGCAACCCCGACGACCTGTTCAACAGCGGTTACTACAGCGCGGGCAGCTACCTGTTCTCGGCCGGCAGCTACAGCGTCAGCTTCGTGGCCTCGTCCTCGCCCTTCGGCGCTGGCGGCGCCTACTTCGAGTTGGAGTCGGCCAACGCCGTGCCGGCACCCGGCAGCCTGGCCCTCGCTGGCTTGGCCCTGGCGGGCCTGGGCGTGATGCGCCAGCGCAGCAGCCGCAAGGCCTGAACCTGCCCGATGCCCTGAACCTGCACGGGTTCGCGGCGTTCGGCCCCCAAGAGCGACGCTTCGGCGTCGCTTTGCTTTTTTGGTCATCATGCGCGCCTGCCCTCAAGATGTCGCTCCATCTCCGCTTCCGCGCATGATCCCCTCGCAGGACTCCTCCCCATGACCCCACTTTGGCAAGCCCTGGGCGGCCTCGGCGCCCTCTTACTGGGCGGCGTCCTGCTGGGCTGGCCCGGCGTGGTGCTGGCGCTGGCCGGCGTGATGGCGGTGTTGATGGCGCGTTTCCTGCGCCTGATGCGCGTGCTGCGCTTGACGGCGGAGGGGCCCACGGGAGTGGTGGGCGACGCCGCAGCCCTGCACGCGCGGCTGCGCCCGGGCATGGCCCTGGTGGATGTGCTGGCCCAAGCCGGCAGCGCTGGGGAGCCGGTGCCCGAGGCGGCCCACACCTACCGTTGGCGGGATGCCGGCGGCGCCGTGTTGATCCTGACCTTCGACGCGCGTGGCCGCCTGAGCCGCATTGAGCCGGTTTCCGCTTCCTAAAATGGCGCTTTTCCGCTGCCCTCAGGTCACCCCATGAGCCAACCCGCCGCCGTTGTCGAAGTCAGTGCCAAAGACCTGCTGGGCCATGGGGTCGTGGCTTGCCCGAACCCGCAAATGGCGCTGTGGAGCAGCCACCCCAAGGTCTACATCGACCTGAGCCACGACGGGCAGGGTCGCTGCCCCTACTGCGGCACCGAGTACCGGCTGAAAGCCGGCGAGACCCTGGCCCACGGCCACTGAGCCCGGCCGTGGTGCGCCGCAAGGCCCCGCTGGCCGTCTTGATGGCCAGCCCCGACGAGATCGAGGCCCAGCTGTACGAGGCGCTGCAAACCGCCGACCTGGAGCGCCTGATGGCCCTGTGGGTGGCCGACGAGATGGTGCGCTGCATCCTGCCGGGCCAGCCGCCGCTGGTGGGGGCCACGGCCATCCGCGCGGGTTTCGGCGCCCTGTTTGCCCGCGGCCCGGTGGCCGTGCAGGCCGCCGACGTGCAACGCCTGCACACCGAACAGCTGGCCGTGCACCAGGTGCGCGAGCGCGTGCTCGTGCCGGGCGCGGCCGAAGGCAGCGGCCCGCAAGTCGCTTGGGTGATGGCGACCAACGTGTACCTGCGCACGGCCGAAGGCTGGCGCTTGGTGCTGCACCACGCCAGCCCGGGCACGGCCGACGAGTCGGGCCACGTGCACCACAGCGACACCAACACCCTGCACTGACAGCGGCCGCATCGCTTTGAAGCCGCCCCAGATCCACGCCCCGCGCTGGCTGCCCGGCGGGCACGCGCAGACCATCTGGCCCAAGCTGTTCAGCCGCCTGCAGCACCCAGACTGTCCGCCCCAGTGGCGGCGGGAGCGCTGGGACACGCCGGACGGCGACTTCGTTGACTGCGATTGGCAGGACGCACCAACCGACGCTCCGTCCCCGCCCCTCTTGGTGCTGTTCCACGGCCTGGAGGGCAGCTCGGCCAGCCACTACAGCCAGGCCTTCGCCAGCCACGCCCGGCGCCTGGGCTGGGCCGTTGCCTTGCCCCACTTCCGGGGCTGCTCGGGCGAACTCAACCGCGGTCCGCGGGCCTACCACTCGGGTGACTTTGAAGAGGTCGGCTGGATGCTGGCCCAGTGCCGCGCCCGCCATGCGGGGCCGATGGTGGCGGTCGGCGTCAGCTTGGGCGGCAACGCGCTGTTGCGGTGGGCACAAGAGTCGGGCGCGGCGGCGGGCTCCAGCGTGGGCGCCATCGCGGCCATCTCCGCTCCGCTGGACTTGGCGGCCGCTGGCGACGCCATCCACCAGGGTCTGAATCGCGCCATTTACACGCGCTACTTCCTGCACAGCATGGTGCCCAAGGCCCTGCGCAAGCTGGACCAGCACCCCGGCCTGTTCGACGCCGACACCCTCCGCCAAGTGCGCAGCCTGCGTGACTTCGACGACGTGTTCACCGCCCCGCTGCACGGCTTTCGCGATGCCGCCGACTACTACGCCCGCGCCAGCGCCGGCCCCAGGCTGGATGCGCTGCGTGTGCCCAGCCTGGTGCTCAACGCCCGCAACGACCCCTTCGTGCCCACGCTGAGCCTGCCCCAGCGCCCGCCCGCCGGCCGCCCGGTGACGCTGTGGCGACCGGCGCACGGTGGGCATGCCGGCTTCCCCAGTGGCGCGTTTCCGGGCACCGTGTTGGACCTGCCGCGCAGCGTGTGCGCCTGGCTGACGCAGCACCTGAGGTCAAGCGATGGATGAGATCGTCAAAGCGGCCATGGCCAAGTGGCCCCACGTGCCCGACTGCCGCGGCTGGCTCGGGCTGGATGCCCGCGGCGACTGGTACCTGCGAGACGATGCCTGTCAAGCCGCCGGCCCCTTCCCACAGGCCAAGGGCAGCCGCTTGCGGCACGACAAACTGATCGGCTTCATCCACCGCAACTACGCTCCCGACGCCCAAGGCGCCTGGTACTTTCAAAACGGCCCGCAGCGGGTGTACGCGGCCCTGGAAGCAGCCCCCTTGGTGCTGCGACTGCACGACGACGGCACGGTGGTGGATCACACGGGCGAGTCGCTCGCGCCGCGCGAAGCGGTGCTGGACGAGGCCGGCTGGCTCTACCTTGACACGCCCAAGGGCCTGGGCCTGGTGCACAGCCTGGACATGGCCCTGGCGGCCGAACGCCTGGAAGGCAGCGCCTGGCCGCTGGTGGAGGTGGCCAGCGCCGATTTGCCCGCCCGCTACGGCTTCGTGCGGCAGCCCTGAAACGACGAAGCCGCCCGGTGGGCGGCTTCTCGCGTTCAGGCCGTGGGCCTCAGGGGGCGGCCGGGGCGGCTGGCGCCTTGGGTTCGTCGAACTTGCCGCCGCTCTGGTTGGTCAGATAGACCACGGCGCGGCCGATTTCGAGGTCGGAAAAGTCGCCACCGCCCTGAGCGCCCATCGCACCTTTGCCCTTCAGGGACGAGTTGAGCAACGCGTCGTAACCGGTCTTGATGCGCGGGCCCCAAGCGGCCGCGTCACCGAGCTTTGGGGCACCGGCCGCACCGCTGACGTGACAAGCCGCGCACTGGGCCTGGAACACCTGCTCGCCCGTCTTGAGGGCGCTGGCGTCGTTGGCGTCCTTGACCTCGACCTGCGCCACCGGGCGGATGCGCTGGTTCACTGCTTCGGCCTCCAAGGCCTCCGAACCCGCCGCCGGCTTGACTTTGCTGGACACCGCGTACGCCAACAGGATGATGGTCAACACGGGGACGACGATCGAGAGCAACACGGCCCACGCAAGTTGCTTGGGGGTCTTGATCGGGCCTTCGTGGGCTTCTTGGTGATCGTGGCTCATGCGGTCCTCAGCACGGGTGGGCGCGGGAAAAACAAGGGGCGCAGTATAGCCAGCGGGGGGTGGCGGGCTTCGGGCGTCTACAATGGCGGGCTTCGCTGCGACCGTGGTGAAGTGGATATCATGCGGCCCTCCGAAGGCCGCGTCGCAAGTTCGATTCTTGCCGGTCGCGCCACAGCACATCCAGCGCCCGCTGTTTCTCACAGCGGGCGTTGTCGCATCTGGGGTCCTCATGTTGCCCAACCTGCTGGCCTCGCGACGCGGCCGACTCGGCGCCTTCTTCGCGCTGTACGTGACCGAGGGCATCCCTCTGGGCTTTGCCGTCACCGCCATCGCCACCTACCTGCGGCGCCTGGACGTGAGCCCGACCGAGATCGGTCTGTTCGTCGCCTCGTTCTACGTGCCCTGGAGCTTCAAGTGGGCCTTCGGCCCGGTGGTGGACGTGTTCCGATCGGCCCGCTTCGGGCACTACCGCGCCTGGATAATCGCCATGCAGGTGCTGATGGCCCTGAGCCTGAGCGGCCTGGTGGTGCTGGACCTGCCGAAACAGTTGGCGCTGTTCACCACCCTGCTGTTGGTGCACAACACCTTTGGCGCGGTGCAAGACGTCGCCATCGATGCGCTGGCGTGCAACACCCTAGCCGAGAACGAACGGGGCCTGGCCAACGGTTTGATGTTCGCCGGTGCGTCCTTGGGGCAGGCGATTGGCGGCGCCGGGGTGCTGATGCTGACGCCCTACACGGGCTTCCAGCCCACCTTTCTCTTCGTGGGGCTGGCGATCCTGACCGTCACCGGTTTGGTGGTGCTGCCGATGAAAGAGGCGGTGGTGGCCGCCGCAGCGTCGGCGCAGCACGGCGCGCAGCAGGCGAGCCGCGGTCTGGCGCAGGTGCTGGGTGAGATGCAGGCGTTTTCTGTGTCGGCCTTTCGGGCCTTCCTGGGCAGCCGGGGCGCCTATGCCGGGGTGCTGTTCTGCCTGTTGCCGGCAGGCGCCATGAGCCTGGGGCTGGCCCTGCAATCGAACTTGTCGGTGGAGTTGGGCTTCAACGACGCGCAAGTGGCGACGCTGACGCTGTGGTCGACCCTCGTGTCGGGCGTGTCGATGGTGCTGGGGGGCTGGTTGTCCGATCGACTGGGCCGGCGCCGCACCCTGGCGGTGTACACGGCGCTGATGAGCCTGCCCTGCCTGTACCTGGCGTGGGTGCTGTGGGGGCAGGGGCACGTGATGCCGCGTGCGGCCAGCGCCCGCCAACTCGACCCCGTGCTGGTGCAAGCCCTGTGGGTGGCCACCATGGCCTACAACGTGTTCATGGGGCTGCAGTACGGCACACGCACCGCAGCCATGATGGACGTGACCGATCCGCGCGTGGCTGGCACGCAGTTCACGGCTTACATGGCCCTGTCCAACGTCGCCATCGCCACGGCGGCCACGTGGCAGGGCATCGCGATCGACGCCTGGGGCTACCCGATCACGCTGATGGTGGACGCGGCGGTGGGCCTGTTGGGGCTGCTGCTGCTGCCCCTCATCCGGCCCGCCCGCCGCGCGGAGGACGACGGCGCGCCGGTGCGCCGCGCGCGCACGCTGTGCTTGGGGCTGGGCGTGCTGACGTTGCTCTGGCTGCCGCTCCAGGCCGTCTCCGGCGGCGAAGGGGGCCTGCGCTCCATCCTGGACACCCTGTTCACGCTGGTGTTCGTCGCCGGCGCGCTGGTGCTGCTGGCAGGGCGTGCCATGTCCCGCGAGGGCGGCGCCTGGGCCCGCTGGGCGCCTTGGGCGGCCTTGGGGATGGCGGCGCTGGCGCTGCGCCGCTTCTGGCCCGTGCCCGCGGCGCCCCATGGGGGGCCGATGCTGGCCTGGGCCGCGCTGGTGCTGCTGGGGGCCGTGCTGCTGCTGTGGGGCAGCCGTCAGCCCTGGACGGGCATGGCGCCGTCCGACGGGCCGGCGCGCTGATCGGACGGCGGCGGCGCCGGTGCCGGTGCCACGGCGGGCAGGCGCACGCGGAAACAGGCGCCTTGGCCGGGCTGGCTGTCCAGGCTGAGGCGGCCACCCAGTCGTTGCGAGACGAGGTTGTAGGCAATGGACAGCCCAAGGCCGCTGCCCCCGTCGCCCCGGCGGGTGGTGAAAAAGGGTTCGAACACCCGCCGCTGCAGGCTGGGGTCGATGCCCACGCCGTTGTCGCGCACGGCCAGCTCGGCCCCCCCGCCCGGGATCGCCTCCACGGTCACCGACAGTTGGGCATCGGGCCGGGGGGTGGGAAAGGCATGGCGCGCAGCGTTGGTGAGCAGGTTGGTCACCACCTGGATCAGGCTGCCTGGGTAGGTTCGCAGGCTGAGCCCCGCCGGCACGCTCAAGGGCACGGCCTCGCACACCGCTTTTGTGAGGGGGTTGAGGCTCATCAGCGTGCGCGACAGCAGGGGTTCGAGGTCCACAAGCTCCAGGGGGTCCGTGCATTGGTCGACGGCGGTCTGCTTGAAGCTTTCGACCAGGGTGGCCGCCCGGCGCAAATTGCCCTCCAGCAGGTCGATGGCTTGCTCTTGCTGCCGCAGCAGGGCCTGCAAATGCGAGCGCCGCAGTTGTCCGGCCGCCAAGGCCGCACCAAACTGGGCATGGACCTCCCGCAAAACGCTGGCCGCGGTGACCGACACGCCCAGGGGGGTGTTGATCTCGTGGGCCACGCCGGCCACCAGGCCGCCCAGCGCTGCCATCTTGTCGGTCTCGACGAGCTGATCCCTCAAGGCCACGACCTCTGCCGTGCGCCGGGCCACGCGGTCTTCGAGTTCTTGGTTCAGGCAGGCCAATGCCACTTGGGTGTCGCGCTGCTCACGCGCATTCAAGGCCCGGCCCACCAAGTCGCCCAAGCTGCCGGCAAAGGCAATGTCGTCGTCGCTCCAGGTGCGCGGTGCGCCCAAGTGTTCGGCACACACGACGCCGATCATGGCGCCGTGGTGGCGAATGGGCACGTCCAGCATGGCGTGGATGTTCAAGGGCTCGAGGTAGCCGGCAGTGAACTCGCGGGTGCTCGGGTCGGTGCGCGCGTTGTGGGCAGGGATGGCCCGCTCGTGCTGCAGGGCCTCGAAATAGGCGGGGTAATCCTGCCGATGCAGCACGGTGGCGTCGGATTCGGTGCCCGCCTGGCGGTCCACCAGCAGGCGGCAGCGCAGGGCGTTGCGCGCTTCGTCCAGGAACCACACCCCACCGCGGGCCACGTTGAGCCCCTCGCACAGGCTGTTCAGCACCAGCCGGATGGCCGCGTCGTCGGCGCCGCCGTCGATGAGCGGGCTCATCGAGACCCGTCTCATGATGGCGCGCAGTTCAGGCCGCATCGCCTGGCCCGACGTTCAGGCTGCAGCCCGCAAGGTGTCGCACAGCGCCTGCCGCAACACGGCGGCGCTGAGCTCGGTCTTGGCCCAGTAGGCATCGACATTGCCGCGCGCCAACACGGCGTCGCGCTCCACCCGCCCGGCCTGGCCGCTGCGCACCACCACGCGCATGGCCGACAGCTCCGGCTGGTGGCGGATGTGGTCGACCAAGTCCAAGCCCGCGTGCTCGGTTTCCATCACGACGTCGACCAAGGCGAGCGCGAAATGGGGGTCGCGCGCCAAGATGTCGCGGGCCTCGGCGGCGCTGTGGGCCAAGGTCAACGACAGGGTGCGTCCCGCACAACGGTGGCCCTTGAGCACCATCTCGGTCACCTCGAGCACCGTGGGCTCGTCGTCCACCACCAGCAAACGCCAGGGCGGCAACAGGCCGTCGGTGATGCTGGGCTCGGCGTCGTCGTCCGTCAACACCAGCTCGTCGGGGTCGTGAGACTCGCAAGATTCGCAGGTCATGGTGGGAGGGCAGGTAACCGTTGGAAGACCATTGTGGGACGCTGGGCGCCGGGCTCTGATCGCGCTAACCCTAGACTTCCCCTAGAGGAAGCACCCCAACCTAGGGGGGGTGAGCGAGCCGCCGCCCCAGCGCCATTGCTGCATCGCACAATAACTGCTTCTCGGATCGACCAGGAGTGCGGGTGATGCGTCGTGTGGTGTTCAACCAAAAGGGTGGGGTGGGCAAATCCACCATCGCCACCAACCTCGCCGCCATCGCGGCCAGCCAGGGCCAGCGCGTGCTGCTCATCGACCTGGACCGCCAGGGCAATGCCACCCGTTACCTGTTGGGCGACGAGCCGGCGCCCGAAGGCACGGGCAGCGCGGCGTTTTTCGAGAGCTCGTTGAAGTTCAGCGTGCGGCCCGCCAAGGCCACCGAATTCATCACCGAAACGCCCTTCGAGCGGCTGCACCTGATGCCCGCCAGCGCGGAGCTGGACGAGCTGCACAGCAAGCTGGAGACGCGGCACAAGATCTACAAACTGCGCGACGCGCTGAACGAGGTGGCCGAGGGCTACGACGAGGTGTGGATCGACACCCCGCCAGCGCTGAACTTCTACACGCGCTCGGCTCTCATCGCGGCCGACAGCTGCCTCATCCCCTTCGACTGCGACGAATTCGCGCGCCGCGCGCTGTACGAGTTGGTGCACAACGTGCAGGAGATCCAGGCCGACCACAACGAGGCCCTGCACGTCGAAGGCATCGTGGTCAACCAGTTCCAAGCGCGCGCCAGCCTGCCGCAACGCACGGTTCAGGCCTTGATCGACGAAGGCTTGCCGGTGCTGCAACCGTACCTGGGCAGCAGCGTCAAGGTGAAAGAAAGCCACGAACGCGCGCTGCCGCTGGTGCACATGGAGCCCGGCCACCCGCTGACGCAGGCCTACGTGGCGCTGTACGAGGGCCTGCGCGGCTGATCGGGGTTCCGTCGGTCAGCGTCCGAAGGGGAAGGTGGACTTGACGGTGGGGCGCTTGGCGGTCTTGTCGCGCGCCTGCCAAACCTTGAAGGCCGCCGGGCTGAGCTCGCGCTTGAGCAGTTGCACCAGCGCGCCAGGGCCCACGCCGCATTCGGCCTGGATGCGCGGGTAGGGCGGGGCGTCCTCGAAGGCCAGCTTCAACAGGCGCTGCAGGACGTCGGGGCTCAGGCGGGGGACGGGTTTGGCCATGCGGCATTGTCGGCCGCTCCTGGGCGCAATCCCGATGGCAGGCGCGCCGGTCTGGGTTCCAATCGCCGCCCATGTTGACCGACCCCAACCAGCGCCCCGCGCCCACGCCCGCCTTGCCGGCCGAGCTGGACGACGTGCTGCGCATGGCCGCGCAGTCCATGTTCGACCACCTGGCGGAGGCGGCGCAGGGCATGCTGCTGCTGGACCGCGAGCACCGCATCGTCTGGATCAGCGACGGCTACAAGCGCTTTTTGCCCGCGCTGGGCTTCGACCAGGCGACCGAGTTCGTCGGCCACCGCGTGGAAGAGGTGGTGCCCAACACCCTGCTGGCGCAGGTCATCGACAGCGGCCGGCCCATCCTCGTCGACCTGCTGACCAACAAGGCCGGCACCTTTGTGGTGAGCCGCCTGCCGCTGCGCGACCCGCACGGCGAGGTCATCGGCGCCATCGGCCTGGTGCTGGCCGACCACACCGAAAGCAGCCTGCAGCCCCTGGTGCAGAAGTTCGCCCACCTGCAGCAGCAGTTGGACGACGCGCGCCGGCAACTGAGCGAGCAGCGCCGGCCCAAGTACCAAATCACCAGCTTCGTGGGCACCAGCGCGGCGGCCATGGAGGTCAAGCGCCAGGCCCGCCGCGTGGCCACGCGCGACGCCACCGTGCTGCTGCTGGGCGAAACCGGCACCGGCAAAGAGCTGCTGGCCCACGCCATCCACGCCGCCAGCCCGCGCGCCGCCAAGCCCTTGGTCGGCATCAACATCGCCGCCATCCCCGACACCCTGCTGGAAGCCGAGCTCTTCGGCGTGGCCCCGGGCGCCTTCACCGGCGCCGACCGCAAGGGGCGCGACGGCAAGTTCGCCATCGCCGATGGCGGCACCTTGTTCCTGGACGAAATCGGCGACATGCCGCTGGCCTTGCAAAGCAAGCTGCTGCGCGTGCTGCAAGAGCAAGAGTTCGAGCCCCTGGGCAGCAACAAGGTGCACCGCATCGACGTGCGCGTCATCGCCGCCACCAGTCGCGACCTCAGCGCCATGGTGGCCGCGGGCGAGTTCCGCGCCGACCTGTACTACCGCCTGGCGGTGCTGCCCATCCGCGTGCCGCCGCTGCGCGAGCGGCGCGACGACATCGAAGCCTTGGTCGAGAGCTTGAGCGAGGACATCGCCCGCCGCTCGGGCATGCCGCTGCGCATGCTGGAGCCCGACGCCATCGAGCTGCTGTCGCGCCAGGCCTGGCCGGGCAACATCCGCGAGTTGCGCAACGCGCTGGAGCAGGCCAGCATGATGAGCGACGACCTGCACCTGGGCGCGCGCCACTTTGCCGGGCTGCTGCCCGACGCTCCCGCAGTGGCGGCCGCCCCCGCGAAGCCCAGCAGCGCCCCCGACGCCGCCGTGGCCCCGGCCGACGTGCTGCGCCCGCTGTCGGAGCAAATCGCCGACGTCGAGCGCCACGCCATCGCCGCCGCGCTGGCGCACACCCAGGGCAACAAGGTGGCCACGGCCAAGCTGCTGCGCATGTCGCGCGCGGCCCTGTACGAAAAGATCGCGCTGTACGGCTTGTGAGCAGGCGATCTGCCTGAAATTTGGACGGCGTTTTGGCGCTGTCTGAACTTCGGGCATGCGCCGGCGGCGCTTTCCCCTTCTGGCCCCGCAAAACCAAGGGGGAACCCGCAGAAGCGCCGCCGTGGCATGGGCCTTGCAATTCGGCTTTCACTGCTCACGGAGACACCCGATGCATTTCCTCCCGCTCCCCCGCCGCGGGCTGGGCCGCGCGCTCTTGGTCGCCGCCCTGTCCCCCCTCGCCTTGCACGCCATGCCGGCCGCGGCGCAAGAGGTGCGCATCGCCCACGTCTACAGCAAGAGCGGCCCGCTCGAGGCCTATGGCAAGCAAACGCACACCGGCCTGATGCTGGGGCTGCAGTACGCCACCAACGGGACGATGGCGGTCAACGGCCGCAAGCTGGTGGTCATCGAGAAGGACGACCAGGGCAAGCCCGACGTGGGCAAGAGCCGCCTGGCCGCCGCCTTCGACGACGACCGCGCCGACCTGGCCGTGGGCCCCACCAGCTCCAGCGTGGCCCTGGCCCTGCTGCCCGTGGCCGAGGAGTACGGCAAGGTGCTGATCGTCGAGCCGGCCGTGGCCGACTCCATCACCGGCGACAAATGGAACCCCTTCGTCTTCCGCACCGGGCGCAACAGCTCGCAAGACGCCATCGCCAACGCCGTGGCGCTGGACAAGCCGGGCACCACCATCGCCACCCTGGCGCAGGACTACGCCTTCGGCCGCGACGGCATCAAGGCCTTCCGCGAGGCGCTCAAGACCGCCAAGCTGGTGCACGAGGAGTACCTGCCCACCACCACCACCGACTTCACCGCCGGGGCACAGCGCCTGATCGACAAGCTCAAGGGCCAGCCGGGCCGCAAGGTGATCTTCATCCTGTGGGCCGGGGCGGGCAACCCGTTCAAGATCGCCGACCTGGACCTGAAGCGCCACGGCATCGAGATCGCCACCGGCGGCAACATCTTGCCGGCCATGACGGCCTACCGCCAGTTCCCGGGCATGGAAGGGGCCACCTACTACTACTTCGGCCTGCCCAAGAACCCGGTCAACGAGTGGCTGGTGGCCAACCACACCAAGCAGTTCAAGGCCCCGCCCGACATGTTCACCGCCGGCGGCATGACGGCCGGCATCGCCATCGTGGAGGCCCTGAAGAAGACCGGTGGCGACCCCAAGGCCGCCAAGCTGCAAGGCGCGCTCAAGGGCCTGAAGTTCCTGTCGCCCAAGGGCGAGATGTTCATTCGCCCGCAGGACCACCAGGCGATGCAGTCGATGTATCACTTCCGGATCAAGGTGGACCCGGCCTTCGACTGGGGCGTGCCGGAGTTGGTGCGCGAGATCAAGCCGTCGGAGATGAACGTCCCGATTCGCAACGGGGCTCGGTAGGCCACCCGCTCGGACGGAGCCCCCAGCCCCGTTCGACCTGAAACCCGTCACCGTTCGGCTTGAACCCCTCCTCCGATTGGCCTGAACCCCTCGCCCGTTCGGGCTGAGGTATCGAAGCCCTCGCGCGGTCTGGGCGCGCCTTCGATACCTCAGGCCGAACGGGGTTGGATGACGCGCTCCGAAGAACCGCAAAGCCAACACCCCCAATGCCTGCGACAACCGCTTCCTCATCAGCAACCGCACCGTGCTCGAAACCCAAGACTTGACCATCCGCTTCGGCGGGCACGTGGCGGTGGACCGCGTGTCCTGCCGCTTCGCGCCCGGCACGCTGACGGCCATCGTCGGCCCCAACGGCGCCGGCAAGACGACCTACTTCAACCTGGTCAGCGGGCAGTTGCCCGCCACCTCGGGCAAGGTGCTGCTGAACGGCGAAGACCTCACCGCCTTGAGCGCGCCGCTGCGCACGCGCAAAGGGCTGGGCCGGGCCTTCCAGCTGACGCAGCTCTTCCCGAACCTCTCGGTGCTGGAGAACGTGCGCCTGGCCGTGCAAGCACGGCACGGTGTGGGCTTGCGCATGCTCAGCGTGTGGCTGAACCACCGCGCGCTCATCGACGAAGCGCAGGCCCTGCTGGACCGCGTGCGCCTGGGCTCACGCGCCGACGCGTTGGCCGCCAGCCTGCCGCACGGCGACCAGCGCAAGCTCGAGGTGGCGGTGCTGATGGCCTTGAAGCCGAAGGTCTACCTTTTCGACGAACCCACCGCCGGCATGAGCGTGGACGAGGTGCCCGTGGTGCTGGACCTGATCCGCGAGCTCAAGCGCGAGGGTCAGCACACGATCTTGCTGGTGGAGCACAAGATGGACGTGGTGCGCGAACTGGCCGACCGCATCGTCGTGTTGCACCAGGGGCAGCTGGTGGCCGATGGCGAACCCGAGGCGGTGATCGCGTCGCCGGTGGTGCAAAACGCTTATTTGGGCGTGTCGTCGGAGGTCGCCGCATGAGCACGCCACTCCTTCAACTCCAAGGCGTCCACACCCACATCGGGGCGTACCACATCCTCCATGGCGTCGACCTCGCCGTGCCCGAGGGCGAGGTGACCATGCTGCTGGGCCGCAACGGCGCCGGCAAGACGACCACGCTGCGCACCATCATGGGCCTGTGGGGCGCCAGCCAAGGCACGCTCACCTTCGCCGGCGCGCCGCTGCCGCGCGCCACGCCCGAGGTGGCGCAGGCCGGCATCGCCTACGTGCCCGAGACCATGGGCATCTTCAGCGACCTGACGGTGGCCGAGAACCTGCTGCTCGCCGCGCGCGGTGCGCAGCGCCTCGCCGACTTGGACGGCGAGCGCTTGGACTGGCTCTTTGGCCTCTTCCCCGCGCTGAAGAAGTTCTGGCTCTACCCCGCCGGCAAGCTCAGCGGCGGGCAAAAGCAGATGGTGGCCATCGCCCGCGCGATGGTCGAGCCGCGGCGCCTGCTGCTGATCGACGAGCCCAGCAAGGGCCTGGCGCCTGCCATCGTGCAGAACCTGATCGAGGCGCTGCGCGCGCTCAAAGCCCAGCGCACCACGGTGCTGCTGGTGGAGCAGAACTTCGCCGTGGCCCAGGCCCTGGGCGACCGCGTGGCCGTGATGGACAACGGCCGCGTGGTGCACGCCGGGGCCATGCAGGACTTGATCGACGACGAGGCCAAGCAGCAAGAGTTGCTGGGCCTGAGCCTAGGAGCGCACCAGTGAGCCCCCCGTCTACGGCCCTTCGGGCCTTCGCCACCCCCCGAGGGGGCCGCCTCCGCTCGGGAGCGGCCCTTCGCTGGAGGCACTCATGAGCATCACTGCAGCGGAATCGGTGCCGAAAGAGCGCCCCGACCTCGCCCCCCTGGCCCTGCTGGGCGCCGTGGCCCTGCTGGCCTGGCCGCTGATCGGCAGCGGCAGCACCTGGGCCACGCTCACCCTGGCCGGGCTGGCCATGGGCCTGATCGTGTTCATCATCGCCTCGGGCCTGACACTCGTGTTCGGCCTGATGGACGTGCTGAACTTCGGCCACGGCCTGTTCATCGCGCTGGGCGCCTTCGTGGCCACCAGCGTGCTCGGCGCGGGCGGCTGGTTGTTCGACTGGTCGATCTCACCCAGCGTGCTGGCCAACCTGGGCGCCGTGGCCATCGCCTGCACGGTGGGCATGGCGGTGGCGGCCGGCGTGGGCCTGGCCTTCGAGCGCGTGCTGGTGCGGCCGGTGTATGGCCTGCACCTGAAGCAGATCCTCATCACCATGGGCGGGATGATCGTGGGCGAGGAACTGCTGAAGATGCAGTACGGCTCGCAGCTCGTGCCCCTGCCCATGCCGGAAAGCCTGCGTGGTTCCTTCGTGCTGGGCGACGTGGCGGTGGAGCGCTTTCGCGTGCTGGCCATGCTCGTGGGCGTGGCTGTGCTGCTGGGCCTGCTGTGGGTGCTGAATCGCACGAAGGTGGGCCTCTTGATCCGCGCCGGCGTGCAAGACCGCGAGATGGTCGAGAGCCTGGGCTACCGCATCCGCCGTCTCTTTGTCGGCACCTTCGTCGTCGGCTCTGCCCTGGCCGGCCTGGGCGGCGTGCTGTGGGGCCTGTACCAGCAGGGGGTGACGCCGCGCATCGGGCACGAGGTCAACGTGCTGCTGTTCATCGTCATCATCATCGGCGGCCTGGGCTCCACCGCCGGTTGCTTGGTGGGCGCGCTGCTGGTGGGCCTGGTGGCCAACTACACCGGCTTCTTGGCGCCCAAAGCGGCGCTGTTTTCGAACATCGCGCTGATGGTGCTGGTGCTGCTGTGGCGGCCCGAAGGCCTCTACCCGGTGGCACGGAGGGCTGGGTGATGGTGCGCGCACTGCTTTCTCACGACCTGCCGCGCAGCCGCTGGCTGACGCTGCTGCTCGTCGTCACCGTGCTGGGCCTGGCCCTGGCGCCGTTCCTGTTCCCGGGCACCAAGTCGCTGAACGTGGCGGCCAAGGCCCTGGTGTTCATCGCGCTGGTGGTCAGCTACGACCTGCTGCTGGGCTACACCGGCATCGTGTCGTTCGCGCACACGATGTTCTTTGGCATCGGGGCCTACGGCATCGCCATCGCCAGCAGCCGCATGGAGCCGAGCTGGACGGCGCTGGGCCTGGGCCTGGGCGCCGCGCTGCTGGCCTCGCTGCTGCTGTCGCTGGTGATCGGCCTGGCCTCGCTGCGGGTCAAGGCCATCTTCTTCGCCATGATCACGCTGGCCGTGGCCTCGGCCTTCCTGACCCTGGCCTCGCAGCTGAGCGAGTTCACGGGCGGCGAGGACGGCCTGAACTTCCGCCTGCCCGCGCTCTTGCGCCCGGCCACGCAGTTCCTGGACGAGCCCCTGTTCGGCGTGGCGGTCGACGGCCGGCTGCTGACCTACTACCTCGTGTTCTTCACCGTGGCGGCGCTGGTGCTCTTGATGCTGCGCATCGTCAACTCGCCCTTCGGCCGCGTGCTGATGGCCATCCGCGAGAACGCCTTCCGCGCCGAGGCCATCGGCTACCGCACCGTGGTCTACCGCACCGCGTCCAACGTGCTGGCGGCCCTCTTCGCCACCGTGGCCGGCGCGCTGCTGGCGCTGTGGCTGCGCTACGCCGGGCCCGAGACCTCGATGTCCTTCGAGATCATGCTGGACGTGCTGCTCATTGTCGTCATCGGCGGCATGGGCACGGTCTACGGCGCCGTCATCGGCTCGGTGCTCTTCGTGCTGGCGCAGAACTACCTGCAAGACCTGATGCGCCTGGCCGAGGGCCCCCTGGGCGGCGTGCCGGTGCTGGGCGCTTTGGTGTCGCCCGACCGCTGGCTGCTGTGGCTGGGCGTACTGTTCATCTTGTCGGTGTATCACTTCCCCACCGGCATCGTCGGGCGCCTGCGCGCGGCGGCTGGCAAGCGCTGAGCCATGCAAAGCCGCTACCTCCGCTGCGCCGGACGCGAGCTCCACCTGACCGACTGGGGCGCGCCTGACGGTGAGGTCGTCGTCGCCTGGCACGGCCTGGCGCGCACGGGGCGCGACATGGACCCGCTGGCGCAGCACCTGAGCGCGCGCTTTCGCGTGATCTGCCCCGACACCCTCGGTCGCGGCCTGTCGCAATGGAGCCCGCGGCCCGAGGCCGAGTACTGCCTGGACTTCTACGCCGAGCTGGCGGAAAGCATGCTGGACCAGCTCGGCGTCGAGCGCTGCCATTGGGTGGGCACCTCGATGGGCGGCGCCATCGGCCTGGTGGCGGCCGACGGGCGCCTGCGCCACCGCATCCAGCGCCTGGTGCTGAACGACATCGGCCCCGAGCTGGAGCCCGCGGCGCTGCGCCGCATCCGCGACTACGCCGGCGCGCCGCCGGCCTTCGCCACGCTGACCGAGCTGGAGGCCTACTTCCGGCAGGTCTACGCGCCCTACGGTTGGTTGAGCGACGCGCAGTGGCGCTCGCTGACCGAAACCTCGGTGCGCCGCCTGCCCGACGGCCGCGTGACGCCGCACTACGACCCGGCCATGGTGATGCAGTTCGTGCACCACCCCGACGACTACGCGCGCTGGCCCGCCTGGGACCGCCTGAGCCTGCCCGTGCTGGTGCTGCGCGGTGCCGACTCCGACCTGCTCACGCCCGCCGTGTTCGACGCCATGCGCAACCGCGGCCCCCGCGCCGTGGGCGTGACGATCGAGGGCTGCGGCCACGCCCCGGCGCTGAACACGCCCGAGCAATGGGGCTTGGTGGAGAGGTTCTTGATGGCGGCTTGAGATCAGCGCGGGGCTTCGACACCTCAGCCCGAACGGGGACGGCTTCATCCCTCCCCCGCCACGATCCCGACTCACCGGCTTTGCCGCCCCAGCTCTTCCGCCATCCCTTGCACTCAAGCTCCGTTCGCCCTGCACCTTCGACAAGCTCAGGCCAGGGTCGGCCTAGCGGCCGATCGAAGGGCCCGCTCCGCTTCCACGGCCTTCCACCAAACAACCCATGTCCCTCCACACCCGAACCGCCCTCGTCACCGGATCCACCCAAGGCATCGGCCTGGCCATCGCCGAATCGCTGGCCCGCGCCGGCGCCCAGGTCGTGCTGCACGGCATCGAGCCCGACGCGCAAGGCGCTGAGGTGGCCGCGCGCCTGCAGGCGCAAACGAAGGTGCGCTGCGCCTACGTGAGTGCCAACCTGATGGACGAAGCCCAAGCGGCCGACTTGGTGGCGCAGGCGGAAAGCGCCCTGGCGCCCATCGACATCCTGGTCAACAACGCCGGCATCCAGTTCACCTGCCCCGTGGCCGAGTTCCCGGCCGAGCGCTGGAACGCCATCCTGGCGGTGAACCTCAGCGCCTGCTTTCACACCATGAAGGCGGCCATTCCCGGCATGCGCCAGCGCCGCTGGGGGCGGCTCATCAACATCGCCTCGGTGCACGGCCTGGTGGCCTCGCTGAACAAGGGGGCGTATCTCGCGGCCAAGCACGGCCTGGTGGGCCTGAACAAGGGCGTGGCGTTGGAGACGGCCACCGACGGCATCACCGCCAACTGCATTTGCCCGGGCTGGACCGACACGGCGCTGATCCAGCCCCAGATCGAGGCCCGCGCCGCCGCGGTGGGGGGCGACCGCGAGGCCGGCATCCGCGAGCTGCTGCGCGAAAAGCAACCCAACCTGACCCTGCTGCCGCCTTCGGCCTTGGGCGAGGTGGCGGTGTTCTTGTGCAGCCCCGCCGCGGCCGGCATCACCGGGGTGGCCTTGCCGGTGGATGGTGGGTGGACAGCGCAGTGAGGCGCGCTGTCTGAATCCCGATCACTGACCGCGCAGCAGACAGCCCCCGCCCGCCCCATCGCCTGCACCGACAGCGCTCCTGCCCTGGGGCGAGGCTGCCGCATGGCCGTGCGGGCCGGTGCGGTGATGGTTTTCCCGGACTGTCACCGATCCGGCACGCAGCTTGCGCTCCAAGCACCGTCAGCGACCGCGCGCCCTGGGCCGTGCCGGGCTCGCCGCCAACCCCACCGACACAGGAGACCCCCATGACTTCCCCGTTCCCGCTGCGCTTGCTCACCCTCAGCCTGATGGCCGCCTTCGCGGCACCCGCCGCCACCGCGCAAGCCGCAGCCGCGGCCGATGGCGCTTCCGCCGAAAAGCTGGAGACCATCGTCGTCACCGCCCGCAAGCGCGAGGAAACCTTGAAGGACGTGCCCGTGGCCGTCACCGCGCTCAGCGGCGACAGCTTGGACCGCTTGAACGTCAAGAACCTTGGGGACTTGCAGGGCAACGTGCCCAACCTCACCATCTACGCAGCCCGCGGCAGCAACACCACGCTGACCACCTTCATCCGCGGCGTCGGCCAGGCCGACCCGCTGTGGGGCGTGGACCCCGGTGTGGGCATCTACTTGGACGACGCCTACATCGCCCGCCCGCAAGGCGCGCTGCTGGAGGTGTTCGACGTGCAGCGCGTGGAAGTGTTGCGCGGCCCGCAGGGCACGCTGTACGGCAAGAACACCATCGGCGGCGCCGTGAAGTACGTGAGCAAGCCACTGGGCACCGCCACCACGGGCAGCGCCAGCCTGACCCTGGGCAGCTACGGCCAGGCTCAGATCAAGGGCTCGCTCGGCGGCTCGACGGCCGACGGCCAAGTGCGGGCCCGCTTCGCCGCCGCCTCGCTGAACCGCGAGGGCTACGGCATCAACCTGACCGATGGCAGCGACGTCTCCAACCAGCGAACCGACGCCGCGCGCGTCAGCCTGGGCTGGTTCCCCAGCGGCTCCAGCTTCAGCCTGCAAGCCACCGCCGACGAGACGCGCGACACCTCGAACATGCGTGGCTTCCAACGCATGGGCGTCAACCCCTCGGCGCCCACCGTGCCGCCCAGCACGCACCGCTACAACATCGCCAGCGGCATGCCCAACCAGAACAGCACCGACAGCGGTGGCCACAGCTTCACCGCCCAATACGCCTTGAGCGACGACTGGCGGGTGAAGTACATCCACAGCTACCGCAGCAGCGAAACCGACACCAGCATCGACTTCGACGGCTTGCCGAACAAGATCGCCGACGTGCGCGCCTTCTACGCCGATGCCTCGCGCAGCCACGAGCTGCAACTGGCCGGCACCGATGGGGTCATCGGCTTGTACCGCTTCGAAGGCCGCGCTGGCGGACGTGTGCGCAACAACTTCTTCAACCTGCTGTTCGGCGACACCAACGGCCAGGTGCTGACCACCGGCACCGCGCTGTTCGGCGAGTGGGATTGGAAGCTCATGCCCCGCCTGGGCTTGACCACCGGCCTGCGCTACACGCAGGAGGAAAAGCGCGCCATCGTGCTCAACCGCTCGTTCTCCAACGACACCTTCACCGTGCCCACCGCGACCTCGGCCAACTTCGACCAAACGCGCAAGGTGAGCAACACCAGCCCCAAGCTCTCCCTGGCCTACGAGCTGAGCAACACCACCAACCTTTACGCCACGCTGTCGCGCGGTTTCAAGAGCGGCGGCTACAACATCCGCGCCAACACCGCAGCCGTGCCGGCGTCGGGTCGTCCGTTCGACGACGAAGTGCTCGACAGCCTCGAGCTCGGCGCCAAGATGCAGCTCGGCACGCTGGAGCTCAACACCGCGGCCTTCTTCAACCAGTACAAGAACGTTCAGCTGTCCATCTTCACGGCGTACACCACGCCGCAGGGTCAGCCGGCCTTCTTTGGCGACTTCACCAACGCCGGCAAGGCCGACGTGAACGGGCTGGAAGCCGAGTTCATCTGGCGCCCCAGCAGCAGCTGGCAGGTGCGTGGCAACGCGGCCTACACCAACGCCAAGTACAAGGAGTACATCGACCGTGGCGTGAACGTGGCCAGCCAAAAGAAGTTCACCAACACGCCCAAGTTCAGCGGCGCGCTCGACGTGGAGCACCGCACCAGCCTGGGCCCTTGGGGCGAACTGCGCAGCCGCGTGGGCGTCAGCCACCGCAGCAAGGTCTACCCGACCACCGACCTGAGCGAGGTCATCGCCCAGCCCGGCTTCACCCTGCTCAACGCCGGTCTGATCTGGCAGGTGAACCCCCAGCTCAGCTACAGCCTGCAAGGCAGCAACCTGACGGACAAGGCCTACCGCACCGACGGTTACAACATCCCAGCCCTCGGGGTGCTGAGCGGCTTTTATGGCGCTCCGCGCACCGTCAGCGTGACGGCCGCTTACCGCTTCTGAGCCCGAGCTGGCGCGACGACCGCATGCCGCCGATCCCTCGCTACTTCCACAGCGACGACGGACTGCGGCTGCACGTGGCCGACTGGCTGGCCCCGCGCGCCGACGCGCCCGTGCTGCTGTGCCTGCCCGGGCTCACGCGCAACGGGCGCGACTTCGCGCGGCTGGCCCAGCGCGCCCAAGCGGCCGGTTGGCGCGTGCTCTGTCCCGACCAGCGCGGGCGCGGTCTGTCGGAACGCGACCCGGACCCGCGCCGCTACCGCCCCGACCGCTACGTGGCCGACATGCTCACCCTGCTGGACCAGCTCGGCGTGGCGCAGGTGAGCATCGTCGGCACCTCGCTGGGCGGGATGATGGGCACCATGCTGGCCGCGATGCAACCGGGGCGGGTGCAGCGCCTGGTCCTCAACGACGTGGGTCCGGTGCTCGAGGCCCAGGGCCTGGCCCGCATCGCCGGCTACGTCGGGCAGCAACCGCCCGCCGACAGCCTGGATGACGCCATCGCCCGCACCGCCCGAACCCAGGCCACCGTCTTTCCCGACTTCGACCCGGCCGACTGGTGCCAGATGGTGGCCGACACCCACCGCGTGGAAGATGGCCAATGGTGGCCCGACTACGACCCCGCCATCGCCCAGGGCCTGGCCAACGGCAGCGCCACGCCGCCGCTGTGGCCGTTGTTCGATGCGGCCCGAGACCTGCCCATGCTCCTGCTGCGCGGCGCCCTGAGCGACTTGCTCAGCGCCGACACCGTGGCCGCCATGCGCGATCGCCTGCCCCAGCTGCAGGCCGTCGAGGTGCCCCAGCGCGGCCACGCGCCCACGCTGAACGAAGCCCAGGCCCGCGCCGCGCTGGACGCCTTCTTGCTGGCGCCCTGAGCGGCCGCGCGCCCAGCCCTCGAGCCGAGGCCTGGAGGCGACCGATATCCAAGTTTTGATCGTCAGCCGAGAGTGATCGCCGACGTGGGGCCCGCGTCCTGGCTTGGCAAAGTCTTGAACGTGGGCTCCTGGCGCTCGCCATCGGCGCACGCATGCGATGTCAATGTCTTGACGCACCGAGTGCGAGCTGGCGCGCCGAAGGTCGACCGACTCCTACAGGCTGGGTGCTGCCAGTCGAGTCTTGTCCGGCCGCAGGGACCTGCCGACCCGAAGCAGACGATCGCGATCGACGACCGTGCAAATGTCGGAGGCAGAAAGCGCTGGACTTGGCCTGACGCCGGCAGCCAGCGCATGCGGGAAAGTGCGGCAACTAAGATTTTGTATGAATCCACTTCAGCAAATCGCCAGGAAAGCCGCTACCGCTGGCATCCTGCAAGCAATTGGTTCTCCTGAAAGGTCGGAGCAGTTGCTGGCGCAGCTAAGGGAACTGCCGGACAGCGCCTTGGACTCCATGGCGGCACTCTATGGAATTCCGGAAGAGCAGCACCCGATATTCCGAGCCCACATGCGGGGCCAGCAGAATCCGTTCTTGGACGAGTTGGGCGGCGTGGACGGCAAGCTGCACATCGGTGATGTGATTCTCATGACTGGGTCGAGCGCTCGGTCCAAAGCGCTCGTCGCGGCCCAGAAGCCCTTTTACCTGAGGGCTCGCTCCAGTCACGTGGCTATCGTTCATGCGGATTTCGTTTGCCTTGACGCAATCCCTGGCGTAGGGGTCTCCAATCGACTTATCCAAGAAGTGCTGAGTGATGTCGACGACGACTGGCGAGTCATCCGATTCAAGGGTGTCAGCGCTGACCATATTGATCTCTTGATGCGGGCGTGTGCCTTCTATCTGGCGCAGCCTTACAAGCTCAGGCCACGCTGGCGCTCGGGCAAAGAGTCCGCCTACTGCTCAGAGCTGGCACGCAAGATCTTTCTTGACTGCGGCATAACCAGGTCCGGAATTCCAGTCGGCCCTATCGTTGCACCAGCCCACTTCGACGAGCTGGCAGACATGCACCCCAAGTTCGACAGTTCCGCGCCCAATTCGGCGACAACGGCTGATCGAAGGCACGTCGAATCAACAACTTGCAGCGCTCATCGGGCCGCTTTGGCCGAACGTGTGTAGTGGCACGTTTGCAGATGTATGTAGTTTCCGTTTTCTGCCATCCCAGCTACACTCGCGGCCATGTTCATCAAGGTCACGAGCTCCGGCGGGCGCCGCTACGCGCAGTTGGTGGAGTCGTACCGCAACGACGCCGGCCAGCCCCGTCAACGCACGCTGGCCACGCTCGGCCGGCTCGAGCCCGGTGGTGACGTCGATCGCCTGATCGACGCCCTCGGTCGCGCGCAAGGCCGCGAGAACACAACCGGCGGGTCGACCCGCATCACCGACCTTCGCTTCCTGGATGCCCGCGCCGCCGGCGACGTCTGGGCGCTGTGGCAGCTGTGGCGGGCGTTGGACCTGGAGGGTCTGTCGCTCGCGTGGCGCCGCTCCAGGAGCGAGCTCGACGTGCTGGCCTGCCTGCGCGCGATGGTCTTCAACCGGCTGTGCGACCCGGCCTCCAAGCTCGGTGTGCTGCGCTGGCTGCAGACGGTGGCGCTGCCGCGCGGCTTCGGCTTCGATGGCAGTCTGCCCGAGCATCAGCACCTGCTGCGCGCAATGGACGTCATCGACGATCACGCCGATGCGATCAACGAACGACTTGCGCTGCTGATGCGCCCGTTGATCGACCAGGAGCTGTCGGTCGTGTTCTACGACCTCACCACCATCAAGGTGCACGGCGAAGCGGTGGTCGACGGCGACGTGCGCGACCTCGGCAAGTCCAAGGACGGCGGGGTGGCGCGCCAGTTTGTGCTGTCGCTGGTGCAGACCGCCGAGGGGCTGCCCATCGCGCATGAGGTCCACCCAGGCAACACGTCAGAGGCCAAGACGCTGCTGCCGATGATCCGCGCGCTGTTGGAGCGCTGGCCGCTCAAGCGCGTGGTCCTGGTGGCCGATCGCGGCCTGCTGAGCTTGAACAACCTGCAGGAGCTTGCGCAGCTGCAGGCCGAACTTGACGCGACCGGCCGCGGCGTGCGTTTGGAGTACGTGCTGGCGGTGCCGGCCGCGCGGTACGGCGAGTTCCGCGACGAGCTCAAGGCATTGGATGCCAGCCACGATGCGGCGCTTACTTGGATCGACGAACTGCTCTGGGCCACGGGGGGCGAGAAGGACACGGCAGGCCCGCCAATGCAACACCGATTGGTGGTCGCCCACGACCCCGTGGTGGCGCAGCGGCGCAGCCAGGCCAGGCGCGAGCAGATGCGCGAGTTGATCGCGCTGGGCGAGCAGTGGGGCGGACGGCTGGACGCGCAGGAGGCCGGCCAGCGGCGACGCGGTCGGCCGCTGTCGGACTCGGGTGCCAAGGCGCGGCTGTACCACGCCGTCAAGGATGCCAACCTGGCACATCTGATCCAGGTGGACCTGCACAGCGAGCTGTTCCAGTTCACCGTCGACGAACAGCGGCTGCAGTACCTCGAAGGGCTGGACGGCAAGCTGCTGCTGGTGACGAACACCGACGCACCGGCCGCTGAGGTCGTGCAGCGCTACAAGAGCCTGGCGGACATCGAGCGCGGCTTCCGAGCGCTCAAGAGCGAGATCGAGATCGGGCCGGTGCACCACCGGCTGCCACGTCGGATCCGCGCCCATGCGTTGGTGTGCTTCCTGGCGCTGATCCTCCATCGTGTGCTGCGCATGCGACTGAAGGCCAGCGACCGCCAGGAGTCCCCGGCGCGGTTGCTGGAGCAGTTGAGGCGGATCCATCAACAGACGGCGCAAACTCCCGATGGGCAGTGGCTGCGCGGTCTGACCGAAATCGGTGCCGCGCAGCGGGAGCTGTTCGCTGCGGTCGGGCTACCGGTTCCGACGCCTGCCGGCCTCATGCCGCCAGACGCGGGAAGACAACCCGACGGTTGACTTGTAGTCTGCGGATTGAGGTCGGCCGCATATCAAATCAACAACTTACGCGCCGTAAGTGTCGAACTTGGG